>NZ_JBEXKB010000031.1:0-78781 GCF_040609455.1 Kitasatospora sp. NPDC004669
CCTCACCGGTGACGCCGTCCAGGGCCCAGGCCATGGTGGATCGGGCGTGAACGTCCAGCCCGACAGCAGTACGCTCGGTATACATCCGGTGCCTCTCGCAATTGCGGCACTACCGCCCACGGTCCGCCGGGGCGGCAACCCGCGACAACTTGCGTGTGAGGCTCCGGACCGATGCTGCCCGGCCCGCACCCGCACCTGCCGGGTCCGCCCCGGACAGTCGCCGGACAAGCTCCGGCCCGACTGGCCGACGTCAAGGCTCGCGCAGCGACCGCGAAGCGGCTCCGGGCTTGACGCCCGGCCCGCCGGGCCGGAAACCTCCCGCCCCGGGCGGACCCGAACCACACAAGCAGCGCACTTCATACGGTCTAATCCCAATGCCACTGACTTAACGGCGATCGCGAGCCGCTGACCTGTGGCGATGCTTCGGGCAGAGGGCCGTGGCAGAACGCAAAGTCACCGGCATTGGCCCTAATCCCCGTACCGCTCCCAGAGCTTGGGGAAGCGCTTCGCCATGACGTCCGGGTCGTCGAAGTCCAGTGCCGCCCCGCCCGGCCGCCCGGCTTGCCGACCGCCCACCTCGGGCAACGGCAGGCCGGTCAGCCGCTCGTACGCCTCGTCGGCCGCGAAGCCGAGGTCCTCGGCCTCGCCGTCCTCCTCCTCGTCGAACTCGGGCAGGAGGTCCGCCAGGTCGTCCGGCTCGGCCAGCCCGCCCTCGAAGACGTCCCGGCCCTGGCCGATCAGCCAGCAGCGGAAGTAGTCGAAGGTGTCCTCGGAGGCGCCGTCCAGCAGCAGGTAGGCCGCGCCCCACAGGTCGTAGCGGAAGGCGCGCTGGAACCGGGCCTCGAACAGTCGGGCGAAGTCGATCACGTCGTCCGGGGTCAGCCGGACGAGGTGCTCCACCAGCCGGTCGGCCTGTTCGTCGGGATCGCCGTCGGCGGCCTCCCGGGTCTCGTCGATGATCTGCCAGAAGTCGGTCTCGTCCATCACCGCTCCAGCATCCCCGCTCGGCCGCCTCCGCGCATGCCACGACGGGCGGAAACACGGCCCGGGAACGGCGGAACCCCGCGCCGTCCGGGGACGACGCGGGGTTCCGTACGACCGGGGTGCCCTACAGGCCGAGCTCGACCTCGAACTCGCCGGCCTCCAGGATCTCCTTGACCGCGACCAGGTAGCGGGCGGCGTCGGCGCCGTCCACCAGGCGGTGGTCGTAGGAGAGCGACAGGTAGGTCATGTCGCGGATGCCGATGGCGGTGCCGCCGTCGGCCTCGATGACCACCGGGCGCTTGACGGTGGCGCCGATGCCCAGGATGGCGACCTGGTTCGGCGGCACGATCACGGTGTCGAACAGCGCACCGCGCGAGCCGGTGTTGCTGATGGTGAAGGTGGCGCCGGACAGCTCGTCCGGGGTGATCTTGTTGTCGCGGACCTTGGCGGCCAGCTCGGCGGTCTTCTTCGAGATGCCGGCGATGTTGAGGTCGCCCGCACCCTTGATGACCGGAGTCATCAGACCCTTCTCGGAGTCCACCGCGATACCGATGTTCTCGGTGTCGAAGTAGGTGACGGTGCCCTCGGCGTCGTTGATCCGGGCGTTGACGACCGCGTGGACCTTCAGCGCCTGGGCGGCGGCCTTGACGAAGAACGGCATCGGGGAGAGCTTGACGCCCTCGCGGGCGAGGAAGCCGTCCTTGGCCTTGGCGCGCAGCGACATGATCTTGGTGACGTCCACCTCGACCACGCTGGTCAGCTGGGCCTGCTCGTGCAGGGCCTTCATCATGTTGTCGCCGATGACCTTGCGCATGCGGGTCATCTTGACCGTCTGGCCGCGCAGGGCGGACGGCGCGGCGGCGGCCTTCGGCGCGGCGGCCGGGGCGGCAGCGGCGACCGGGGCCGGGGCGGCCTTGGCGGCCTCCGCGGCGGCGATGACGTCCTGCTTGCGGATGCGGCCGCCGACGCCGGTGCCGGCGACGGAGGACAGCGCGACGCCGTGCTCGGCGGCGAGCTTGCGCACCAGCGGGGTGACGTAGGCGTCACCGGCGTCGGCGGCCGGAGCGGCCGGAGCCGGGGCGGCGACCGGGGCCGGGGCGGCGACCGGGGCCGGGGCGGCGACCGGGGCCGGAGCGGCAACCGGGGCCGGAGCGGCGACCGGGGCCGGAGCGGCGACCGGGGCCGGAGCGGCAGCGGCGGCACCCGGGGCGCCGATCAGCGCGAGCTGAGCGCCGACCTCGGCGGTCTCGTCCTCGCCGACCAGGATCTTGACGACGACACCGGCGACCGGCGACGGGATCTCGGTGTCGACCTTGTCGGTCGACACCTCCAGCAGCGGCTCGTCGATCTCGACCGTCTCACCCTCGGCCTTCAGCCAGCGGGTGACGGTGCCCTCGGTGACGGACTCGCCGAGCGCGGGCAGCAGCACCGGAGTGGCGTCGCCGGCCGGGGCGGCCGGAGCAGCGGCGGGGGCGGCAGCCGGGGCTTCGGCGACCGGGGCCGGGGCGGCGACCGGGGCCGGAGCGGCAGCCTCGGCGACCGGAGCGGCGGCGGCGACCGGGGCGCCGGAACCGTCGTCGATGATCGCCAGCTCGGCGCCGACCTCGACGGTCTCGTCCTCGGCGACCTTGATCGAGGCCAGGATGCCGGCGGCGGGAGCCGGGATCTCGGTGTCGACCTTGTCGGTCGACACCTCCAGCAGCGGCTCGTCGACCTCGACACGCTCACCCTCGGCCTTCAGCCAGCGGGTGACGGTGCCCTCGGAAACGCTCTCGCCCAGCGCGGGCAGTGTTACTGAGACCGCCATGGTTTCAGCGACTCCTATCAAGTCTTGCGTACGGGAAGTACTGGAAACGGGGGGTGGTGGGCGCGATCAGTCGTGCGCGTGCAGCGGCTTGCCGGCCAGCGCCAGGTGCGCCTCGCCCAGGGCCTCGGACTGGGTCGGGTGCGCGTGGATCAGCTGCGCGACCTCGGCCGGCAGGGCCTCCCAGTTGTAGATCAGCTGGGCTTCGCCGACCTGCTCGCCCATGCGGGCGCCGACCATGTGGACGCCGACCACGGCGCCGTCCTTGACCTGGACGAGCTTGATCTCGCCGGCGGTCTTCAGGATCTTGCTCTTGCCGTTGCCGGCCAGGTTGTACTTCAGGGTGACGACCTTCTCCTTGCCGTACAGCTCGACGGCCTTGGCCTCGGAGATGCCGACGGAGGCCACCTCGGGGTTGGAGTAGGTGACCCGCGGGACGCCGTCGTAGTCGATCGGCATCGGCTTGAGGCCGGCCAGGCGCTCGGCCACCAGGATGCCCTCGGCGAAGCCGACGTGGGCGAGCTGCAGGGTCGGGGCGAGGTCGCCGACGGCCGAGATGGTGGGCACGTTGGTGCGCATGTACTCGTCGACCAGGACGTAGCCGCGGTCCATCGCGACGCCGTTCTCCTCGTAGCCGAGGCCGGCCGAGACCGGGCCGCGGCCGATGGCGACGAGCAGCAGGTCGGCGTCGATCTGCTTGCCGTTCTCGGTGGAGACGCGGACACCGGTCTCGGTGTACTCGACGCCCGAGAAACGGGCCTTCAGCTCGAACTTGATGCCGCGCTTGCGGAACGCGCGCTCCAGCAGCTTGGAGGAGTTCTCGTCCTCCAGCGGGACGAGGTGCGGCAGCGCCTCGACGATGGTGACCTCGACGCCGAAGGACTTCCAGACCGAGGCGAACTCGACGCCGATGACGCCGCCGCCCAGGATGACGGCCGACTTCGGGATGCGGTCGAGCTTGAGGGCGTGGTCGGAGGAGATCACGCGGTTGCCGTCGATCTCCAGGCCCGGGATCGAGCGCGGCACCGAACCGGTGGCCAGGACGATGTGGCGGCCTTCGATGCGCTGGCCGTTGACGTCCACCGAGGTCTGCGAGGAGAGCTTGCCCTCGCCCTGGATGAAGGTCACCTTGCGGGACGCCACCAGGCCCTGCAGGCCCTTGTACAGGCCGGCGATGACGTCGTCCTTGTACTTGTGGACGCCGTTGATGTCGATGCCCTGGAAGGTGGCCAGCACGCCGAACTCGGCGGCCTCCTTCGTCTCGTCCGCGATCTCGGCGGCGTGCAGCAGCGCCTTGGTCGGGATGCAGCCGCGGTGCAGGCAGGTGCCGCCCAGCTCACCCTTCTCGACCAGGGCAACGCTCAGACCCAGCTGAGCGGCGCGGAGCGCCGCGGCGTAACCGCCGCTTCCGCCTCCGAGAATGACTACGTCGAAAACGGTGCTGGCGTCGTTCGCCACGTCACGTCCTCCATGCAATGGGGTGGGTCGCCGGGCCGGTCGCGGTCCGGTGGGTCGGAAGCCTTTGTGGGGCGCCCAGTCGTGCCGGAAATACATCTTCGCACTTGTTCGCGGTAGCTGATGTCCGGGTCCACCCCAGGGGTGTCCCACAGAGTGGTCACCAGGGCGGGAACACCCCCGACAGAAGGGCATCATCGCAGCTCAGGGCGGTATTGACGGCCGCCGGACGGGCGTCTCCCGGGCTGTTCACCGTCGCTGCTTCCGCACTGCGGAACAAAGTTTCGCCCTTGGCGAACAGGGGTGCGCCGGGATGGCGCGTCCTACTCGCAGGTAACCCGCGCGGGAACGCCCACGGGGGCCCGGCGCGTGTGCGCCGGGCCCCCGTGGAGGCTCAGGTCGGAAGGATCAGGCCTTGCCGCCCGCCGCGGTCTGCTCGGCGAAGCGGACCAGGGTGCGCACCGCGCTCGCGGTGCCGCCCTTCGGGGTGTAGCCGAACGGCGCGCCCTCGTGGAACGCCGGTCCGGCGATGTCCAGGTGCGCCCAGTCGACGCCCTCGGCCACGAACTCCTTCAGGAACAGACCGGCCACCAGGCCGCCGCCCATCCGCTCGCCCATGTTGGCCATGTCGGCGATGGTCGACTCGGTGAAGCCCTTGCGCAGCTCGGCCGGCAGCGGCATCGGCCAGGACTGCTCGCCGACCTCGCCCGCGACGGCGTGCAGGTTCTCGCGCAGCTCGTCGCTGTTGGACATCACGCCGAAGGTGCGGTTGCCCAGGGCCATCACCATGGCACCGGTCAGGGTCGCCACGTCGACGATGACGTCCGGGTTCTCCTCGCCGGCCCGCACGAGCGCGTCGGCCAGCACCAGACGGCCCTCGGCGTCGGTGTTCAGCACCTCGACGGTCTTGCCGCCGTACATGCGCAGCACGTCGCCCGGGCGGACGGCGGAGCCGGACGGCATGTTCTCGGCCAGCGCCAGCCAGGCGGTCACGTTGACGACCAGGCCCAGGCGCTTGGCGGCCACCACGGCGGCGAACACCGCGGCGGCGCCGGCCATGTCGCACTTCATGGTCTCGTTGTGGCCGGCCGGCTTCAGCGAGATGCCGCCCGAGTCGTAGGTGATGCCCTTGCCGACGAAGGCCAGCGTGGCCTTCGCCTTCGGGTGGGTGTAGGCCAGCTTCACCAGCCGCGGCGGGTTGGCCGAGCCGCCGCCGACGCCCAGCAGCCCGCCGTAGCCGCCCTTGGTCAGCGCCTTCTCGTCCAGCACCTCGACCTTGAGGCCGTGCTCCTTGCCGGCCGCCTGGGCGATCGCGGCGAAGCTCTTCGGGTTCAGGTCGTTCGGCGCGGTGTTGACCAGGTCGCGGGCCCGGTTCATCTCCTCGCCGATCGCGACGGCGCGCTCCACGGCGGCCTTGGCGTCCTTGCTGCCCTTGCGGGCGGCCAGCACGACCAGCTCGCCGACCGGGTCCTTGCCGTTGCCGTTGCCCTTGTAGGTGCCGAAGGCGTACGAGCCGAGCAGACCGCCCAGCGCGAGCGCCTCGACGTCGTCCGCGGACTCGGTCGGCAGGGCCAGCGCGGCCTTCTTGGTGCCGGCCAGGGCGCGGGCGGCGACACCGGCGGCGCGACGCAGCGCCTCCGAGGCGTAACCGTCCTCGTCGGCCTCGCCGAGGCCGACCGCGAGCACGAGCGGGGCCTTCAGACCGGCGGGGGAGGGCACCTTGACGGTCTCGCCCTCGGCGCCGGTCGCGCCCAGGGTGCCGAGGACCTCGGCCAGCTTGCCGTCGAACGCCTCGTTCACGGCCTCGGCGCCGGGGGCGAGCACGATGCCCTTCGGCCCCTTCGCGGCGCCGACCACCAGGGCGTCCGCGCGCAGCGAGGCGGCGGAGGAGGTGCTCACAGACAATGCAGTCACGTAATGCGTCCTGTTCTTTCGCGGTCCACGGCCGGTCGCGGCGTGGCTGCCGAACCGGCGCAGCCCGTCGTGGCAGGCCGTCCGCCGGCGGGTACGCGGATCCGGGCCCCCTGGTGTGCGCGGCCGCGACCGGCGGGCGCGCACACCAGAGGCCCCGGCTCCTCGCATACGCGCCGGCGGGCAGGACCTGCCACGGTGCAGGGCTGCGGTGCTTCACGCATGGTAGTCCGCATGCTGGGATCACGCGCCGCCCGGTGTCAGCCGAGCAGCGCCAGGGCGAACAGCGTGCCGGTGGCCGCGGTCTCGGCCATCGCCCCGAGCACGTCCCCGGTGATTCCGCCGAA
Source organism: Kitasatospora sp. NPDC004669 (assembly GCF_040609455.1). Classification (NCBI taxonomy): domain Bacteria; kingdom Bacillati; phylum Actinomycetota; class Actinomycetes; order Kitasatosporales; family Streptomycetaceae; genus Kitasatospora; species Kitasatospora sp. NPDC004669. Next base: position 6,502 of record NZ_JBEXKB010000031.1, read on the forward strand.
CCGTCGGACGCAGCGCCCCAGCAGCAGTCGGGCGCCACCGACGCCGAGCGCAACGGCCAGCGGGAGACGGAGGACTGACCATCCGTCGAACAGTCCGGTCGCGGCGAGGGCGAGCGCCCCGAGGGCCGTCCCGGCGGCGGCCCCGGCGGGCGTCACGGTGCTCGCCACCATCGCCCCGAGCCCGCCCGGGCGGGCGGCTGGCACCGATCGCAGACAGCCCCAGCCGAGCGCGCACCGGGCGGCCACCGCCGAGGCGAGCACCGCCAGCGCGCCGCGCGGTACGGAATATCCGAACTGTCCGGCCAGTGCGGCGACCTGGGCCAGCAGTACGAGAACCAGGGTCAGTACGCCGAACGGGCCGATGTCGGACTGCTTCATGATCCGCAGTGCGTCCTCGGCCGGCTTGCCGCTGCCCAGCCCGTCGGCGACGTCCGCCAGACCGTCCAGGTGCAGCCCCCGGGTCAGCGCGGCGAGCACCCCCACCGCCGCCACCGCCCCGAGCAGCCCGCCCGCGCGCCAGGCGACCAGCGCCCCGGCCCCGGCCGCGAGGGCGCCCAGCACCGCCCCGACCACCGGAGCCGCCGTCATCGCCCGCGCCCCCGCCGCCCGGTCCCAGCGCTCCACCCGCACCCGCAGCACCGACAGCGTCCCGAACGCGAACCGCAGCCCCTCGCCCCAGCCGGCCCGGTCACCGCTGTCCGCCATCGCTCCCTCTCCTCACCGCACGGCACCGCACAAGCAAAATCCCCGCGCCCCGAGTGGGACGCGGGGAACCGCGTGAAGCGGAAGGCCGGGGCCCACCGCCCGAGCGCTGACGCCCAAGTCGCCGGGCCCTACAGCCGCCGCAACAGGTCCGCCGCCGACGGCAGCTTCGGCTGCTCCTTCGGCGCCGCCGCCGCGTTCGACCTCGGCGCCTCGTCCGCGAGCGCGTCGCCCGCAGCCTGGAGCAACGGCAGCGCCAGCACCGCGCCGACGCCCTCGCCCATGGTGATCCCCTGGTCCTGCAGCGGCGTCAGGGTCAGCCGGTCGTACGCCTTCGCCTGGGCCGGCTCGCCGCTGGACTGTCCGGCCCGCCACCACTCCGGCGCCCGGAAGGCGATCCGCTGGGCGACCAGCGCGCAGGCCGCCGAGACCACACCGTCCAGCACCACCGGCAGCTGGCGGACCGCGGCCTGCAGCAGGAAGCCGGTGACCGCCGCGAAGTCGGCCCCGCCGGTCGCGCCGAGCAGGGCGATCTGGTCGCCGAGCACCGGCCGGGCCCGCCGCAGCGAGTCCCGGATGGTGGCGCACTTGACCATCCACACCCGGTCGTCGATGCCGGAGCCGCGCCCGCAGACCGCGGCGGCGTCCGTCCCGCACAGCGCGCCGATCAGCACGGCGGCCACTGTGGTGGCGCCGACCCCGAGGTCGCCGAGCAGCACCACGTCGGTGCCGGAGTCGGCCTCCTCGTCGGCCACGGCCATGCCGGCCCGGAAGGCCCGCACGGTCTCCTCCGGGGTGAGCGCGTCCTCGACGTCGATCCGGCCGGAGCCGCGCCGGATCCGGTGGGTGACCACCTCGTCAGGGAAGTCCGCGGCGTCGGTGTCCACACCGACGTCGACCACCCGCACCTCGGCGCCGTAGCGCGCGGCCAGCCGGGCCACCGGCGCGGTGCCGTCGAGTACGGCCCGCACCCGCGCCACGGTGCCGCCCTGGGCGGGCAGCCGGGAGACCCCGAGCGCGGCCACACCGTGGTCGGCGGCGAACAGCAGCACCTTGGGCGCCGACACCGGCCGCACCGGGGAGTGCCCCTGCACGGACGACAGCCAGCTGCCCAGCTCCTCCAGCTTGCCGAGCCCGCCACGCGGCCGGCCGGCCTCCTGCCAGCGCTCCTCGGCGGCCCGCCGGGCGCTGTCGTCGGGGCGCTCGACGAGCGAGGAGAACGTATCGAGATCCACGGTCGTGTCCATCGTCCGGAAGGCTACACGCCAAAGGTATTCAGGCTGCGGCTGGCTTGACTGTGACGACCTGTCCCGCCACGACCAGCAGCACACGCTCCGAGGCGTCGGCCACGGCCATGTTGAGCCGGCCCAGGGTGTCGCGGAAGCGTCGGCCCGCGGCGGTGGCCGGGACGACACCCATGCCGACCTCGTTGCTCACCGCGACGACCGTCCGCGAGGTGGCCGCCCAGGCCGAGGCCAGCGCCTCGCAGCGGCGCTGCACCGCGGCCTCGCCGCCGTTCGCCCAGGCCCCGTCGTCCCAGGCGTCGCACTCGTCCATCACCGCGGTCAGCCACAGCGCCAGGCAGTCGATCAGCACCGGAGCCGGGTCGTCGGCGTCGTCGAGCACGGCCGCCAGGTCGCAGGTCTCGGCGGTGCGCCAGCTCGCCGGCCGGCGCTCGCGGTGCAGCTCGATCCGCTGGGCCCACTCGGCGTCGCCGTCCCGGGTGCCGCCGGTGGCCACGTACAGGACGTCCGGCCGGTCGGCGAGCAGCTGCTCGGCGCGGGTGGACTTGCCGGAGCGCGCGCCGCCGAGCAGCAGCGTGCGGGGGAGCGGGAGGTGGGTCGCCATGCCGCTCATCCTGCCCGACCAGGCATACGGAAGATCCGGCCGGGCAGGCTATGGTGCGCACCACATAGGAAGCGGGCAGCGGGAAGCGGGAGGAGCCGGGCATGGTCTGGACGTGGCGGTACGAGAAGGCGGACGGCAGCACGGTGACGCCCAGCGGCGGCCAGGAGGAGTTCGCCGGCCAGGGGGACGCCGAGACCTGGATCGGGGAGACCTGGAAGCAGCTCGTCGAGGACGGCGTGGACACCGCGGTCCTGCTGGAGGACGGTCAGCAGGTCTACACGATGAGCCTGCACGAGGAGTAGCCCGCCGGCCGGTCGGGGCGGGCTACTTCGCCCCGACCACGTGCAGCAGTGCCGCGACCTGCCGGTACGGGTCGGTGCGGCCGGCCCGGTCCTCGGCTTCCAGCAGCTGGGCCAGCTGCCGCCCGTCCACCGGCGGGGTCGCGTCGTCGGGCGCGTTGTCGGTGAAGACCCGCACGCCGTACCAGTGCCGGAGCGGCACCGACACCTCGGAGAGGGTGACGGACAGGTCGGCGAGCCGGTCGGCGCGGGCGGCCAGTCCGAGCCGGTTGTAGTACCGGTCGCTCTCGAAGGCGTGCAGGGCGGCTCGCCAGTCCCCGGCGGCGGCGGGCCGCAGCGCGAGCGCGTCGCGGTTGCGGACCAGCAGCGAGAGCAGACCGCCGGGCGCCAGGAGCCGGGCCAGCGAGGCGATCATCGGGTCCGGGTCGGGCAGGTACATCAGGACGCCGTGGCAGAGCACCACGTCGAAGCTGCGCGGGCCGAACCAGCGCCCGCACTGGTGGCCGTCACCGCTGAGCAGCTGCAGCCGGCCGCGCACCTCGGGCGGCTCCTCGGCCAGCGCCCCCTGGGCGACGCCGAGCGCGACCGGGTCGGAGTCGATCCCGGTGACGTAGTGGCCGGCCCTGGCCAGTCGCAGGGCCTGGGTGCCCTGGCCGCAGCCGATGTCGAGGACGCGCTGCGCGGTTCGGCAGGTCAGCTGCTCGGCGAGCTGGCGGGAGACGAGCTCCTGGCGGACGAAGTTGCGCAGTCCGCCGAGCCGGTCCAGCCAGGCGCCGGTCCCGCCGGCGAAGGAGCCGCTGCGCGAGGGCAGTCGGCGCTCCTGGCCGAGCCGGTCGTGGCCGCCGTCCCCCTGTCCGGGTAGCGCGTACAGGCCGGGCCCCTCCCAGGACGGCGGGGCCCAGCCGGAGTCCACCGGTTCGGCGGTCAGGGCTTCTCTCCGCGCCGCACCTGCGGCTTGGGCAGGCGCAGCCGGCGCATCTGCAGGGTGCGCATGATCCCGTAGACGACCGCGCCGCGGGTGTTCTGGCCGGTGAAGCGCTCGCCCAGCTGCTTGCGCAGGCCGAAGCCGAGGCGGACGAAGTCCAGGATCACCAGGATGAAGAAGAGCAGGAACAGCAGCGTGGACAGCAGCTGCAGGGCCTGCACCTTGACGATGCTCAGCACCAGGATGACCACGGCGGCCGGCAGGAAGAACTCGGCGAGCGACCAGCGGGCGTCCACGTAGTCGCGGGCGAACTTGCGCACCGGGCCCTTGTCGCGGGCCGGCAGGTGGCGCTCGTCGCCGTCCATCAGGGCCTGGCGCTGCTTCTCGCGTTCGACCCGCATCCGGTCGCGTGCCTGGCGGGAGGCCTCCTTGCGGTCCTTGGGCACCGTCACCCGGGTGCGCCGGTTGGCCTCGGCCTCACTGCGCTTGGGGGTGGGGCGGCCCTTCTTGGCCTGCGGGTGGCGGGCCTGGGTCGTCTCGTCCTGCTTCTCCAGCACGGTGGCGGAGGCGGCGGCATCATCTGAACGGCGTCGGAACACACCACCAGCGTACGGGGTGCGCGGCTACGACCACGGGTCCCCTCGGACCCAAACGCATATCGATCCTCCGGTCCGGGCTCCGACCCGGGTTTCCCGGGCTCTTCCCGTAGGGGATCGATCGGATGGAGTATGGGCAGGATGAGAGGCGGATCCACCCGGGGGATGAGGAACCCCCGCTGGTCGCTGTAGCAGTCTTGTTGCAGGCAGGTGCACTGCGGCGAAGGGCTCGCTGCACATACACTCGTCGTGTCTGGTAACGAGATATACACCGCAGGCCGGAGAAGGGGGCACCCGAGGCCCATGAGCGACGGAATCATGAAGCGTATGGGGCTGATCTTCCGCTCCAAGGCGAACAAGGCCTTGGACCGGGCGGAGGATCCGCGTGAGACGCTCGACTACTCCTACCAGAAGCAGCTCGAGTTGCTGCAGAAGGTACGGCGTGGTGTCGCGGACGTCGCGACCTCGCGCAAGCGCCTGGAACTCCAGCTGACCCAGCTCCAGCAGCAGTCCGCGAAGTACGAGGACCAGGGCCGCAAGGCGCTGTCCCTCGGCCGCGAGGACCTCGCGCGCGAGGCGCTGACCCGCAAGGCCAACATGCAGTCCCAGATCAACGACCTGGAGACGCAGTACCAGGCCCTGCAGGCCGAGGAGGAGAAGCTCACGCTGGCCTCCCAGCGGCTGCAGGCCAAGGTGGACGCCTTCCGCACCAAGAAGGAGACCATCAAGGCCACCTACACCGCGGCCCAGGCGCAGACTCGCATCGCCGAGTCCTTCTCCGGCATCTCGGAGGAGATGGGCGACGTCGGCCTGGCCATCCAGCGGGCCGAGGACAAGACCGCGCAGATGCAGGCCCGGGCCGGCGCGATCGACGAGCTGCTCGCCTCCGGCGCGCTCGACGACGCCAGCGGTCTCGGCCGCAAGGACGACATCGAGGCCGAGCTGGAGCGGGTGGCCGGCGGCTCCGACGTCGAGCTGGAGCTCGCCCGGATGAAGGCCGAGCTGGCCGGCGGCCCCGCCTCCGGTCCGGCCGCGATCGAGCAGGGCAAGCCGGCCCAGCAGCCGCAGGACGCGCACCCGCAGGACACCCCGCGCATCAACTACAACAAGTGACCTGAGCTCGACCCCACGAACCAGGGAGACGCACGGCATGATCATGAGGGTCATGGGTGAGGGGCAGTTCGAGGTGGGCGAGGACCACCTGAACCTGCTCAACCAGCTCGACGACGAGCTGCTCACCGCAGTGGAGTCGGGCGACGAGGAGAACTTCCGCCAGGCCTACGGCAAGCTGCTCGACGCGGTGATGCGGTACGGCACCCGGCTGCCCGACGACGCTCTGGAGCCGTCCGACCTGATCCTGCCGAGTTCCGAGGCGACGATCAGCGAGGTCCGCGCACTGCTGCTGTCCGAGGGCGAGGGCGTGATCCCGGGGTTCCCCGAGTACGAGTAGCTCTTCGGCTGCTGCCAGACGAAAGGGCGGGCCCCCTCCGGTGGGAGGGGGCCCGCCCTTCGCTGTGCTGGTCGCCCGCTCGCGGGTCCCGGGGCAGGACTACGGCAGGGCCAGCATCCGGTCCAGCGCCGCCTTCGCGTACTTCTCGGTCTCCGGGTCGACGGTGATCACGTTCGGGACCCGGCCGTCGACCAGCGACTCCAGCGCCCAGACCAGGTGCGGCAGGTCGATCCGGTTCATGGTCGAGCAGAAGCAGACCGCGCGGTCCAGGAAGACGATCTCCTTGTCCGGGTGCGCCTTGGCCAGGCGGCGGACCAGGTTCAGCTCGGTGCCGATGGCCCACTTGGAGCCGGGCTCGGCGGCGTCCAGAGCCTTGATGATGTACTCGGTCGAGCCCACCATGTCGGCGGCCGCGACGACCTCGTGCTTGCACTCGGGGTGCACCAGGACGTTCACGCCGGGTATCCGCTCGCGGACGTCGTTCACCGAGTCCAGGCTGAAGCGGCCGTGCACCGAGCAGTGGCCGCGCCAGAGGATCATCTTCGCGTCCCGCAGCTGGTCGGCGGTCAGGCCGCCGTTCGGCTTGTGCGGGTTGTAGACGACGCAGTCGTCCAGCGAGAAGCCCATGTCCCGCACCGCGGTGTTGCGGCCGAGGTGCTGGTCGGGCAGGAAGAGCACCTTCTCGCCCTGCTCGAAGGCCCACTCCAGGGCGCGCTTGGCGTTGGAGGAGGTGCAGATGAGGCCGCCGTGCTTGCCGGTGAAGGCCTTGATGTCGGCGGAGGAGTTCATGTACGAGACCGGGACGGTCACGTCGGCTATGCCGGCGTCGGTCAGCGCGTCCCAGCACTCGGCGACCTGCTCGGCGGTGGCCATGTCGGCCATCGAGCAGCCGGCCGCGAGGTCGGGGAGGACGACCTGCTGCCTGTCGCTGGTGAGGATGTCCGCCGACTCGGCCATGAAGTGCACGCCGCAGAAGACGATGTACTCGGCCTCGGGGCGGGCCGCCGCGTCGCGCGCGAGCTTGAAGGAGTCGCCGGTGACGTCGGCGAACTCGATCACCTCGTCACGCTGGTAGTGGTGCCCGAGGATGAAGACGCGGTCGCCGAGCGCGGCCTTGGCCGCGCGGGCGCGCTCGACGAGGTCCGGGTCGGAGGCCGGGGGGAGGTCGCCGGGGCACTCGACGCCGCGCTCGCTGTTCGGGTCGGCCTCCCGGCCGAGCAGCAGCAGAGCGAGCGGCGTCGGAGTGGGGTCGACGCCGTAGGTCTCGGTGATGGTGGTGGTCACGGGCGGGTGCCCTTCTGTGCGGCCGATCAAGCGGTGAAGCCTTTTCGTCTATCTGACACTATCTATTCTAACCGGTTAGCGTCAGAGTGACGATGGCCGTCCTGTCGATGTGACGAGAACCGCTCGCCGAAAGGAAGCCCCGGCGGAGCCGGATACCCCGATTCGGGGCAGTCTGGTGTGGCCGAATCGATATTTCGAAGCCGCCGGGTATGGCTGAGCCCATGAAGGCAATCGCGATCAACCGCTACGGCGGCCCCGAGGTGGTCGAGTACACCGACCTGCCCGACCCCAAGGTCGGGCCCGACTCGGTCCTGGTGCAGGTGCGGGCGGCCGGGGTGAACCCGGTGGACTGGAAGGTCCGGGACGGTGCCCTGGACGGCATGCTGGACGTCCACTTCCCGTTGGTCATGGGCTGGGACGCGGCCGGCGTGGTCCGTGCCGTCGGCGGCGGGGTGACGGAGTTCGCCCCCGGCGACGAGGTCTACGGCTACGTCCGCAAGGACGCCGTCGAGCACGGCACCTACGCCGAACTGGTCTCCGCCCCGGTCCGCACCCTCGCCCGCCGGCCCGCCGCGCTGGACTGGGCGCAGTGCGGCGGCCTGCCGCTGGCCGGGCTCACCGCGCTGCAGAGCCTGCGGGCGTTGGGGCTTCGCGAGGGCGAGACCCTGCTGGTGCACGCGGCGGCCGGCGGGGTGGGCCACCTGGCCGTCCAGATCGCCCGCGCCCGCGGCGCCCGGGTGATCGGTACGGCGGGCGAGCGCAACCACGACTACCTGCGCGGCCTGGGCGCCGAACCGGTCACGTACGGCGAGGGCCTGGCCGAGCGGGTCCGCGAGGTCGCCCCCGACGGCGTGGACGCGGCGCTCGACCTGGTCGGCCGCGGCGCCGTCCAGGTCTCGGCCGGGCTGGTGGCTGATCCCGGCCGGATCGCCTCGATCACCGACTTCGGGGTGAAGGCCCTCGGCGGCCACTACGTCTGGGCCCGCCCGGACGCCGCCGGCCTGGCCGAACTGGCCGCGCTCGCGGACGACGGCCGGCTGACCGTCACCGTCGCCTCCACCTTCCCGCTGGCCCAGGCGGCCTCGGCCCAGGCGCTCAGCGCCGAGGGCCGGACCAGGGGAAAGATCGTCCTCCTCGTGGACTGACGTCCTCCTCCGCGTCATCCGTCGGCGATGAACTCGTTCAGGTCATCCGCCAGAATGGGTGGCGAACCGTTTCGGCAGCGATGGTGGCCGAGCACCAGTCGCCGCCGGGACACACCGTCGAACCCCGCACGACCCGTGGAGCCCCGCACCGATGACCAACAGCCGAGCGCACGAGGTGATCGGGGCGGACCTGGACGAGACCGACCGGCAGCTCCTCGCCCGGCTCGGCAGCGACGGCCGCGCCTCCTACGCCGAGATCGGCCTGCAGGTGAACCTCTCCGCCACCGCCGTGCGCCGTCGGATCGACCGGCTCCGGGCGCGCGGCGTGGTGCGGGGCTTCACCGTGGTGCTCGACCCGGCCGTGCTCGGCTGGCAGACCGAGGCCTTCGTCGAGGTCTACTGCCGCGAGCGCACCGCACCCGAGGAGATCCTCGCCAGCCTGCGCCAGTTCCCCGAGGTGATCGCCGCCTGGACGGTCACCGGCGACCCGGACGCCCTGGTCCACCTCCGGGCCGCCGACATGCGCCATCTGGAGGCCGTCATCGAGCGCATCCGGCGCGAGCCCGGTGTCCAGCGCAGCCGCTCCTCGGTGGTCCTCTCCCAGCTGATCGGCTAGGGCCCGCCCCAGGCCCGTCGCGCCCCGGGAAGCGGGTACGCAGGAATCCTGCGCGGACCCGTCCGAAGACGCTCGAAACCTGCCTGACCAGCCGCGTTCCGACGCGCGGCGAACCACCCCCGCTGCCTACGCTGATCACGTCCGGCCAGCGCGGTGAGGCGTCCCGCAGACCGGATCCCCCCGACACCCCACAGCCGAGAGGGACAGCCGTGTCCGCAGCACCCGACCGCATGCACCGGCCCGACAACGAACTGGTCGACCTGGTTTTCGACTACATGCGGGAGCGGCTGCAGTACGACCCGGTCCCGCTCGACCACCCCGGTGACGGCGAGCACCTGCGCGTCCAGCTGGCCGGCCTGCTCAACCAGGACGGCAACAACCCGGCCGACGTGCTCAAGCTCTACGACCACGAGCTGTCCCGCGCGGTGATCTCCGCCGACAGCCCGCGCTACCTGTCCTTCATCCCGTGCGCCCCGACCAAGGCCGCGCTGCTGTTCGACATGGTCGTCTCCTGCGCGTCGCTCCAGGGCATCTCCTGGCTGGAGGCGGCCGGCGCGATCGCCGCCGAGAACCAGGTGCTGCGCCTGATAGCCGACCGCGCGGGCCTGCCCCAGACGGCCGGCGGCTGCTTCGTCTCCGGCGGCTCGGCGGGCAACCTGTCCGCCCTGGTCGTCGCCCGCGACACCGCCCGCCGTCGCCTCGCCAACGACGGTCGTCACAGTGGTCCGGAGGCTCGGCTGCGGATAGCCGTCGCCGACCAGGTCCACTCCTCGGTCAAGAACACCTTCAACATCATCGGCGTCGAGGCCTTCAAGGTCCCGACCGTGAACCGGCGGTTCACCGGCGAGGCGCTGCGCGCCGCCCTGGCCGCCGACCCGAACCCGGAAACGGTGATCGCCGTCGTCGGCACCGCCGGCACCACCAACGAGGGCATCGTCGACGATCTCAAGGGCCTGGCCGAGGTCGCCCGCGAGCGCGACCTGTGGTTCCACGTGGACGGCGCCTACGGTGGCGCGGGCCTGTTCGCCCCCTCGGTGCGCGAGCGCTACGACGGCATCGAGCACGCCGACTCCTTCGTGGTCGACCCGCACAAGTGGCTGTTCGCCCCCTTCGACTGTGCCGCGCTCATCTACCGCAACCCGCAGCTGGCCCGCGCCGTGCACACCCAGGACGCCTCCTACCTGGACGTCCTGCACACCGAGGGCGACGAGTGGAACCCCACCGACTACGCCTACCACCTGACCCGGCGTGCCCGCGGTCTGCCGCTCTGGTTCTCGCTGGCCGTCCACGGCGTCCAGGCCTACACCGACGCCATCGAGACCGGCCTCACGCTCGCCCGGGACACCGCCCAGCTGATCCGCGAGACCGAGCACCTGGAGCTGCTGTTCGACCCCCAGCTCTCGGCCGTCTGCTTCAAGCGCAAGGGCTGGACCAACGACGACTACTACCGCTGGTCGCAGCAGCTGCTCGCGGACCAGATCGGCTTCGTCACCCCGACCGGCTGGGACGGTGAGACGGTCGCCCGCTTCGCCTTCCTGCACCCGGGCACGACCATGGAGATGGTCCGGGAGATCCTGGACACCATGGCCTGACCGAGGCTCCGCCCGTACGGCCCCACCGGCTCGCCCGGTGGGGCCGTACGCGTGCGCCCGCCCCGGTGCCCGGCTACAGGAACGCCCCGTTCGGCAGGTACGGGCTCGGCGGCCGCATCCCGCGCACCCCGACGAATCCCCTGGTCTGCGGCGTCAGTCCGACCTCCAGCCCGACGTCCAGGGCCCACTCCTGCTCGGCGGTCAGGTAGTCCACCCGCGCCTCGACCCCGTCCGGCACCCGGGCCAGCGCCTCACGCAGCAGCCGGGCGGCGATCCGCTTGCTGCTGGCGGCCAGCAGTCGCACCGTGCCGCCGTCGCGGTAGCAGTAGCCGCTGCCGGCCAGGGCGTCGGCGATCAGCAGCTCCTCGAAGTGCCCGAGCATCAGCTCGTGGTCCGGGCCGTGCGCGGACCCGCGCAGCCGCCGGTCCACCGAGTCCAGCAGGTGCAGGTGGGTGATGTTGCCGCGGTGCACCGGGATGTCCCCCGGGTCGATCAGCCCCTGCCGGTCCACCCGCCCGGTCAGCCGCATCGCCGGGTGCAGGGTGAACCCGGCCAGCCGGTAGCGGCGGGCCGCCGCGGGGGAGGGGGAGGCACAGACCATCCCGCGCAGGCAGCCCCGCGCGTGCGCCGTCGCCCGTTCCAGCAGCAGCCGCCCGACCCCCTTGCCCTGGGCGGACGGGCGGACCGCGAACAGCGAGGGCGTCCACAGGCCCTCGCGGCGCATCGACAGCACCACCCCGACCGCCTGCCCGTCGCTCTCCGCCAGCCAGCAGCCCCCGGGATCGGTGCTCGCCAGGTGCCGGGTCCGGGCCAACTGCAGCGGTGTCGGCTTGGGCGGCGCCGGAGCGGCGGTCGGCTCGGCGAAAGCGGCGGAGGACAGTTCCTGAACGACCTCCGCGTCTTCTGCGGTGTCCCTGAGCTGGCGAAGGATCATGCCGACCATCCTGGCGTCCGACGGGCGGCCGCGGGGCCGGTTCACCCGGATCCATGACACGGGCGGTGACCTGCGCTCCCCGGTTGTGCGAGCATGGGGAGCGTAGGGGACGCGGGTGGCACACCCGGCCCACGGAAGACAGGCGCCGAACAGGCCGAGGAAATCCATCGCCGTCCGGGAAATGAAACCGGACGGCCGGTGGTTGGCACTGGCGGCAGACCGTCGTCAAGACCGGGAGAAAGCAGATGACCGTCCAGGACGAGACCACCGTCGAGAGTGGCATCCTCCTTACCGATGCCGCCGCGGCCAAGGTCAAGGCCCTGCTGGAGCAGGAAGGCCGCGACGACCTCGCGCTGCGCGTCGCCGTCCAGCCCGGTGGCTGCTCCGGCCTGCGTTACCAGCTGTTCTTCGACGAGCGCTCGCTCGACGGCGACGTGGTGAAGGACTTCAACGGCGTCAAGGTCGTCACCGACCGGATGAGCGCCCCGTACCTGGGCGGCGCCACCGTCGACTTCGTCGACACCATCGAGAAGCAGGGCTTCACGATCGACAACCCGAACGCCACCGGCTCCTGCGCCTGCGGCGACTCCTTCAGCTAAGCCTGAAGCGCGGCCGAGCCCGCAAGCAGTGAGGCGGCCCCGGGGATCTCCCCGGGGCCGCCTCACGCGTTTGCGGGTCCTTGCCGGGTCCGCCGAAACCCGGGAGACAGGCCCTACTGGGCCGCGCCGTCCGGGGTCACCGGGTCCGGGCCGGCGTGAGGGTCGCCCTCCAGCGGCACATCCTGGCCGCTGGTCCTGTCGACCACCGTCCGCCCGGCCAGCGGCGAACGCAGATCGGCGGCGACCGCCTGGCGCTTGGCCAGCGCGGTGCAGACGTGGCCCGGCTGGACCGTCGGCGGGCCGGGCACGACCTCGACGGCCACCTTGCCCGCCTGCGACTCGTCCGCCTTCAGCGCGTACTTGGTGCAGACCCCGCCGAAGAAGTAGACGGTCAGCTTGCCGCCGTCCGCCCGGTAGGCGACCGGCGGACGCACCGCCGGACCGGCCCCCGTGCCGGCCGGGTCGGGCTCGCCCGGGGCGATCGCGTTGCCCGGGGGAGTGGCCGCGCCCGACGGCTGCCCCGGGGCCGGCGAGGCCGGGGTGGGGGCCCAGCCGGTCGGCGGCACCTGGCTCGGCTGGCCCGGTGTGCCGGACGCCGTCGCGGACGGGGTGCCGGAGGGCGTCGGGGCCTGCGGGGTGGCGCTCGCCGAGGCCGAGGCGCTCGTGGTGGCGGACGCGCCGGCCGAGTCCGCCGAGCTCTTGCCGTCCCCGTTGCACCCGGCCACCGTCACCATCGCCGCCAGCGCCACAGCCGCCAGGGCCACCACGCGCCGACCACGCCGGGGCATCGTCTCCAGATCCATCTGCACATCCTCCCGAGGGCTCAGCGGCGCCGCCTCCTCGGCCGCTCCGCGCGGATGTGACGTGCCCCGGTCGGATCCGGTTCCGGAACGGATCAGATTCCGTACTCGGCCATTCCGGCGACCAGGCGCTGCGCCCCGGACGGGACCCGGACGCCGACGGAGGCGGGGACGGCCGGCTCCGGGGCCGCCGCCGGCAGCGGCCAGAACCGGCGCAGCCGCCGGGAGGAACTCACCAGCGCGTCGAGGGTCTCGCCGTCGGTGTCGGCCCGGCGGGCGGACGGCGGGGAGTGCTTGGGCATCATCGGGCATCGCTCCGATCCAGAGCCGTGGCGGCACTGCCACGGTCGACGGGCCCGCCCGGTCCGGCCGGGCCCCTGAGTCCGACCCTAGGCCCGGTCTCCGCACACCCACCAGTGCTACCCGGAGGTAGTACACGTTCGAGGGCAAGGGGTGCCACCATGTCCGGTGGGGGGCGGCTTGAGTGGCACTCTTGCTGCCGCACGGCGCGGGCCCGGTACCGTGGGTGGGTTCATCCACCCCGCCCGCTGGCACTGTTGCCATCTTGAGGAGACCCCCGTGCGTATCGCCGTCGCCGGCTCGATCGCCACCGACCACCTGATGACGTTCCCCGGTCGGTTCGCCGACCAGCTCGTCGCCGAGCAGCTGCACACCGTGTCGTTGTCGTTCCTGGTCGACGCCCTGGACATCCGCCGCGGCGGGGTCGCGCCGAACATCGCGTTCGGCATGGGCGTGCTCGGGCTGCGGCCGGTCCTGGTCGGCGCCGCCGGTGCGGACTTCGCCGAGTACCGCAGCTGGCTGGAGCGCAACAACGTGGACTGCGAGTCCGTCCACATCTCCGAGACCCGGCACACCGCCCGCTTCATGTGCACCACGGACGAGGACCACAACCAGATCGCCTCGTTCTACACCGGCGCCATGGCCGAGGCCCGCAACATCGAGCTCAAGCCGATCGCCGACCGCGTCGGCGGCCTCGACCTCGTCCTGATCGGCGCCGACGACCCGCAGGGCATGGTCCGCCACACCCAGGAGTGCCGCACCCGCGGCTACGCCTTCGCCGCCGACCCGTCCCAGCAGCTGGCCCGCCTGGACGGCGACGACATCCGCGAGCTGGTGGACGGCGCCGCGTACCTGTTCACCAACGAGTACGAGGCCGCGCTGATCGAGAACAAGACCGGCTGGGGCGCCGAGGAACTGCTCACCCGCGTCGGCACCCGGGTCACCACCCTGGGCAGCAAGGGCGTCCGGATCGACCGCAAGGGCGAGGCCCCGATCCTGGTCGGCTGCGCCCAGGAGGAGGCCAAGGTCGACCCGACCGGCGTCGGCGACGCCTTCCGGGCCGGCTTCCTGACCGGCCTGTCCTGGGAGCTGGACCTGGAGCGTGCCGCCCAGGTCGGCTGCATGCTCGCCACCCTGGTGATCGAGACCGTCGGCACCCAGGAGTACGAGCTGCGCCCGAGCGCCTTCCTGCGGCGCTTCGAGGAGAACTACGGCGCCGAGGCCGCCGCGGAGATCCGCGCGCACCTGGTCAAGTAGTCCCGCTTCCTCAGGAGCGACGCAGGACGAGATAGGCCGAGCCCCGGTCACCGCCGAAGTCGGCGGCCGGGGCCTCGCCGGCGTACTCGTGCCCGCGCATCTCGCACCAGGCCGGAATGTCCAGCCGGGCCGCCTCGTCGTCCGCCAGTACGGCGACGGTGCCGCCCACGGGCACCTCGCCGATCCGCTTCGCCAGCTCGATCACCGGCAGCGGGCACCGCTTGCCCAGCGCGTCGACGACTGCGATCCGCCCGCTCGCCCCCGGGCGCTCGGGCCCGGGGGCGACGCTCTCCGCTCCGGCACTGCCTCCTCCGTCGGTCGCGCGTCGCTCATCGCTCTCGGCACCGGCGTGCCCTTCGGCTCGGGGCGGAGTCCCGGTCACCGGCTTCGGCGCGGGCAGGTCCAGCCCGAGCGGGGCCCGGACGCCCGCCACCAGGTCCGGCAGCACGGTGAGGAAGCGCTCCACGTCCGCCTCGGCCGTCCCGTACGGCAGCGAGACCCGGACGTTGCCCTCGGTGAGCACCCCCATCGCGGCCAGCACATGGCTCGGCGTCAGGGTGGAGGAGGTGCAGGAGGAGCCGGAGGAGACCGCGAAGCCCGCCCGGTCCAGCTCGGTGAGCAGCACCTCGCCGTCCACGTACATGCAGGAGAAGGTGACGATGTGCGGCAGCCGCCGCACCGGGTCGCCGACCACCTCGACCTCGGGCACCAGCTGCGGTACCCGGGCCCGGATCCGCTCCACCAGCTCGTGCAGCCGGGCGTTCTCCCGCTCGGCCTCGGCCCGTACGGCGCGCAGCGAGGCGGCCGCGGCCACGATCGCCGGGACGTTGACGTAGCCGGGCACCCGGCCGCCCTCGCGCTCGTCGGCCGGCAGCGGCGAGGAGTACCGGACTCCCTTGCGCACGGCCAGGATCCCGACCCCGGGCGGCCCGCCCCACTTGTGCGCGCTCGCGGTCAGCAGCGACCAGCCCGCCGGGACGTCCACCCGCCCGACGCTCTGCGCCGCGTCCACCAGCAGCGGGACCCCGGCGTCGGCGCACAGCGTGGCGACCTCGCCGACCGGCTGGACGGTGCCCACCTCGTGGTTGGCGCTCTGCAGCGCGGCCAGTGCGGTGTCCGGGCGCAGCAGGGCGCCGAAGGCCTCCGGGTCGACGCGGCCGGCGCGGTCCACCGGGACCACCGAGACCTCGCCCCCGCCCGCCTCGTGGCGCTCGGCGACGTGCAGCACGCTGGAGTGCTCCACCGCGGAGTGCACCAGGTGCCCGCCGCGCCGCCGGTTCCCGGTCAGGGCGCCCAGCAGACCGAGTTGGACGGCCTGCGTCCCGCTCGCGGTGAAGGCGATCTCGTCCGCCCGTGCGCCCAGGACGGCGGCCACCGTCTCGCGGGCGGCGTCCAGCAGCATCCGGGCCTGTCGGCCGGAGCGGTACAGCCGGGCCGGATCGGCCCAGCCCTCGTCCAGGGCGGCGGTCAGGGCCTGCCGCGCGACGGGGTGCAGAGGGGCCGTCGAAGCCACGTCGAAGTACACGGTCACATTTAACGACACACCTGGGAGTGTCCCTGCGCCGTTCGCACTGCTCACCGGCCGTCAGTCGATCACCCCGAATGTCCGCTTCGTCCGCGACCGACGGGCCGTCACTCACGTTGTTCGAGGTCATCCCCCGATCGGGGGTAAGGACCTCGAATGCCTACGATGACCTGCGATGCAGCCGCTGCCGGGCCTGATCGGGCGACCGGGCGGCGCGTTACCGGGGGCTGCCCGTCAGGAGCGCATAAGGCTGGAGTAGGGTTTGGCCCGCATAAGCATTCAAACCGTGCCCGTGGACGGGTCGCCGGGGAGGCTCACAATCCGCCTTCGGTGCGACGCGAAGGCGGGCGAGACTTCGGGAAGGCGCTACGTGAGTCCCAACGGCTCCGACCGCTCGCCGCGGCGCACGATGCGGCGGAAGCTGCCTCAGGCGCTGGCACTGGGCCTCGTCATCGCGACCGCCACCGGCTGCTCGGCCAACGACCTCCCCAGGCTTGGCCTCCCGAGCCCGGTCACGAAGGAAGGGCCCATGGTCCTCCAGATGTGGCAGGGCTCCTGGATCGCGGCGCTGGTGGTCGGCGTACTGATGTGGGGTCTGATCATCTGGAGCGTGATCTTCCACCGGCGCAAGCGCACCGGTGTGGAGATCCCTCCGCAGACCCGGTACAACGTGCCCATCGAGGCGCTCTACACCGCGGTCCCCATCATCATCGTCTCGGTCCTCTTCTACTTCGTCGCCCGCGACGAGGCGAAGCTGACGTCGGTCTCCGCGAAGCCGCAGCACTACGTCAACGTGGTGGGCTTCCAGTGGAGCTGGGCGTTCAACTACGAGAACACCGAGACCCCCGACCCGGCCAACAAGGACGCCGCGTACGAGGTCGGTACGCCCAAGGACGCTCCGACGCTCTGGCTTCCGGTCAACGAGACGGTGCAGTTCCGGCTCACCTCTCGTGACGTCATCCACGACTTCTGGCCCGTCAACTTCATGATGAAGATGGACGTCGTGCCGGGCGTGGTGAACAAGTTCGAGGTCACCCCGACCGTCAAGGGCGAGTACATGGGCAAGTGTGCCGAGCTCTGCGGCGTCGACCACTCGCGCATGCTGTTCAACGTCAAGGTCGTCGACCGCGCCGACTACGACAAGCACCTGGCCGAGCTTCGCGCCAAGGGCCAGAACGGTGCTGTGCCTTCCGGCCTCATCACCATGGGAAGTGAAGAGAAGTGACCATCCTCAACGAGCCCGCCGCGGCCGGCGGGGGCGCCGAGGCCGTCACGGTCGGGGCGCAGCGGACCCGGAAGCCGGGTTCGACCATCATCAAGTGGTTGACCACCACTGACCACAAGACGATCGGCACCCTGTACCTGGGCACGTCGTTCGCCTTCTTCCTGATCGGTGGCATCCTCGCCCTGGTCATGCGCGCCGAGCTGGCTCGTCCCGGGACCCAGATCCTGTCGAACGAGCAGTTCAACCAGGCGTTCACGATGCACGGCACGATCATGCTGCTGATGTTCGCGACGCCGCTGTTCGCGGGTTTCTCGAACTGGATCATGCCGCTGCAGATCGGCGCCCCGGACGTGGCCTTCCCGCGTCTGAACATGTTCGCGTACTGGCTGTACCTCTTCGGTTCGACCATCGCGGTGGCGGGCTTCGTGACCCCGAACGGCGCCGCCGACTTCGGTTGGTTCGCCTACTCCCCGCTGTCGGACGCGGTGCACTCGCCCGGCGTCGGCGGTGACATGTGGATCATGGGTCTGGCCTTCTCCGGCTTCGGCACGATCCTCGGTGCGGTCAACTTCATCACCACGATCATCTGCATGCGCGCTCCGGGCATGACGATGTTCCGGATGTCGATCTTCGTCTGGAACGTCCTGCTGACCTCGGTGCTGGTCCTGCTGGCCTTCCCGGTGCTGGCCGCCGCGCTGTTCGCCCTGGAGGCCGACCGCAAGTTCGGCGCCCACGTCTTCGACCCGGCCAACGGCGGGGCGATGCTGTGGCAGCACCTGTTCTGGTTCTTCGGCCACCCCGAGGTGTACATCATCGCGCTGCCGTTCTTCGGCATCGTGTCGGAGATCATCCCGGTCTTCAGCCGCAAGCCGATGTTCGGTTACTCCGGTCTGATCGCGGCCACCATCGCGATCGCCGGTCTGTCCGTGACGGTGTGGGCGCACCACATGTACGTCACCGGACAGGTACTGCTGCCGTTCTTCTCGTTCATGACCTTCCTGATCGCGGTCCCGACCGGTGTGAAGTTCTTCAACTGGGTCGGCACCATGTGGAAGGGCTCGCTGAGCTTCGAGACGCCGATGCTGTGGACGGTCGGCTTCCTGGTCACCTTCCTCTTCGGCGGTCTGACCGGTGTCCTGCTGGCCTCGCCGCCGATCGACTTCCACGTCTCGGACTCGTACTTCGTCGTCGCCCACTTCCACTACGTGGTCTTCGGCACCGTCGTCTTCGCGATGTTCGCCGGCTTCCACTTCTGGTGGCCGAAGATGACCGGCAAGATGCTGGACGAGCGCCTCGGCAAGATCACCTTCTGGACGCTGTTCTTCGGCTTCCACACCACCTTCCTGGTACAGCACTGGCTCGGCGCGGAGGGCATGCCCCGCCGCTACGCCGACTACCTGGCCTCGGACGGCTTCACCACCCTGAACACCGTCTCGACCATCGGCTCCTTCGTGCTCGGCCTGTCGATCCTGCCGTTCCTCTACAACGTCTGGAAGACCGCCAAGTACGGCGAGAAGGTCACCGCGGACGACCCGTGGGGCTTCGGCCGCTCGCTGGAGTGGGCGACCTCCTGCCCGCCGCCGCGGCACAACTTCCTCACCCTGCCCCGGATCCGCTCCGAATCCCCGGCCTTCGACCTCCACCACCCGGAGATCGCCGCGCTGGACTACCTGGAGAACCACGGTGAGTCGGCCAAGCACCTCGCCGGTGTGACCCCGGCGAAGTACGACGCCCCGCAGCTGGGCAAGGGCAAGAAGGAGGGCGACGCCTGATGAAGGAACAGGGAAAGATCTTCCTCGGCCTGTCGGTCTTCGTGCTGGCCATGGCCATCACCTACGGCCTGTGGACGAACAACTCGGGCCCGGGTCTGGAGGCCGCCGGTACCACGGCGCTGTTCCTGGCCTTCGCCCTCTGCGCCTTCATCGGGTACTATCTCGCCTTCACCGCCCGCCGGGTGGACAGCGGCGCGGGTGACAACCCCGAGGCCGAGGTCGCGGACGACGCCGGCGAGCTGGGCTTCTTCGCCCCGCACAGCTGGCAGCCGCTCTCGCTGGCGCTCGGTGGCGCGCTCGCCTTCCTGGGTGTGATCTTCGGCTGGTGGCTGATGTTCTGGGCCGCCCCGATCATCCTGATCGGCATCTTCGGATGGGTCTTCGAGTTCTACCGCGGTGAGAACCAGAACCAGTAAGGTTCCGATTCTGCCGACAGGGCCGGTCCCCCCGCACGGGGGGACCGGCCCTGCTGCGTCGCGGGAGTGACCGCCTCACTCACCCGGGTGAACGGAGGGGCGCTCGGATGTCGTTCGATCCGGGTCGTTCCTACGATCTGATCAATCGTGCGAATTGTGCGAAACCTCGGAGGCGGTCATGGCCGGCAGGCGTGGAATCGTGGGTATCGGCGGCATCTCACTGACCCTGGCAGTACTGGCCCCGCTGGCCGCCTGCTCGTCCGGCGAGGACGAGTCCAGACCTCACCGGATCGACGCGGCGCGGCTCGTCCACCTCTCGGCCAAGGGCAAGGTCGACCCGTCCCAGCCGGTCACCGTGACGGCCGTGGAGGGCAGTCGGCTGACCGATGTCACCATGGTCGGCCCGGACGGCCGGATGGTGGCCGGCAAGCTCGCCGACGACCAGCGCAGCTGGCAGACCACCGGCCGGCTGAAGGCCGACACCGCGTACACCGTCCGGATCTCCGCCGACAACGGCAGGAACGGCCGCGGCGACACCACCGCCGACTTCAGGACCCTGACCGCCCAGCGCGTGCTCACCGCAAAGCTCGGCCCGGACTCCTCCGGCAGCGGCGTCTACGGCGTGGGCCAGCCGCTCACCGTCCAGCTGTCCGAGGCGGTGAAGGACCCGCAGGCCCGCCAGGAGGTCGAACGGGCCCTGACGGTGACCTCCCAGCCCGCCGTCACGGGCGCCTGGTACTGGGTGGACGACAAGAACCTGCACTTCCGCCCGGAGGAGTACTGGCCGGCCGGGACGGCCGTCACCCTGGCCTTCGACGACACCGGCAGCCGGATAGCGGACGGCCTCTACGGCGGCGACCGCAGCTCGCTGCGGCTGCGGATCGGCGCGCGGGTCGAGTCGGTGGTCGACGCCGCCGCCCACGAGCTCACCCTCAAGCGCGACGGCGTGGTGGTCCGGACTATGCCGGTCACCACCGGCAAGCCCGGCTTCGACACCCGCAACGGCATCAAGGTGGTGCTCGGCCAGGAGCGCTCGGTCCGGATGAACGGCGAGACGATCGGCATCGCGGCCGGCGGCTCGGATTCCTACGACCTGAACGTCGAGTTTGCCACCCGGGTGACCTGGAGCGGCGAGTACGTCCACGCGGCGCCCTGGTCGGTCAGCTTTCAGGGGTACGAGAACGTCAGCCACGGGTGCACCGGCATGAGTACCGACAACGCCCACTGGTTCTACGACAACACCCGGGTGGGGGACCTGGTGACGGTGGTCAACAGCCGCGGCGCCAGGATGGAGCCCTTCGGCAACGGCTTCGGGGACTGGAACGTCTCCTGGACGGACTGGGTCAAGCACAGCGCCCTCGGGCAGCCCCTCAGCACCATCGCACCGGACTCCCAGGCCCATGCCTCGGGGATGGTGCGGCCGGAGGTCTGAGACTGTCACTCCTCCGCTCGCGGCCTCGGGGGCGGCTCAGGCCTCGGGGTAGGCCAGCCCCAGCGCGGTGACCACGGCCGCCAGGGCGTCCTGGCGGGACAGGCCCAGGCGGCTCGCCCGCTCGGCGTACTCGCCGGCGGCCACGGCGGCGAGCCGGTGGGCGGTGTCCCCGGTGGCGGCGATCAGGGTGCCGCGGCGGCCGTGGGTCTCCACCACGCCGTCCGCCTCCAGTTCCCGGTACGCCCGGGCCACCGTCCCGGCGGCCAGTCCCAGCTCCTCGGCCAGCGCCCGTACGGTCGGCAGCCGCAGCCCGGTCGGCAGCTCGCCGGTGCGGGCCTGCTCGGCGATCTGGGCGCGGATCTGCTCGTACGGGGGAGTGGCGGCGGCGGGGTCGACGGACAGCTGCACGGGGGCTCCTGGAAGCGGTGCGGGTACGGGAAAGCCCGAGGGCCGCCGACCAGATGAACTCTGGTCAGCGGCCCTCGGGGTGACGCGGGGGTGCGTACGGGATCAGTGGTGGCCGTGGCCGCTGGTGATCTCGTGGTGCTCCTCGGCGGTCGGCTTGGGGATCTGGCTGCCCTCGCCGTAGAAGCCGCGGGAGAGCTTGGCCCGGGTGCGGGTGAGGACGCCGGCCTTGCGGGCCACGCCGTTCTCGTCCGTCTGGGCCGGCAGCTCGACCGGCTGGATCTGCTCGTGCGCCGTGAGCGTGTGCAGGTCCTTCTGCGGCAGCTGGGCGTGGATCTCGACGAACTCACCGTGCGGCAGGCGCTTGATGACACCCGTCTCGCGGCCGTGCAGCACCTTCTCCTTGTCACGGCGCTGCAGGCCGAGGCACCAGCGCTTGGTGACGATGAAGGTGATGACCGGCACCGCGAAGAAGCCGACGCGGACGAAGTAGGTGATCGAGTTGATCGACAGGTGCAGGTGAGTGGCGAACAGGTCGTTGCCACCACCGACCAGCAGCACCAGGTACAGGCTGATCCAGGCGGCACCCAGGGCGGTGCGGACCGGGGCGTTGCGCGGGCGGTCCAGGATGTGGTGCTCGCGCTTGTCGCCGGTGATCCAGCCCTCGATGAACGGGTAGACCGCGATCGAGACCAGGACCAGCGGGAAGATCATCAGCGGGACGAAGACACCCAGGTTCAGGGTGTGGCCCCACAGGCTGATCTCCCAGCCCGGCATGACACGGATCAGACCCTCGGAGAAGCCCATGTACCAGTCGGGCTGGGCGTCGGTCGACACCTGGTCCGGACGGTACGGACCGTAGGCCCAGATCGGGTTGATCGTGGCGATCGCCGAGATGGCGGCGATGAGGCCGAAGACCAGGAAGAAGAAGCCACCGGCCTTGGCCATGTAGACCGGCATCAGCGGCATGCCGACGACGTTCTTCTCGGTCTTGCCCGGGCCCGCCCACTGGGTGTGCTTGTGGTAGAAGACCAGGATCAGGTGCGCCACCAGCAGGCCGAGCATGATGCCCGGGATCAGCAGCACGTGGATGGTGAAGAAGCGCGGCACGATGTCGTGGCCGGGGAACTCGCCCCCGAACAGGAACATCTGGACGTAGGTGCCGATCAGCGGGACGGCGAGGATCGCGCCTTCCATGAAGCGGATACCGGTGCCCGACAGCAGGTCGTCCGGCAGCGAGTAGCCGAAGAAGCCGTCGAACATGCCCAGGACCAGCAGCAGGAAGCCGAAGACCCAGTTGATCTCGCGCGGCTTGCGGAACGCGCCGGTGAAGAACACGCGCATCATGTGGACGAGCATCGCGGCCACGAAGACCAGGGCGGCCCAGTGGTGGATCTGCCGGATCAGCAGACCGCCGCGGATCTCGAAGCTGATGTCCACCGTGGAGGCGTACGCCTCCGACATCCCGATGCCCTTGAGCGGCACGTACGAGCCGTTGTAGACGACCTCGGCCATCGACGGCTTGAAGAACAGCGTCAGGTAGACACCGGTCAGGATGATGATGACGAACGTGTAGAGGCAGATCTCGCCCAGCATGAAGGACCAGTGGTCCGGGAAGATCTTGCGCAGGTTGGCCTTGGCGAGGGAGTAGATCCCCAGCCGACCGTCCGTCCAGTCAGCCGCGGCTTCCCACTTGTTGGCGGGATTGGCGCGCGTGCTGGAGGGCTTGGCGGCACCGGTCGTGGTGCTGCTCGCGCTACTCATCGAGCACGCTCCCAGAAGCTCGGGCCGACAGGCTTCTCGAAGTCGCCGGTGGCGACCAGATTGCCCTTCTCGTCAGTGGTGATCTTCAGCTGCGGCAGCGGGTGGCCGGCCGGGCCGAAGATGACGCGCGCGCCGTCCGCCAGGTCGAAGGTCGACTGGTGGCAGGGGCAGAGCGCGTGGTGGGTCTGCTGCTCGTAGAGGCTGATCGGGCAGCCGACGTGGGTGCAGATCTTGGAGTAGGCGAGGATGCCCTCGAAGCCCAGCTCCTTGGACTTGTCGTCCTTGATGTCCTCCGGCGCGATGCGCACCAGCATCAGGGCGTCCTTGGCGATCTGCTGCTGGAAGTCCTCGCTGTGGGTGGTCAGACCCTCCGGCATGGCGAAGGTCAGCGAACCGACGGCGATGTCCTCGGGCCTCATCGGCTGGTTGGTGTTCATGTTGATCAGTGCCAGCGGCTTGGCCGGGGTCGCCTCCTTCCAGCCCGTCTCCTGCAGCTTCTTCTCGGGCAGCGGGCCGAGGTCGCGGAGCAGGACCACACCGGAGAGCGGGACCAGCGCCATCGAGCCGATGAGGGTGTTGCGGATCATCTTGCGGCGACCGAAGCCGGACTCGGCGGCACCGGTCTTGAACTGCTCGATGACGTCCGCGCGAACCTCGTCGGAGGCCTCGATCGGGTGACGCTCGGACGGCATCTCGACGTCCGACATCAGGGTGCGGGCCCAGTGGACCGCGCCCGCGCCGATCATGAACAGGGCGACGCCCAGGGTCAGACCGAGCGCGAAGTTCAGCGCGCTGACCTTCCCGAGCGGGAAGATGTAGACGATCTTGTCCGGGTCGATGGCCACGTACGAGGCGATGAAGCCGACGGTGGCGAGCATCGAGACCACGAACATCAGCGAGACCTGGCGCTCGGCGCGCTGGGCGGCCCGCTCGTCGATGTCGGTGCGACGGGGCTCGTGGGCCGGCAGGCCCGGGTCGGCGAAGGGGTTGCCGTGCTCGGCGACCTCGCCGGCGGAGCCGTGCGACTCCGGGAGCTTCTCTTCTGACATGTCGTGGCTCATGACTTCTTGGCCTTGGTGGTGTGGGCGGCGACCCAGATCGCGACCGCGATGAGCGTGCCGAGCCCGAAGATCCAGCCGAACAGACCCTCGGTCACCGGACCGAGGCTGCCCAGCGTGAGACCACCGGGGTTGGGCTCTTCGCTAGTGGTGTGGCGGACGAAGGCCACGATCTGCTTCTTCTGCTCCTCGGGCATGGTGGTGTCCGGGAACGACGGCATGTTCTGCGGGCCGGTCTGCATGGCCTCGTAGATGTGCTTGGCGTCCACGCCCTCCAGCGACGGGGCGTACTTGCCCTTGGTCAGGGCACCGCCCTGGCCGGCGAAGTTGTGGCACTGGGCGCAGTTGGTGCGGAACAGCTCGCCACCCTTGGAGATGTCCTCGGGGTCGGTCGAGGTGTACTGCTTCGATTCCGGCGTGACCGGGCCGGGGCCGAGGGAGGCGACGAAGGCGGCGAGCTGGTCGATCTCGGCCTGCGAGTAGATGTCCTTCTTGCGCGGGACCTGCGCGCCGGGCTGCTGGGCCGGCATGCGGCCGGTGCCGACCTGGAAGTCGACAGCGGCGGAGCCCACGCCGACCAGGCTCGGGCCTTCGCTGCTGCCCTGGCCGTTCAGGCCGTGGCAGGAGGAGCAGCCCACGGCGAAGAGCTTCTTGCCCTCATCGATCGCGAGCGACTGCGCGGCGACGTCGGCCTGCGCCTTGTCGGCGGGCGCGAACGCGGCGTACAGCCCCCCGGTTGCCGCCAGGGCGAGAAGTAGGACGACCAGCGCCGCCAATGGGTGGCGCCGTCGTGCGGAGAGCTTTTTCACGGAATAACCCCGGTGTCAGGATCTGGTCGACTGGTGGGTGCACCCGGCGGCCGGTCTGGCCGGCACGAGGCTGCCTGTTCCAAGGCTGCGCGCGCGGTCGGTCGGTGGGAGCGTCGGCACCGGCAGAAGCGGCCCGTCGCCGATGAGGGCGGGGACCGCAGCCGGTGGCCAGCGACCTGATCAGCTGGTTACTTGATCAGGTAGATGGTCGCGAACAGGCCGATCCACACGACGTCGACGAAGTGCCAGTAGTACGACACGACGATCGCGGCGGTGGCCTGCTCGTGCGTGAAGCGCTTGGCTGCGTACGTCCGTCCCAGGACCAGCAGGAAGGCGATCAGACCACCCGTCACGTGCAGCCCGTGGAAGCCGGTGGTCAGGTAGAACACCGTGCCGTACGGGTCGGAGGACAGCGAGAGGCCGTCCTTCTTGACCAGCTCGGTGTACTCGTAGACCTGGCCGCCGATGAAGATCGCGCCCATCATGAACGTGATGATGAACCACATGCGGAGCTTCTTCACGTCCCCGCGCTCGGCGGCGAACACGCCGAGCTGGCAGGTCAGCGAGGAGAGCACCAGGATGGTCGTGTTGACCGAGGAGAAGCCCACGTTCAGGGCGTGCGCCTTCTCGGTCCAGAACTCGGCTCCCTTGACGGAGCGGAGCGTGAAGTACATCGCGAAGAGGGCCGCGAAGAACATCAACTCGGAACTGAGCCAGACGATCGTTCCGACGCTGACCATGTTCGGTCGGTTGACCGACCCGTGCGCGTGCCCGGTTTCTACTGCTGTTGCTGTCGCCACGACGGACATTATGTCGGTCCCTTATTCCGTCTTCACGCCGGGGGGTGTCCCTCGGAGTGTCCGGTGCGTGCGGTATGCCCGCTTGGCGGCCGACGGGGTGTCCGGACGGCGATTGGGCAGCGGCGTGTCCCTTTTCTGACGGTTCCTCGGAGCGGCCCGCGACCCCGTTGCCCGGCGCGTCGTTGCACGGTCGGCGCAGCGTCCGGTTGTAGGGGGCAGGGTGCCCGGTCGGCCGTCCGGGTGGTCTGGGCGGGTCAGGGTGACGGGCCGTCCTCCGGGCGGGTGAGCCGTGGGCGCGGCGACTTGAGGGTGAACGTGCGCGATGGGGGCTCGGGAGCGGGGGAAACGGGAGTAGCATCCGGATCAGGTGAACGTGGTCCGGATCACACTTGAGGGAGCAGGACCCATGGCGTACACGACCGACGAGACGCTCACCGTCCTCGTCTACAGCGACGACCGCAACACCCGCGAGCAGCTGCTGACGGCGCTCGGCCGTCGGCCCGCCGAGGATCTTCCGGAGCTGTCCTACCTGGAGTGCGCGACCACCCCCGCGGTGCTCAAGGCGCTGGAGAAGGGCGGCATCGACCTCTGTGTCCTGGACGGCGAGGCGGTGCCGGCCGGCGGGCTCGGCCTCGGGCGCCAGCTCAAGGACGAGATCTACGGCTGCCCGCCGGTGCTGGTGTTGATCGGCCGGCCGCAGGACTCCTGGCTCGCCGCCTGGAGCCGGGCCGACGCCGCGATCTCCCGCCCGGTGGACCCGGTCGCGCTGGCCGGGGCGGTGGCCACCCTGCTGCGGGCCCGACTGGCCAAGCGGACCCCGGCCACGCGTTGAGCGGTGTTGTCTCACCACTAGAGAAGACACCGCCGTAGGAACCCCACCGCTGGATAGGCTGGCTCCATCCGTACGGACGTCCCCGGTGTAGGGGAGCCGACAATAGCTGGAGTCAGCCATGGTGAACGTGAACCCTGCGAACGGTGGTACCGACCCCGCGCAGGTGGTCCGCACCTGGCCGGACCTCCTGGCGGCGCTGTTGAAGGGGGAGGACCTCGACCGCTCGTCCACCGCGTGGGCGATGGACCGGATCATGAGCGGCGAGGCGTCCCCCGTCCAGGTGGCCGGGTTCATGGTGGCGCTACGGGCCAAGGGCGAGTCGGTCGAGGAGATCTCCGGGCTGGTCGACGCGATGTACGAGCACGCCGAGCCGCTGGACATCCCCGGCCCGGCGGTGGACATCGTCGGCACCGGCGGCGACCGGGCGAAGACCGTCAACATCTCCACCATGTCGGCGATCGTCGCGGCGGCCACCGGGGCCAAGGTGGTCAAGCACGGCAACCGGTCGGCCTCCTCCACCAGCGGCTCCTCGGACGTGCTGGAGAAGCTCGGGGTGGCGCTCGACCTGTCGGCCCGCCGGGTGGCCGAAGTGGCCGAGGAGGTCGGGCTCACCTTCTGCTTCGCGGCGAAGTTCCACCCCTCGATGCGGCACGCCGCCACCGCGCGGCGCGACCTCGGGGTGCCCACCGCCTTCAACATCCTCGGCCCGCTGACCAACCCGGCCAAGGTCACCTCGCACGCGATCGGCTGCTTCGACACCCGGCTCGCCGGCCTGATCGCCGGGGTGCTCGCCCGGCGGGGGGCGACCGCACTGGTGTTCCGCGGCGACGACGGGCTGGACGAGCTGACCATCACCACCACCTCGCGGGTGTGGCTGGTGCGCGACGGGGTGGTCACCGAGACCACCTTCGACCCGCGGGACGTCGGCATCGAGCTGGTCGGCATCGAGGCGCTGCGCGGGGCGGACGCCGCGTACAACGCCGAGGTCGCGCGCCGGCTGCTGGCCGGGGAACGCGGGCCGGTGCGGGACGCCGTGCTGCTGAACACCGCGGCGGCGCTGGTGGCGCTCGACCTGGGCGACGCGCCGCTGACCGAGCAGCTCGCGACGGGCATGGCGCGGGCGGCGGAGGCGATCGACTCGGGCGCGGCGCAGGATCTGCTGCGGCGCTGGGCGGACGTCACCAGCCGTAGCTGAGGCGGCAGTTGAGGGCCCGTGCCGGTTCGTCGGCGCGGGCCCTTCGCGCGCCCCGGAGGAGAGCGGGCGAGAGCACTGTCCGGATGGTGGATTCCTGTTTGACCGCTCGACGGACCCGACCTAGAGTCCTGGCCAGGTCATGAGTGACAGCGTCAAGCCCCAGCTTGCTGTCCGGCAACCCTCCGTCCGTGGCGGGGTGCCCTGGGTGAGGACCGGGTCGCTCGGCAAGCCGTCCGTGCGACAAGCGCGGACGCCCGACGACTGGCACTCCCGGGGTCCCTACCCCCGAAGGAGTGCATCCTCATGTCCGTCTCCCACCCGTCGCCCGCCACCACCCTTCTTTCGGCGCGCTCCGCGCGGTCCCTCCCATGCGCCCCGCTCGCCGTCCTCGGCCACGACGTCCAGGTCCCGCTGGCCAGCGGGGAGAAGGTCGGCTACGCGGCGCTCGACTACGCGGCCAGCTCGCCGGCGCTCCAGCGGGTGTGGGACGACGTCGCCGCCTACGCGCCCTACTACGGCAGCGTGCACCGGGGTGCCGGGTACCTCTCCCAGCTGTCCACCGACCTGTTCGAGCAGAGCCGCCGCACCGTCGCCGAGTTCCTCGACCTGCGCGAGGGCGACCAGGTGGTCTTCACCCGCGCCACCACCGACTCGCTCAACCTGCTGGCCTCCGCCGTTCCGGCCGGCACCCGGGTGTTCGCCTTCGAGACCGAGCACCACGCCGCGCTGCTGCCCTGGGCGCACGCCGGGCTGGAGGTCGACTACCTGCGGGCGCCGCGCTCGCGGGCCGAGGCGGTGGCCGTGCTGGACGCCGCACTCGCCGGGGCGCCCGCAGGGCCGAAGCTGCTGTGCGTCACCGGGGCCTCCAATGTGACCGGTGAGCTGTGGCCGGTCGCCGAACTGACCGCGACCGCGCACCGGCACGGCGCCCGGGTGGTGCTGGACGCCGCCCAGCTGGCCCCGCACCACCGGGTCTCGGTGCGCGAGCTGGACGTCGACTGGATCGCCTTCTCAGGTCACAAGCTGTACGCGCCGTTCGGCGCCGGGGTGCTGGCCGGGCGGACGGACTGGCTGGACGCGGCCGACCCGTACCTGGCCGGCGGCGGGGCGACCCGGACGGTGGCGCGGGAGGTGGACGGCTCGGTGGCCGTCCAGTGGCACACCGGCCCGGCCCGGCACGAGGCCGGCTCGCCGAACGTCATCGGCGCCTACGCGATCGCCTCGGCCTGTCGGGCGCTGACCGAGGCCGGCTTCGACGCGCTGGAGGCCCGGGAGCGGCAGCTGGTCGAGCGGCTGACGGCGGGGCTGGCGGAGATCCCGCAGGTCAGGGTGCTCAGCCTGTTCGGCGCGACCGGTGACATTCAGAGCGCCGCCCGGGTGGGCGTGCTGTCCTTCGTCGTCCAGGGCTGGAACAGCTCGCACTTCTCGGCCGCGCTGTCCGCCGAGTACGGCATCGGGGTTCGCGACGGACTGTTCTGCGCCCACCCGCTGGTGCGCACCCTGCTCGGGGAGGAGTCCGGGGTGGCGCCCGGTCCGGTCTCCGAGTGCGGGGCGCCCGAGCCCTCGCTGCCGGGCGAGCGCAGCCTGAACGCGATCCGGGTGAGCTTCGGCGCCGGGACGCCGGACGAGCACATCGAGCGCTTTCTGACCGCCGTCCGGGAGCTGGTCACGGACGGCGCGGCCTGGAACTACCGCAACGAGGGTGGCCGTTGCGTCGCCACTGTGCAGATCGACAGGGGCCGTCGCGAGGGCTGAGTCCTACTCGTCCAGGCCGAGGGCGAATGCCGCTTCCAAGTCGTGCTGGGAGTAGGTGCGGAAGGCGATCTGGGTCTCGGTGT
The DNA here is from genome assembly GCF_040609455.1 of Kitasatospora sp. NPDC004669. Lineage (NCBI taxonomy): Bacteria > Bacillati > Actinomycetota > Actinomycetes > Kitasatosporales > Streptomycetaceae > Kitasatospora > Kitasatospora sp. NPDC004669. Next base: position 35,920 of record NZ_JBEXKB010000031.1, read on the forward strand.
GGGCCACGCCCGGGACCTTGTTGAGCCGACCCGGGATGACCTCGGCCAGGTCGTCGTGGCGGCGGACCCGGACCATCGCCACCAGGTCGTAGCCGCCGGTCACCGAGTACACCTCGCTGACGCCCTCGATGGCCGCGATGGCCTCGGCGATCTCCGGGATGCGGTCGACACTGGTCTTGATCAGGACGATGGCGGTGATCACTGTTCGGGCTCCTTTGTGGGGTGCGGCCAGGGTATCGGGCCTCAGCCGGGGCGTCCCGGGGGGCGGCCGACGACGGTGCAGGCGTAGAGGAAGCCGGCCGAGAAGCCGATCACGTGGACCAGGTAGGCCACCCCGGGCCCGGCCGAGTGCACCGACCACCACTGCAGGGCGAACCAGAGGCCGAGCACCAGCCAGGCCGGGAAGCGCAGCGGGAGGAAGAGGAGCAGCGGGACCAGGGTGGTCACCCGGGCGCGGGGGTGGAAGCGCAGGTAGGCGCCGAGCACGGCGGAGATCGCGCCCGAGGCGCCGATCAGGACCCGGGTGGAGTCCGCCGAGTGCGCCTCGGCGAGCGCGAAGCCGTACGAGGCCAGGCTGCCGCCCGCCAGATAGAAGAGGAGGAACCGGGCCCGGCCGAGTCGACGCTCGACGGTGGGGCCGAAGACATAGAGGAAGAGCAGGTTGCCCAGCAGGTGCAGCCAGCCGGCGTGCAGGAAGAGCCCGGTGAGGGCGGACACCGCCGGGTGCTTGCCGGGGGTGGGGGCGGCCGGGCAGCCGGGGACCGGGTCGGGGGCCTCGGCCAGCTGTTCGGCGGTCAGCGGGTGTCCGGCCAGCAGTTCGGCCGGTACGGCGCCCCAGCGCTGCTCGTACCGCTGTTCGGCACAGAGCCGGGCCTGACCCCTGCTGTACAGCGGGTTGAGCCCGGCTGCCGGGCCGAGCAGGAAGACCAGGGTGTTGACCGCGATCAGGGCGTAGGTGACCGCCGGGGCGGGCACCGTCGGGCGGCCGTCCCGCGCGTCGGTGTGGTCGGGGGCCGCGAGTGCCATGCGGCCAAGCATCCCTCCGGACGCCGCAGGTGACACGGCGGTTTACGGCAGGTGGACTAGCCCTCGGGTTCTGGTAACCGGTGGTCGTGGTGGTTGCCCCAGGCAATAGGCTTGGGGCGGGCATTCCCGCCTCCCGCCGCCGACGCCGGGGCTCCGGGGGGAGCGCCTAGCCCACCCAGGGACCAGCCGAGAGGATCCCCGATGACCGTCCCCGCTCTGACCGCCGAGACGCGCTGGCGCTGCACGCTGTGCGGCAACCTCACCCGCTTCGACGTGACCCGCACCGCGCGGGTGACCGAGTTCCTGCACTTCGACCTGGCCGGCGAGTCCAAGGTCGAGGAGACCGAGGTGCTCAGCGAGACGATCGAGTCGGTGCGCTGCCGCTGGTGCAACGCGGTGGACCAGGTCGAGCTGGTGGCCCGTCCGGGCGCCGAGGGCGCGGAGGCCCACGCCGAGCAGGGCTGATCCCCGCCGGTGCGGTGGGCGGTGCGCGACGCGCCCGTCCGCCGCACGGGACAATACAGACAAGACGCACGGAGCGTGACGACAGGGGCGGCCGCGGCCGCACCCGCTGGACCAGGATCGGAGCCGAGGACGTGGTGGACGCAGCGAAGGAGCCCGCCGAAGCGCAGGGGCTTCAGCCCGCTGCGCCGACACCGGAGCCGGGCGCCGGGGCGGCGCCGTCCGAGGCCCCCCTCCCGGAGGGCGCTGACCCTGAGACCGCCGAGTCCGGTGGGTCCGGAGCCCCGGACGCCGTTTCGGAGGGTGCGGTCGAGAAGCTCGGCCGGCCGCTGCCCGAGGGAGTGCGCCGGCGCGTGGTCGGGCTGGCCTCGGACGCGCTGGGCGGACTGCCGTCGGCGGAGTTGCCGCAGAGCCTGCGTCAGTACGTCAAGTTCACCCCCGCGCGCCGGGCCAAGTACGCGGCCACGGCGCTGGCGGCGGCGCTGGAGTCCGAGCCGGCCTTCCGGGTGCGCATAGCGGAGCGGCTGCGGCTGGGCCAGCCGGATCTGGTGAAGGCACTGGAGTCGGGCACCGTTCCCGGCGCCGCCGATCCGATGGACGTCGCAGCCGCCGCCTATCTGGTGCGCTCGGCCGGCTGGAGCCGACTGGTCACCGAGGCCGGCGAGGAGGCCGAGCGGGCCGGCGCCGAGGACGCGGCCGCGGAGGCCGGCCGGCTGGTGGAGAAGCTGCAGGCCGAGCTGGCCGAGGTGCGGGCGGCCGCGCGGGCCGACCTGGACCGGCAGCGCGCGGAGTTCGAGGGCGTCCGGCGGGAGGCCGAGTCGCTGCGCAAGAAGGTGCGCTCGCTGGAGAGCGACACCCGGCGGGCGCAGGCCGAGACCCGGCGGGTGGCCGGGGAACTGGAGGCCGCGAAGGCGCAGGCGGCGAGTGAGCGCGGCGCGGCCGAGAGCGAGGCACGCCGGCTGCGGCACCGGGTGTCCGAGCTGGAGAACGTCGCCGAGCAGGGCCGCCGTTCGGCCCGCGAGGGGCGCAGCGTCGAGGACATGCGGCTGCGGCTGCTGCTGGACACCGTGCTGCAGTCGGCGCAGGGGCTGCAGCGGGAGCTGGCACTGCCGGTCTCCCAGATCCGCCCGGCGGACCTGGTCGAGGCGGTGGTGCCGGGGGCGGCCTCACCGCACGACGTGGCCCGGCGCGGCTTGGCGGAGGACGACCCGGCGCTGCTGGACCAGCTGCTGGCGATCCCGCAGGTCCACCTGGTGGTGGACGGCTACAACGTGACCAAGACCGGCTATCCGACGCTGCCGCTGGAGCAGCAGCGGATCCGGCTGCTGGGCGGGTTGGCGATGCTGGCCCAGCGCACCCAGGCGGAGGTCACCTGTGTGTTCGACGGGCAGGACCTGGACGTTCCGGTGATCATGGCGCCGCCGCGCGGGGTTCGGGTACGGTTCAGCCGGACCGGTGAGACCGCGGACGAGCTGATCCGTCGTCTGGTGCGTGCCGAGCCGCAGGGCCGTCCGGTGGTGGTGGTGTCCACCGACCGGGAGGTGGCGGAGGGCGTGCGCAAGGCGGGTGCGCGCCCGGTGGCCTCGGTGCTGCTGCTGAACCGGCTGGCTCGGCCCTGACCTCGGCTTTGACCTCGGTCCGGGCGGGGTGACACCTGTTTATCGCCCGTTTTGCAAGGGTGTGCGGATCCCGTGAAGTCAGCGTGGGAACCGGACTTCACGCCTTCGGGGGAGTGGTAAAACGGATAGATCTTCACTAGGGTCTGGCGTCAAACCTATTTTCCGGAATCTCATCCGAACAGGTGAGTCCGTTGGAAGAAGGAGCCGGTCCCTTGGCCTCCCACCGCCGTCCCAAGCAGCCGAGCCGCGCGCGGGTCTCCGTGCTCACCGCTGCCGCTGCGACCGCGGTCGCCCTTTCCGCCCAGGTGGCCGCGCACGCCGCGCCGCAGCCGAACAAGGCTGACGTCAAGGCGCAGATCGACCAGCTCCAGCAGGAGCAGGAGCAGGCGGCGGAGAAGTACAACGGCGCCAAGGAGCGCGCCGACCAGCTCCGCAAGCAGGCCGACCAGCTGCAGGACCAGGTGGCCCGCAGCCAGGACCAGATGAGCCAGCTGCAGACCGGCCTGGCCCAGGTGGCGGGCGAGCAGTACCGCACCGGCGGCGTCGACCCGTCCGTCCAGCTGATGCTCTCCTCCGACCCGTCCGGCTACCTGGAGAAGGCCTCCAGCGTCCAGCAGGCCAGCGCCAGCCAGACCGAGGCGCTCAAGGGCCTGCTCGACCAGCAGCGCCGGCTGGACCAGGAGAAGGCCGAGGCCGCCGCCGTGCTGGCCTCGCTGGACTCCACCACCAAGGACCTGAACCAGGCCAAGGCGGACGTCAACACGAAGCTGAAGACCGCCCAGGACCTGCTGAACTCGCTCAGCGCCGCGGACCGCGCCGCGCTGAAGGCCCAGCAGCAGCAGGACGACCGCGCCTCGCGCGGCAGCGCCCGGGTCGACCTCAGCAGCCTGCCGCCGGCCAGCGGCTACGCGGCCGTGGCCGTCGCCAAGGCGATGAGCAAGCAGGGCTCGCCGTACGTCTGGGGCTCCACCGGGCCGAACACCTTCGACTGCTCGGGTCTGATGGTCTGGTCGTACTCCCAGGCCGGCGTCTCGCTGCCGCGCACCTCGCAGGAGCAGGGCAACGTCGGCACCGCGGTGCCCTCGCTGGACCAGGCTCAGCCCGGCGACCTGGTCATCTACGGCAGCGACCGGCACCACGTCGGGATGTACATCGGCAACGGCATGGTGGTCCACGCGCCGCACACCGGGGACGTGGTGAAGGTGATGAAGGCCGACGCGATGCCGATCAACACGATCCGCCGGGTCTGACGACCCGACACGCCCGAGGGGCCGGCTCCGGCCCTGTGATCCGCGCCACCCTCCGACCGGGGGTGGCGCTTCGGGTTTGCGGGTTCAACGTCCGACTGGTGAGAACCGATCAGCTTTGTGTGCAGCGACGATCACCATCAGTCATTTTCACAAAAGAACATGGGTAATCTTCCGACTTTTTTCTGACAAGGATTTGAACGGATCACGGTTCAGTTACTAGGGTCGTGCTCCGAACCACCGCACTGTCGATCGCCCAGCCCGGGTGGCGGCGGTGGTTTCCGTCGAGTTCGCGAAACAGCGGGGCAGGTCGAAGCGACTGTCCGACAGGGGAGCCCAGTGGTCGGGGGCGCTGCGGAGCGGAGCCGGGGAACCACGTTCCTCCGGGGTGAATCGGCGCCAGGTCGGCCGGTGGAACGGCCGTGAGGCGTCGTAGGGCATGCTTCCGGCCCGAACCCGTCAGCTCACCCGGTAGGCGGACGTAGGAAGAAGGAGTCCGCCTTCGTGGCGTCCCATCGTCGTCCCAAGCCCGCCAGCCGCGCCCGTGTCTCGATCCTGACCGGTGTCGCCGCGGCAGCCGTCGCCCTCTCCGCGCAGTCCGGCGCGCACGCCGACCCGCAGCCGACCAAGGAGCAGGTCAAGGAGCAGGTCGACCAGCTCAACGAGCAGGCCGAGCAGGCGACCGAGAAGTACAACGCCGCCCAGGAGAAGCAGCAGGCGCTGGAGAAGCAGGTCTCCGGCCTGCAGGACCAGGTGGCCCGGCAGCAGTCCCAGGTGACCGACCTGCAGGGCGGGCTCGCCGAGATCGCCGGGGAGCAGTACCGCAACGGCGGCATATCCCCGACCGTCCAGCTGATGCTCTCGTCCAAGCCGGACAACTTCCTCAACCAGGCCGGTGCGCTGAACCAGGCCGGTGACACCCAGAAGAACCAGCTGAAGCAGCTCCAGGAGCAGCAGCGCAAGCTCGACCAGGACCGCACCGAGGCCCAGGGCAAGCTCGCCGAACTGGAGTCCACCACCCAGCAGCTGAAGGCCTCCAAGGAGGAGGTCCAGAACAAGCTGAAGGCCGCCCAGGACCTGCTCAACACCCTGACCGAGCAGGAGCGCCAGGCGATCCGCCAGGCCGAGGAGAAGGCCGCCGCCGACGCCAAGGCCAAGGCCGACGCCGCCGCGAAGGCCGCCCAGCAGCAGGCCGCCTCCGACCGTGCCTCGCGCGACAGCGGCCGCACCGACATCGGCTCGGGCTCCTCCGCGGGCTCCTCGTCCTCGCCGGTCGTCAAGCCGGCCGCGCCCGGCAGCTCGCACGGTGCCGCCGCGCTGGCCGCCGCCGCCGGCAAGGTCGGCAGCCCGTACGTCTGGGGCGCCACCGGCCCCGGCTCCTTCGACTGCTCCGGCCTGATGGTCTGGGCGTTCAACCAGGTCGGCGTGTCGCTGCCGCGCACCTCGCAGGAGCAGGCCGGCGCCGGCACCCGGATCGGCTCGGACATCTCCCAGGCCCAGCCCGGCGACCTGCTGATCTTCTTCAGCGACGCCCACCACGTCGGCATCTACGCGGGCAACGGCCAGGTGCTGCACGCGCCCAAGCCGGGTGCCTCGGTCCGCTACGAGGCGGTCTCCAACATGCCGCTGGCCTCCATCGTGCGGGTCTGATCCCCGCCCAGGCCGTTCCAGGCCCGGTCCTCCGTCACGGAGGGCCGGGCCTGCGGCTTTTCCGGCGGCTCGGGCAGATGTCTGATTTAGGGTCAAATATTCGGGTAGGGAGGTGTTTGGACTCGCTTGCCCGGACTCGCTAACGTCTGCCACCGGACTCCCGCTCGACGGCCGCCCGCTGGGGCGCGGCCGCGGGCCGCGCCGCAGGATTGGAGCCGCTGCCGCCATGCCCGTGCACCGCCGTTCCCGACTGCTCGCCCGTGCGCTGGTACTGACCGCAGCCGCCACCACGGCCCTGGGTGTGGCGACCTGTGGAAGCGCCCAAGCCACTCCGGGTGGGCCGGACACCCCCGACCGCAAGGACGTCAAGGCGCGGGTCGAGCAGCTGTACGACGAGGCCGAGCAGGCGTCCGAGAAGTACAACGCCGCGCAGGAGGCGCAGAAGCGGCTCCAGGGCGAGACCGCCACCCTGCAGGGCGAGGTGGCCGCCGCCCAGGACCAGCTCAACCAGTTGCGCGGGGACCTCGCGACCGTGGCGGGGGCCGAGTACCGCGGCGGCGGGATGACCCAGGCCGCCCAGCTGGTGCTCTCCAGCGACCCCGAGTCCTACCTCGCCCGCGCCCGCACCTTCGGCCAGGCCGCCGAGCGGCAGCAGGAGACCCTGCACGAGCTGGTCGGCCGTCAGCGTCGGCTCGACCAGCGCCGCACCGAGACCGCGGGCAAGCTCGCCGAGCTGGACCAGGCCCGGCGCTCGCTGGCCGAGAACAAGCAGCAGATCCGGCAGCGGCTGGCCACGGCGCAGAAGCTGCTCGACAGCCTGGGCGCGGCCGAGCGGGCCCGGATGGTCGCCCAGGACGCCAAGGACGCCGAGCAGCGCGCCACCCGCGGCACCGACCGGCTGGACCTCGGCACCGCCCCGCCCGCCTCCGAGCGCGGGGCGGCCGCGCTGGCCGCTGCGGTCCGGATGATCGGCTCGCCGTACGTCTACGGATCAGCCGGGCCCCGCGCCTTCGACTGCTCCGGTCTGATGTACTACAGCTGGCGGCAGGCCGGAGTGACCCTGCCGCGCACCTCGCAGGCCCAGGCGTACGCCGGGCAGCGGGTCAGCCTCTCCGAAGCGCGGCCGGGAGACCTGGTGATCTTCTACCGGGACATGCACCACGTCGGGATGTACGCCGGCGGCGGGGTGATGGTGCACGCCCCCTACCCGGGCGCCAAGGTGCGGTACGAGAGCGTCAGCGCGATGCCGGTGTCGGGGGTGGTCCGGCTCTGAGCGCGACGCCCTCCGGCCCGGCCGGGCCCCACCCGATGGGCCCGGCCCGCTGCGTGCTGTCCCGGCGCGGTGCGCTGCTGCTGGCGGTCGGCGGGCTGGCCCAGCTGTCGCTGCCCCCGGCCGCCCCGGCGGCACCCGCCGGGCGGGCGGCGGACCAGCGCGCCGAGGTGACGGAGCTGCTGGCGGCGCGGGCGCGCTCACTGCCCGCGTGGTCCGGGCTCACGGGGGCCGAGGCGCTCTACCGCAATCTGGTGCTGTCGCCCGACCAGGGGTCGTCGGCGGCCGACGGGCCGGACCGGCTGACCGCCTCCGCCGAGTTGGCGGTGCGGATCGTCGGGTACGACGAGTACCCGATGGTGTACCCGCGCCGGATCGCGCTGGTCCGGGACGCGGGCGGCTGGCGGGTCGAGCGGGAGGAGGCCGCGAGCGGGCCCCCGGCGCTGTGGGACCTCGGCCCCGCCCGTACCGCCCCCGGAGAGCACTGTCTGGTGCTCGGCCTGGCCGAAGGGCCCGACCCGGCCGGACTGGTGGCGGTCGGGGACAAGGCGTTGCCGGCCGTCAGCGCGGTCTGGGGCGGTGGCGGGCCCGGTCGGCTGCTGCTCGAACTGCCCGCCGACGAGACCCAGTTCGCCCGGCTGCTGGAGGCCGACCCGGCAGGCTGGACGGGCATGGCGGCGGTCACCGTGGCCGCCCCCGGCGCGCCCTGGCACACCCCGGCGGACCGGGTGGTGGTCAACCCCGAGGCGTTCGGGCGGCTCAGCGACTTCGGTCGGCAGGTGGTGGTCACCCACGAGGCCACCCACGTCGCGACCAGGGCCGATACCCGGGCCTGGACCCCGCTGTGGCTCTCCGAGGGCGTCGCCGACTGGACGGCCTACCGGGACTCCGGCCGCCGCCCCCAGCAGATCGCCCCCGAGTTGGCCCGGGACGTCACGGCCGGGAAGCTGCCCACCGCGCTGCCCGCCGACCGGGACTTCACCGCAGGCGCCAGCGGCATCGCCCAGGCCTACGAACAGTCCTGGCTCGCCTGCGACCTGATCGCCCGCCGCTGGGGGCGCGACCGGATGGTCGCCTTCTACCGGGCGGTCGGCGCGGGCGACGGGCAGAGCGAGGACCGGGACCACCGGATCGACCGGCTGCTGCGTGGTGAGCTGGGCGTCGGGTCGGCCGAGTTCACCGCGCTCTGGCTGACCGAGGTGTCGGCGCTGAAGGGCTAGCGTCCGAAGGCCGGGCCCTCGGCGCCCGGCCGGGCCCAGGGGTCAACGGCCGGCCGGGTGGTCGATGCCGTCCAGCAGGTCCTGCTCGTACGCGATGCCGGGGCGGACCGGGTAGGCGGAGGCGGGTGGCAGCGCCGGGGTCTCCTCCAGCACCACGGTGGGCGGCAGGGCCGCCGAGGCGCGGGTGGAGCGCCAGAGCCGGATGCCGGAGAGCACGGCGGCGGTCAGCAGCAGCAGGTTGCGCAGGGTCAGCACCGTGATCGCCCAGGGGTCGCTGGCGAGGATCTGGGTGAACATGGTGGGGAACTCGACCAGGGTCAGCGGACAGGCGATCAGGATCAGCAGGGCCACCGGCCGCTGGCTGGTGCCGCGTACGGTCAGGCAGACCGCGGCGACGCCGATCAGCCAGACCAGGTACTGCGGGCTGATCACCCGGCTGGTCACCACGAAGATCAGCAGCGCGCACAGCGCGGCGTCGTACATGGTGGCCGCGTTGCGGCGGTGGGCGGTGAAGCGCCACAGCAGCAGCCAGAGGAAGCCCAGCACGGTGCCGGCCATCATCACCTTGCTGATCACGCTGACCCACGGCCCGAGCATCTCGGGGGAGCCGTAGTTCATGGTGACCCTGCCGTCCCAGGCCCCGGCGATCCGGGCGAAGTGCAGCGGCAGCGCGCCGACGGACTCGACCTCGATGCCGCGGTCCGCCTGGAAGGTCAGGAAGTCGAAGGCGCCGTTCATCCCGGCGGCGAGCAGGAAGCCCACCGAGACGGCGGTGGCGGCGGCCAGCGTCCAGGAGCGGCGGGTGCGGCGGCCGGAGGGGGTGCCGATCAGGCCGATCAGCGGCCAGATCTTGACGATGCCGCCCAGACCCAGCAGCAGCCCGCCGACGGCCGGGCGGCGGACCAGCGCCAGCAGCCCGGCCAGGGCGAGCGCGGTGACCAGGATGTCGAAGCGGTTGTAGATCATCGGGCCGAGCAGCGGCACGCCGACCACCCACATCCAGGCGCCGGTCAGCGCCCGGCCCTTGCGCAGGCCGGTGCGGATCAGCAGCGCGGCCGCGGCGGCGTCGGCGATCCCGCAGATGACCCAGAAGGAGACCAGGTACGACCAGGGCAGCAGGCCCGGCAGCAGGATGATCAGGGCGGCGCCCGGCGGGTACTGCCAGGTCACGTCGTCGAAGGGGAAGGTGCCGGTCTGCAGCACCCCGTACCAGGCGTGGTAGATCATCCACACGTCGGCGGTGACGTCGCCGCCGGGCGCCTTCAGCACGCCGGTCATCAGCAGCACCAGCAGGGTACGGGTGGCCACCCAGGTCGCCCCGAGGGCGGCGAGCGCCCCGATCGGGCGGCCGAGGCGGCCGCGCGGAGAACCGGGCTCGGTGGCCGGGGCCAATTCCACTGCGCTCCCTCGTTCGTCTCGGACGTCCTCACCGGAGGCGTCGTACTGACGGACGCCCGGGCCGCCGCGTCGCGGCCTAGGTACTAGGACTGACCCGGGGGTCCAACGGTTGCCGTGTGCGGTTCCGTTCCCGGCGGGTCATGGTGTTGACCTATCGTACGGATCACCCAGAGGTACACCGAGCACCCCCCGACCGAGCGAGCCGTGGCCTGATGCACAGAACCTTGATCGTCACCAATGACTTCCCACCCCGCCCGGGCGGCATCCAGGCCTTCGTGCACAACATGGCTGTCCGTCAGCCCGCCGGGAGCGTCGTGGTGTACGCCTCGACCTGGCGGGACGGCAGCGAGGTGCGGCGCTTCGACGCCGAGCAGCCGTTCCCGGTGATCCGTGACCGCACGAAGGTGATGGTTCCCACACCCCGGGTCACCCGGCGGGCCGCCGAGATCCTGCGTGCCGAGAAGTGCGACTCGGTCTGGTTCGGCGCCGCCGCCCCGCTCGGCCTGATGGCGCCCACGCTGCGCCGGGCCGGGGCCGGGCGGCTGCTGGGCATGACCCACGGGCACGAGGCCGCCTGGGCCCAGCTGCCGGTCTCCAGGCAGCTGCTGCGGCGGATCGGCGCGGGCACCGACGTGCTCACCTACCTCGGCGAGTACACCCGCTCGCGGATCGCCGCCGCGGTCGGGCCGCAGGCCGCCGCCCGGATGGTGCAGCTGCCGCCGGGGGTGGACGAGACGACCTTCAACCCCGGGTCCGGGGGTGCGGAGGTGCGCCGCCGGCTGGGGCTGGCGGACCGGCCGGTCGTGGTCTGCGTCTCCCGGCTGGTACCGCGCAAGGGCCAGGACACCCTGATCGAGGCGATGCCGCAGATCCTGGCGGACGTGCCGGACGCGGTGCTGCTGATCGTCGGCGGCGGCCCGTACCGGGCGGACCTGGAGAAGCTGGCGGAAGCCAAGGGCGTACGGACCTCGGTGCGGTTCACCGGTTCGGTGCCGTGGGAGGAGCTGCCCGCCCACTACGGGGCCGGGGACGTCTTCGCGATGCCCTGCCGGACCAGGCGGGGTGGGCTGGACGTGGAGGGCCTGGGGATCGTCTACCTGGAGGCCTCGGCGACCGGCCTGCCGGTGGTCGCGGGGGACTCCGGCGGCGCGCCGGACGCGGTGCTGGAGGGCGAGACCGGGTACGTGGTGCCGGGCGGCTCGGCCGCGGCGGCCGCGGAGCGGATCGTCCGGCTGCTGCGGGACGAGGAACTGCGGCGGCGGATGGGCGAGGCCGGGCGGCGCTGGGTGGAGCGCTCCTGGCGCTGGGACCTGCTGGCCGGGCGGCTGACCTCGCTGCTGGCGGGCTAGGACGGGCCGACACGGCGAAGGCACCGCCTCCTTCTCGGGGGAGACGGTGCCTTCGCGCGTTACCGCTGCTTCTCGCTGAGCCTGCTTCTCGCTGTGCTTACTTCCTGCTGTGCTTACTTCCTGCTGTGCTTACTTCCTGTAAAGGGCCTCGACCTCGGCGGCGAAGTCCTTCAGCACCACGTTGCGCTTGAGCTTGAGCGAGGGCGTCAGGTGGCCGCTCTCCTCGGTGAACTCGGTGTCCAGCAGGCGGAACTTCTTGACCGCCTCGGCGTGCGAGACGGCCGCGTTGCCGTCGTCCACCGCGGACTGCAGGGCGGCCAGCAGGTCCGGGTCGTCGGCGAGTTCGGCGACGGTGGCGGCGGCGGGCTTGCCGTTGAGCTCCTTCCACTTGGGGAAGAAGTCCGGGTCGACGGTGATCAGGCAGGCGATGAACGGCTTGCGGTCGCCGACCACCATGACCTCGCCGACCAGGGCGTGGGCCCGGATCCGGTCCTCGATCACGGCCGGGGCGACGTTCTTGCCGCCCGCGGTGACGATGATCTCCTTCTTGCGGCCGGTGATGGTCAGGTAGCCCTCGGAGTCCAGCGAGCCGAGGTCGCCGGTGGCGATCCAGCCGTCCTTGAGGGTGTCGGCGGTGGCCTGCGGGTTGTTCCAGTAGCCGGTGAAGACGTGCGGGCCCTTGAAGAAGACCTCGCCGTCCTCGGCGATCCGCACCGAGGCGCCGGGGACCGGCTGGCCGACCGTACCGATCTTCGGCTTGTCCCACGGGTTGAAGGTGGTGGCCGCGCAGGTCTCGGTCAGGCCGTAGCCCTCCAGGACGGTGAAGCCGATGCCCCGGTAGAAGTGGCCGAGCCGCTCGCCGAGCGGGGCGCCGCCGGAGAGTGCGTGGGTGGCCCGGCCGCCGAGGGCGGCGCGCAGCTTGCTGTAGACCAGCTTGTCGAAGACCGCGTGCTTGATCCGCAGGCCCAGGCCCGCGCCGCCGGCGTCCAGCGCCCGGCTGTAGGCGATCGCCGTCTCGGCGGCCTTGTCGAAGATCTTGCCCTTGCCGTCGGCCTGGGCCTTGGCGCGGGCGGTGTTGTAGACCTTCTCGAACACCCTGGGCACGCCCAGGATCATGGTCGGCCTGAACGCGGCCAGCTCGGCGGTGACGTCCCTGATGTCTGAGACGTGGCCCAGCTTGATCGGGGCCATCGCCGGGGCGATCTCGGCGATCCGGGCGAGCACGTGGGCCAGCGGCAGGAACAGCAGGACGGAGCCCTCGCCGGTGCGGAACAGCGGGGTCAGCCGCTCGACGATGTTGCCGCACTCGGCGAGGAAGTTGCCGTGCGTCAGCTGACAGCCCTTCGGGCGACCGGTGGTGCCCGAGGTGTAGACGATGGTGGCGATCGAGTCGGGGCCGGCGATCGAGCGGCGCTCCTGGACCGTCGCGTCCGGGACGTCCTTGCCGGCCTCGGCCAGCGCGGCGATCGCGCCGCCCTCGATCTGCCAGAGGTGCTTCAGCTCCGGCAGCCGGTCGCGGACCTCCTCGACCACCGTGCGGTGCTGGTCGGTCTCGGCGAGGACGCCCACCGCGCCCGAGTCGCCGAGGATCCACTCGACCTGCTCGGCGGAGGAGGTCTCGTACACCGGCACGGTGATCGCGCCGGCCGTCCAGATCGCGAAGTCCAGCAACGTCCACTCGTACCGGGTGCGGGACATGATGCCCACCCGGTCGCCCGGCTCGATGCCCGAGGCGATCAGGCCCTTCGCGGCGGCGTGCACCTCGGCGAGGAACTGGACCGCGGTCAACTCCTGCCAGTGGCCGTCCACCTTCCGGCTGAGCACCGCGACATCCGGGTGCTCCTCGGCGTTCCGGTGCACAGGGTCGGAGAGGTTACCGCCGCTCGGTACCTGGTAGAGGGCCGGAAGGCTGAAGTCGAGCAAGACTGCTCCTCGTTCGCGACGCTGCGGGACGGCAGGACGTTACTGCCCGGTAGGCAGCTTCGACCAGAGGGGTCGGCCCCGGTGTTCGAAGTGTCACACCCGGCCGGTCGGACCAGGCGGTGACCGGGTCGTTCGACTGGCACCCTACGGCAGCGCCCCGGTGACCGACCGGTAGCATGCTCCGCCGCCCGGCTCGTACGGTCCGTGGCCGGTGCCCGTGCCGCCGAGTCGATCGCCGGTCGCGATAGCCTGCTCCGGGCGGATCGGGTCGAGCGCGCCTCGACCGGATCGGCAGGCAGAGGGACGAGGCGGAGGGCCATTCCATGGCGGAGCACACCAGGTCGAGCATCACCATCGACGCGACCCCGGCCACGGTCATGGCCGTGATCGCCGACTTCGCCGCCTACCCGGCCTGGACCGGCGAGGTGAAGGAGGTCGAGGTCCTGGAGACCGGTGAGGACGGCCGCGCCGCTCAGGTCCGGCTGCTGCTGGACGCCGGCGCGATCCGCGACGAGCACGTCCTCGCCTACACCTGGGAAGGCGACCGCGAGGTCGGCTGGACCCTCGTCCGCAGCCAGATGCTCCGCTCGCTGGACGGCTCCTACACCCTGGCCCCGCTGGCCGGCGGCCGCACCGAGGTCACCTACCAGCTCGCCGTCGACGTCAAGATCCCGATGCTCGGGATGATCAAGCGCAAGGCCGAGAAGGTCATCATCGACCGCGCCCTGGCCGGTCTGAAGAAGCGCGTCGAGGGCTGACACCACAGAACGGGGGCTGGACGGCATGACGGCGACACGCACCATCCTGGTCAGCGGCGACGCGGGCGCGCCCACCGTGGCCGCCGCCACCGCCCTGCACGCCGCCCGGCGCGGCCACCGCACCTGGCTGCTGGCCGCCGACGACCCGCACCGCGCCCTGGACTCCGCCCTCGGCACCCGCCTGGAACCCGAACCGCTGGGCTACGCACCGGGCCTGACCGTCTCCCGGATCGACGAGCAGGCCGCCTTCCGCTACGCCGTCGGCGAGCTGACCGGCCGACTCAAGCCGGCCCTCGACCTGCTCGGCGCCGAGCAGCTCGACCCCGAGGAGCTGACCGCCCTCCCCGGCATCGCCCGGCTCGCTCTGCTGCGCGCCCTGCCCGCTGCCGACCAGGACGTCCTGGTGGTGCTCGCCCCGCCGCCCGCCGAGCTGATCGCCACCCTCGCCCTGCCCGAGCAGCTGACCCGCTACCTGGACCGGCTCGTCCCCGAGCAGCGGCAGGCCGCCCGGGCGCTGCGCCCGCTGCTGGCCGGCCTGGCCGGCGTCCCGATGCCCGCCGAGTGGCTGTACGAGGGGCGCACCAAGGCCGCGGCGGTGCTCGCCGAGTCCCGCGCCGCGATCAGCGACCCCGGCACCAGCGTGCGCCTGGTCGTCCCGGCCGACGGCCACCCGTACGAGGGGCTGCGCCGGATCCGGGCCGGGCTCGCGCTGTACGGCCACCGGCCGGACGCGGTCGTGGTGCACGGCGCGCTGCCGCCCGCCGCCCTCGCCTCGCCCGACCCCTGGCTGGCCGAGCTGGCCCGCCGCCGTCGGGAGGAGCTGGACCGGCTCGCCGCCGACACCGACGCCCCGGTGCTGGTCTCCGGCCTGGCCGAGGGCACCCTGGAGGCGGTCGCCGACCACCTGTACGGGGACGGACCAGGCCCCGAGCGGCTCGCCCCCGCGTCCTGGACGGTCGAGGACCGGCTCGCCGAGGAGGGTCTGCTGGTCTGGCACCTCGACCTGCCCGGCGCCGACCGCGCCGAGCTGGACCTGGTCCGCCGGGGCGACGACCTGGTGGTCGGCCTCGGTGCCCACCGCCGGGTGCTCGCCCTGCCGGCCGCGCTGCGCCGCTGCACGGTGGCCGGGGCGGGGCTGCACGAGGGAGTGCTCTCGGTGCGGTTCGCCCCCGACCCTTCGCTCTGGCCGCAGGGCTGACGGACCTTCCGCTCTTTTCGGGCTGCCGGGCCGGTCGGGTAGCGTCGGGCCAAAGGGCCGCGGGGTGCGGCCACGGCTGAGGAGGCGCCCGCGATGACCAGCACCGACGACCGCACCGAGCCCGGTACCGACCGCACCGAGCCCGGCGCCGACCGCACCGAGCCCGGCGCCGACCGCAGCGGGTCGGACGGCGGGCAGTCCCACCCGTTCGGGCCGGAGCTGGGCCCGTTGGTGGACGAGGTGCGCCGGTTCGCCGCGGCCCTCGGCGAGAAGGCGCAGGAGACCAGCGCCACCACCCTGATCACCCTCTCCGGGCTGGCCGATCGCCTGCGCACCCAGCAGCCGGAGATCTACTCCCACCTCGCCGCGGCCGGCTCCGGGCTGGCCGCCGCGGGCACCGAGCTGCTGGCCGCCTACCGCGCCGCCGTGGCCGGGCACGAGCAGCGCTGGACGGCGGGGGAGGGGGCGTCGGTGGAGAAGATCGACCTCGATGCGCCGGGCGGGGCCGAGGGGACCGGCGAGGCTGACGGGCTGTCCGCCAAGCAGTGAATCCGTGAATTCCGTAGCGTGATCGCGCTGCTCTCGTGCGTCACGAAGAAGGGGATTAGATACGACTTTTGAAGTGTCCCGGCCCGCTTCTCCCAAAAATGTCTTCGGATAATGTATGCGAGGCAGTGTACGGGGACAGGGTTGGGCGGTACCGTTCCGTCCAGCGGGAACGAGTGAATAGCTGAGGGACACATGGCTCTGACCATCGGCGTCGATGTCGGCGGGACCAAGATCGCGGCAGGCGTGGTCGACGATGAGGGCGCGATCCTGGCCCGGACCCGGGTGCCCACCCCGGCCGACCCCCAGTGGGCGGTCGACGCCATCGCGCAGGCCGTGCGCGAGCTCAAGGAGCAGCACCCCGACGTCACCGCGGTCGGCGTCGGCGCCCCGGGCTTCGTCGACAGCAACCGGTCCACGGTGATCTTCGCGCCCAACATCGACTGGGAGAACGAGCCGCTGCGCGGCCGGATCGAGGAGCTCACCGGTCTGTCCACGGTGGTCGAGAACGACGCCAACTGCGCCGCCTGGGCCGAGTTCCGCTTCGGCGCGGCCGCCGACCACCAGGACATGGTGCTGATCACCGTCGGCACCGGCATCGGCGGCGGCATCGTCCTGGACGGCCGGCTGCACCGTGGCCGCTTCGGCGTGGCCGGCGAGATCGGCCACCTCAACATGGTCCCGGACGGCCTGCAGTGCGGCTGCGGCGGCAAGGGCTGCTGGGAGCAGTACGGCTCCGGGCGGGCACTGCGCCGCTACGGCCGGGAGAAGACGGCGGCCGACCCGGTGCGCGGCCGGCGGATGCTGGAGCTCAACGACGGTGTCGCCGAGACCATCCGCGGCATCCACATCACCGAGGCGGCCGAGGGGGGCGACCCGCTCGCCCTGGAGTGCTACGCCGAGCTGGCGGACTGGCTGGGCCGCGGCATGGCCGACCTCGCCGCGCTGTTCGACCCGGGCGTCTTCGTCCTCGGCGGCGGTGTCTCCGACTCCGGCCGCCTGCTGCTCGACCCGGTCGCCAAGGCCTTCGAGCACTACCTGACCGGCGGGGTGCACCGCCCGCGCGCCGAGGTCGTGCTCGCCTCGATGGGCTCCGCGGCCGGCATCGTCGGCGCGGCGGACCTCGCCCGCACCGCCTAGCCGTTACACCCCCTTCGCCGCCGGGGCGTTCGTACCCGGTGCCGACGGTCGTCGGGCGCCGCGTTTCCTCCTGCGTCGGGAGCCCGGCCCTCCTCCCTATCGGCACCGGCGCGCCCCTTCGGCTCAGGGGGAGCCTTCAAGCCCGCCGGCGGCGGTGCGACCGGGCCCCGACCAATCCCGGACGCGCCGCCGCCGTCGCACTACCGTCCTTCCCAGTGACACCGCACAGGGGAGGAACATGACCGCCGCACCCGTCGCACCGCCGCCCGGCCCGCGCCGACTGCGCCTGCTCAGCTACAACATCCGCTCACTGCGCGACGACCGCCGGGCGCTGGTGCGGGTGATCCGGGCCTGCGCGCCCGACCTGGTCTGCGTCCAGGAGTCACCGCGCTACTGGCGGCCCGAGGGCCAGGCCGCCTGGCTGGCCCGGAGCACCGGGACGGTGGTGCTGGCCGGCGGCGGACGCACCACCGCCGGGCCGCTGCTGCTCGGCCGGCCCGGCGCGGTCGAGGTGCTGGGCGTCTACGACCGGCTGCTGCCCAAGACCCGCGGCCTGCACGCGCGCGGCTTCGCCAGTGCTCTGCTGCGGCTGCCCGGCACGGCGCCGTTCACCGTCACCAGCTGCCACCTCAGCCTTGACGCCGAGGAGCGCCACGGGCAGTTCGAGCTGCTGCTCGACCAGCTCGCCATCGCCGAACAGGGCATCGTGGCCGGGGACTTCAACGAGCACCCGGACGGGCCGGGCTGGCGGCTGCTGGCCTCGCGACTGTGGGACGGGTACCCGACCGCGCCCTGGGGCGGGGAGTTCACCTCCGTCCCCGAGAACCCCTACCAGCGGATCGACGCCGTCTTCGCCACGCCCGGGATCACCGTCCTCGGCTGCGGGGTGCCGCACGGGCTGCCCGGCGTCACCGGGGCCGACCTGCGGGCCGCGACCGACCACCTGCCGGTGCTGGCCTTCCTCGAACTGCCCGAAAGCCAGGGCCTGTCCAGCGGGCCCTAGGAGTCTCCTGAAGATCTTGGTTCGGTCGCCCAGTTCGCCCCAGATTGCCGGTAAATGTCAATCAGGTCGAACTGGTGCAAGCCGGGCGCATTTTCAAGATCTTCATCAGACTCCTAGACGACCGCGCCGTGGTCGGGGTCCTCCGGCTCGTCCTCGTCGCGGTCCTTCATCCGGGCGACCAGGGTGACGAAGCCGCCGAGGAAGGCGGTGATCCCGACCCAGGCCGGCCAGCCGGAGATCTCCCGCCAGACCACCGCGTCGATCAGCAGCAGCGCCGGGCCGCCGAGCACGGCCAGCCAGGCGAACTTGGCGGTCACGTCGGCGGCGGGCAGCGGCGGGGGCTCCGGCGGGACGTAGTGCCCCTCGTCGGTCTCCTCGGCCAGCTCGAAGTCGCGCGGGCCGGAGGCGGCGGCCGGCAGGACGGGTCGGCCGGAGCGGGGGCGGGGCCGCGGGGCCAGGTCGGAGAGGTCGTCCGGGGCGGCCTCGGGGCCGACGCCGTCCTTGAAGCCGCCCTTGAGCCCGTTCTGCGCCCGGAGGTTCTCGATCTCCGGCCAGTTGGGGTTGGTGAGGTCCACCGGGTCGTCGAACTGGGCCACCAGCGCGGCGAAGATCGCGTCCTGCTCGGCCTGGCTGCGCTCGGGGGTGCGGCGCGTGCGGGACTCCGCGGGGGCGGTGGCGGCCGGTTCGGCGGCGCCCCCCGCGGGCTTCGCGGGCGCGGCCGCGCCCGCCTCCGTACCGTCCGTCCCCGTACCGCCTGCCGGACCACCCATGGCGCCGTCCCCCTGGACCGTGCCGTCCTTGGGCGCGCCGTCCGTCCGCGCGCCGTCCTCGCGGGGCTTCTCGTCCCCGCCGCCCGCCGTGCTGCTCTCGTGCACTTCCGGCCCTTCAGCCCTGGTGATCGTCGGATTCGGCCCTGCCCCCCGCCGCGTGCGCGGGGGCCAGCCGTCGGATGAAGTCCAGGCTCGCCGCGAATATTTCCGCCGCGTCGTGGTCCAGCGTCGCGACGTGGAAACTGCGCTGGCACAGCCGCTCCGTCACATCGGTCGAGGATATCCGGGCCAGCACCAGTTCCGAGTTGGCCGGCGAGACGACGTGATCCTGCGGACTGTGGAGCAGCAGCACCGGCTGGGTCACCTGCGGCAGCCGCCGCTGGACCTCCTGCCACAGCCTGGCCAGTGACCACGCGGCGTGCAGCGGGGTGCGGTCGTAGCCGAGCTCCGTCACGCCAGGCTTGCGGATGTCGTCGGTGATCCCGGGCAGGCTCGGGACGAGGTGCCGGAGCACCGGAAGCAGCACACTCGCGGGGTTGTCGGAGCGCACCGACGGGTTGACCAGCACCAGTCCGGACACCTTCGGGCCGTGCAGCGCGGCCAGCCGCAGCGCCAGCGCCCCGCCCATCGACAGCGCGCAGACGAAGACCTGCTCGCACTCCTCGGCCAGGGTCAGCAGCTCGCGCTCGACCTCGGCGTACCAGTCCTCCCACCGGGTGACCTGCATGTCCTGCCAACGCGTGCCGTGCCCCGGCAGCAACGGCAGCGAGACGGTGAATCCGGCCGCCGCCAGCTCCTCGGCCCAGGGCCGCAGCGACTGCGGCGACCCGGTGAAGCCGTGGCACAGCAGCACTCCCACCGGTCCGCCGCGGTGGCGGTACGGTTCGGCACCGGGCAGCAGCGACATGGCGGACTCCTTCGCGGGCGGGTGGCGCTGGGGGAGGGGACGCTTGATGGGGAAGAGCTGCGGGAAGCCGCATCGTCCCACGCTCCGCGCCGGGACGTACACCCCCTGCGGCGGGGCCGGGCACAGCCGACGGCCGCGGGGCATTAGGATCGACCGGTCCGCATAACAGGAGGCCCGGGTTGTTCTACCGACTGATGAAGATGATCGTCGCGCCACTGCTTCGGATCTTCTTCCGGCCGTGGCTCGAGGGTGAGGAGAACATCCCCACCGAAGGCGCGGCGATCATCGCGAGCAACCACCTGTCCTTCTCGGACTCGTTCTTCTTCCCCGCGCTGATCAAGCGCCGGGTGACCTTCATCGCGAAGGCCGAGTACTTCAACACCCCGGGCCTCAAGGGCCGGCTGACCGCCGCCTTCTTCAAGGGCGTCGGCCAGCTGCCGGTGGACCGCTCGGGCGTGCGCGGCGCCGGCGAGGCCGCGATCCGCAGCGCCATCGCGGTGCTGGACCGCGGCGAGCTGTTCGGCGTCTACCCCGAGGGCACCCGCTCGCCCG
Source organism: Kitasatospora sp. NPDC004669 (assembly GCF_040609455.1). Lineage (NCBI taxonomy): Bacteria > Bacillati > Actinomycetota > Actinomycetes > Kitasatosporales > Streptomycetaceae > Kitasatospora > Kitasatospora sp. NPDC004669. The sequence continues at coordinate 55,958 of NZ_JBEXKB010000031.1, forward strand.
ACGGCAAGCTCTACCGCGGCAAGGTCGGCGGCCTGGCTCGCGTCGCGCTGGCCACCGGCGCCCCGGTCATCCCGGTCGCCATGATCGACACCGAGAAGGTGCAGCCGCCCGGCCAGGTGATCCCGAACTTCGGCATCCGCCCGGGCATCCGGATCGGCCGCCCGCTGGACTTCTCCCGCTACCACGGCATGGAGAACGACCGCTTCATCCTCCGTTCGGTGACGGACGAGGTGATGTACGAGATCATGCGGCTCTCCGGCCAGGAGTACGTGGACGTCTACGCGACCGCCGCCAAGCGGCAGATCGCGGAGGAGAAGAAGAAGGCCGACGCCGAGCGCCGCGCGGCCGCCAAGGCCGAGAAGGCGGAGGCCGCCGAGGCGGAGAAGGCCGAGAAGGCCGCCGAGGCCGAGGCCGCCGACAAGCAGGAGCACAAGGAGACCGGGTCGGCCTGACCGACCCGGGCCGGGTCCAGGGGAGGGGCTGGGGGATGGCGGAGGGCGCGAGAGCCGGCACGGTCGGCGGCACGGTGGCGGCCGGCGGGATGTCCGTCGAACTCCCGCTGTGGAAGGCGATCTCCTACTTCCGGGTGCTGGCCCTGTGCTACGCGCTGCTGCGGTACGTCAACTCCTACCTGCACTTCCTGCACCCGGTCGCCGGCTGGATCTTCCTCGGCGCGCTCACCCTGTGGACGCTCGCCAGCACCCGGGCCTTCGCCAACCCGCAGCGCTGCACCCGGGTCGTGCTGGGCTTCGACCTCACCCTGGCCGTGACCGGCATCGTGATGAGCGGGATGACCGACACCCCGGCCCGGATCAGCCACGGTGCGCCCACCCTGCCGACCATCTGGGCCGCCGGTACGGTGCTCGGCTGCGCGGCCAAGGGCGGCTGGCGCCCGGCGGCGGCCAGTGGCGCGGTGATCGGCGTCGCCAACATCCTCGGCCACGGCGGTCCGACCGGCGACAACATCCACAACATCGTGCTGCTGCTGACGGCCGGCTGCGCGATCGGCTACGTGGTCGAACTGGCCCGCGCCAGCGAGGCCACCCTGACCCGGGCGCTCCAGGTCGAGGCGGCCACCCGGGAGCGCGAGCGGCTCTCCCGGGACATCCACGACGGCGTGCTGCAGGTGCTCGCGCTGGTCCAGCGCCGGGGTGCGGAGCTGGGCGAGGGCGCCGGCGGCGGTGCGGACTTCGCCGAGCTGGGCCGGCTCGCCGGTGAGCAGGAGCGCGCGCTGCGGGCGCTGATGACCGGCGGCCCGATCCCGGCCCAGCGGGCCGTGGACCTGCCGGAGGCCGCCTCCGACGAGCCGGGCGACCTCACCGCGCTGCTGCGCCGGTACGCCGACGAGCGGATCACGCTCTCCGCCCCCGGCACCCCGGTGCTGCTGCCGGGCCCGGCGGCCGGCGAACTGGCCGCGGCGGTCGGCGCGGCCGTGGACAACGTGCACAAGCACGCGGGGGAGCAGGCCCGGGCCTGGATCCTGGTGGAGGACGAGCCGGAGGCCGTCACCGTCAGCATCCGCGACGACGGGCCGGGCTTCGCCCCCGAGCGGCTCGGCGAGGCGGAGCGGGCCGGGCGGCTCGGCGTCTCCCAGTCCATCCGCGGTCGGCTGCTGGACCTGGGCGGCACGGCCGAGCTGTACTCGGCGCCCGGGGAGGGCGTCGAGGTCGAACTGCGCGTCCCGAGGAAGGGTTCTGATGACCGATCAGCCGACGACTGACCGGCCGGTGCGGGTGATGGTGGTGGACGACCACCCGATGTGGCGGGACGCCGTCTCGCGCGACCTGGCCGAGGCCGGGCTGGACGTGGTGGCCACGGCGGGCGACGGCGAGGAGGCCGTGCGCCGTGCCCGCGCCTGCTCGCCGCAGGTCGTCGTGCTGGACCTCAACCTGCCGAGCCTGCCCGGCGTCGAGGTGTGCCGCCAGGTGGTCGCGCACGACCCGGCGGTGCGGGTGCTGGTGCTGTCGGCCAGCGGTGAGCACCAGGACGTGCTGGAGGCCGTGAAGTCCGGCGCCACCGGGTACCTGGTGAAGTCGGCCGGGCGGGACGAACTGCTGGACGCGGTGCGCCGGACGGCCGTCGGCGATGCGGTGTTCACCCCGGGCCTGGCCGGGCTGGTGCTCGGCGAGTTCCGCCGGCTGGCCGCGGAGCCGGCCCCGGCCTCGGCGCCGGCCGTCCCCCAGCTGACCGCCCGGGAGACCGAGGTGCTGCGGCTGGTGGCGAAGGGTCTGTCCTACCGGCAGATCGCCGACCGGCTGGTGCTGTCGCACCGTACGGTGCAGAACCACGTGCAGAACACGCTGGGGAAGCTGCAGTTGCACAACCGGGTGGAGCTGGTCCGGTACGCGATCGAGCAGGGGCTGGACGAGGAGCTGTGAGGCGGGTCCCGGGCACTGGCCGCCCGGGACCCGCCCGACTCCTCAGCGCCGTACGGTCGTCGCCTGCTTCAGCAGGGCCGCCACGATGTCCACGCCGTCCCGGGTGAGCACCGACTCCGGGTGGAACTGCAGACCGGCGAAGCCGGGGCCGCGCAGGGCGTGGACGTCTCCGGTGACGGCGTCCCGGGCGACCTCGACGCCCTCGGCGGCCAGCCGGGCCGCGTCGGCGTCCGAGCAGCGCGCGGTGAAGGTGTTGTAGAAGCCGACCGTCCGCCTGCTGCCGAACAGGTCGATGCTCTCCTGCGCTCCCTGGTACGGGACGGCCTTGCGGCCGAGTGCGAGGCCGAGTTCGGCGGAGAGCAGCTGGTGGCTGAGGCAGACCGCGAGCAGCGGCGCGGTCCGGGCGCCGGAGCGGACGGCGGCCAGGGCGTCCGCGACGATCGGGCGCAGCACCGCCATCTTGGGGTCGTCGGTGAGCGCCGGGTCGCCCGGGCCGGGGCCGAGCACCAGCGGGCCGCGGTGTGCGGCGACCAGCTCGCGCAGGCCCGGCTCGTCGTAGCGGACCACGGTGACCCGGTGGCCGAGCGAGGTCAGCAGGTGGGCGAGCATCGCGGTGAAGGTGTCCTCGCCGTCCACGACCAGGGTCGGTTCGGTCTCGGTGACCTCGGACGGCGACTGCATCCGCAGCCAGAACGGGGCGAGGTCGGCCCGGCGGGAGTCGAGCGCGGCCTGCACCCGGTGGTCGTCGGAGAGCCGGGGCCCGGTGGGGCCGGGCAGCCGGGCGGGGGCGGGTCGGGCGCCGATCGCGGTGAGCACCCCGGCGGCCTTGGCGTGGGTCTCGGCCACCTCGGACTCCGGGACGGAGTGCCGGACCAGGGTGGCGCCGACCCGGACGACCAGCTGTCCGGTGGTCGGGTCGATGTCGGCGGTGCGGATGCAGATCGGTGAGTCCAGCAGTTGCCCGCCGCTCGCGGAACGGCCGATCAGGGCGAGCGCGCCGGAGTAGTAGCCGCGCCCGGCGGGCTCGTAGCGCTTGATCACCCGGGTGGCGTTCTGCACCGGGCTGCCCGTCACGGTGGCGGCGAACATCGTCTCGCGCAGCACCTCGCGGACGTCCATGGAGGTCTGCCCGCGCAGCTCGTACTCGGTGTGGGCGAGGTGGGACATCTCCTTGAGCCGGGGCCCGAGCACCTGGCCGCCGAGGTCGCCGACCGTGCACATCATCTTGAGCTCTTCGTCGACCACCATGGTCAACTCCTCCAACTCCTTGGGGTCGTGCAGGAATCGGAGCAGCGAGTCGACGTCGGCGCCGCCGGTCGGATAGCGGTAGGTGCCGGAGATCGGGTTCATCACGACGGTGCCGCCGCTCTGCCGGACGTGCACCTCAGGGGAGGCACCGACCAGGCAGCGACCGGGCTCGCCCCCGGCAAGACGTTCCCCGGTGTGGACGAGGAAGGTCCAGTAGGCGCCGCGCTCCTGCTCCAGCAGTCGCCGGAACAGGGAGAGGGCCAGCTCGGACGAGAAGTCCTCCAGCGTGGCGTGGAAGTCGCGCCGGATCACGAAGTTGGCGCCCTCGCCGTTGCCGATCTCGTCCTCGATCACCCGGCGGACGATCGACGCGTACTGGGCGTCGTCGACGTCGAAGGCACCGTCGGTCAGCGACACCGGCAGGTGCGGCAGGGCGGCGGTGAAGTCGGCCAGCGGCAGGGCGTACTGCTCGGTCACCGTGAGGGCCTGCAGCGGTGTGCCGTCGTCGTGCGCCTCGAAGCCGCGTTCGCGGATCTGCCGGTACGGGACGAGCGCGAGCAGGTCGTGGACCGGGCCGGCCGACGGGATGCCGCTGCGGACCGGAAGGTCGGCGAGGCGGTCGTAGCTGTCGACGGTGCCCAGCAGCACCTCGACGGTGTCCGGGGCGTGTCGGGGGGTGCGGCGGTGCAGCAGGGCGAAGGCCGGGGCACCGGGGGCGGTGAGGCGGGCGAGCAGCTCGGCGGGGGTGGTCACGAGTACGGCTTCCTTCCGGGAGGAATGGCGAGGGCGGGACTGGGTTCCGCTCCCGGAGGGCCGTCTGCTCAGACGCCGACGGCCGCCCCGAGGGGCGGCCGTCGTGTTCGTCTAGGAACGCGCGATCTGTGGGCCACCCATGGAGGAGGCCCACCACCAGGAATGGGTGTGGGGCGCGTGCATAGGTCGAGCGTATCGGATGCTGCCGACCGGGTGACGCCGCACACGGCTTTGTCCGAGACGTGTCTCACCCCTCGGGCAATGGTCACGAATCGCTCGCGCCACCCCGTAGCCTTGGCGGTGTGACCGCAACGACTGAGACATCTAGGACTGGCCACTCCTGGCAGTCCCTGCCCGCGGCGCAGCAGCCTGAATGGCCGGACCACGAGGCTCTGCGCAAGACCCTTGCTGAGCTCTCCTCCTATCCGCCCCTCGTCTTCGCCGGCGAGTGCGACCAGCTGCGCGCCCGGCTCGGTGCCGTGGCGCGCGGGGAGGCGTTCCTCCTCCAGGGCGGCGACTGCGCCGAGGCCTTCGACGGCGTTTCGGCGGAGCACATCCGCAACAAGCTGAAGACCCTGCTGCAGATGGCCGCCGTGCTGACGTACGCGGCCTCGGTCCCGGTCGTGAAGGTCGGCCGGATCGCCGGTCAGTACTCCAAGCCGCGCTCCAAGTCGACCGAGACCCGCGACGGTGTGACCCTGCCGGTCTACCGCGGCGACTCGGTGAACGGCTTCGAGTTCACCCCCGAGTCCCGCATCCCGGACCCGGAGCGCCTGAAGCGGATGTACAACGCCTCCGCGGCGACGCTCAACCTGGTGCGCGCCTTCACCACCGGTGGTTACGCCGACCTGCGCCAGGTGCACGCCTGGAACCAGGACTTCGTGCGCAACTCGCCGGCTGGTCAGCGCTACGAGCAGCTCGCCCGGGAGATCGACAACGCCCTGGCGTTCATGAACGCCTGTGGTGTGGCGCCGGAGGAGTTCAAGACCGTCGAGTTCTACTCCTCGCACGAGGCGCTGATCCTCGACTACGAGACCGCGCTGACCCGCGTGGACTCGCGCACCGGCGACCTGTACGACGTCTCCGGCCACATGGTGTGGATCGGTGAGCGCACCCGCCAGCTGGACCACGCGCACATCGAGTTCGCCTCCAAGATCCGCAACCCGATCGGGGTCAAGCTCGGCCCGACCACCTCGGTGGACGAGGCGCTCACCCTGATCGAGAAGCTGGACCCGGAGCGCGAGCCCGGCCGCCTCACCTTCATCACCCGGATGGGTGCGGGCAAGATCCGCGACCACCTGCCCACCCTGGTGGACAAGGTCACCGCCTCCGGTGCCAAGCCGGTGTGGATCTGCGACCCGATGCACGGCAACACCTTCGAGGCGTCCAGTGGTCACAAGACCCGCCGCTTCGACGACGTGCTGGACGAGGTCAAGGGTTTCTTCGAGGTGCACCGCGCGCTCGGCACCCACCCGGGCGGCATCCACGTGGAGCTGACCGGCGACGACGTCACCGAGTGCGTCGGCGGCGGCGACGAGGTCCTGGTGGACGACCTGCACCAGCGCTACGAGACGGCCTGCGACCCGCGGCTCAACCGCAGCCAGTCGCTGGACCTGGCGTTCCTGGTCGCGGAGATGTACCGCGGCCAGTAGGTCCTGCCGGCGTCCCGCCCCGAGCCGAAGGGCCGCGCCGGCACCGGGTCGGGAACGGCCCGGAGGCGAGCGGGCGAGTGACTGTGACGAAGGCCCCTCCGGATTCGGGATTCCCGAGCCCGGAGGGGCTTTTTCACGCCCGGATCGCCGGGTAAGGTGAGGCTTAGTGAACTAAGGCGAACCTTAGTCAAGATCCACTCTGTGCGCTTCACCCCGGGAGAGACCGCGATGTACGTGTGTATGTGCCATGCGGTCACCGAGGACCAGGTGAAGAAGGCGATCGACGAGGGTGCCGGCACCCCGCGCCAGATAGCCAAGGGCTGCAAGGCCGGTACGGACTGCGGGTCCTGCGTCCGCCGGATCCAGGCGCTGCTCGGTGAGCACGGCGCCCGGCCCTGCCCGACCGCCCGACTGGCCGCGAAGCTCGGCCTCGCGGAGCCGGAGGTCCAGGCCGCCCCCGCTGCTCCGGCCCCGGCACCGATGGCGCCGATCGCCCCGGTGGTCCCGCTGCGGGTGGCCTGAGCCGGTAGCCGGTAGCCAGCTCTCAGGACTCCGGCTGCTCGATCACCTGGGCGATGTAGAGCGCCTCGCCGAGCTTGTCCAGGAGCTCCAGCTGGGTGTCGAGGTAGTCGATGTGGTGCTCCTCGTCCGCCAGGATGGACTCGAAGATGTTCGCCGAGGTGACGTCGTTCTTGGCCCGCATCACCACGATCCCGCGCTTGAGCCGGTCGATCGCCTCGACCTCGATCTGGCGGTCCGCCTCGAACATCTCCTTGACCGTCTGGCCGATCCGGACGTGGAACAGCCGCTGGTAGTTGGGCAGCCCGTCCAGGAACAGGATCCGGTCGGTGAGCGTCTCGGCGTGCTTCATCTCGTCGAACGACTCGTGTCGGGTGTACTCGGCGAGCTTCGTCCAGCCGAAGTTCTCCTGCATCTTGGCGTGCAGGAAGTACTGGTTGATCGCGGTGAGTTCGGCCGTGAGCTGCTCGTTGAGGAACTCGATGACCTCCGGGTCGCCCTGCATGGTGCTGCCTCCCTGCGCTACGTCCTGCGGTGAGTCCTGCGCTGCGCATCCTGGCACCGTATTGGGAGGAAATTCCAGTAAGTTCACACTCACTAGGACATGTGTCGGAATGTCCGATTCAAGGTGAACTCGATGGGTGTGCGCTCGCCCATAGGCCCGTGTGGGCGGGGCGTGAAGCGCGCGTGAAGGGGCGCGCGCCGTGGCTTGGCCGCCGTCTGTCACCATGGAGCCATGGGTCAGTCCGAACAAGAACAGCTTCCGCCGTCTGACCCGAGGCTCCCTCCCGGGCAGCGCGCGCAGCGCGGCTGGCCCGCCCTGCACTACGGGCCGGTGCCCCGCTTCAAGCCCCCGACCTGGGACCTCCAGGTGTTCGGCGCCACCGCCTCGGCGGAGAAGCACAGCTGGGACTTCGAGGCCTTCAACGCCCTGCCGCGCACCACCGTGGTCGCGGACCTGCACTGCGTCACCAAGTTCTCGCTGCTCGGCAACGAGTGGACGGGCGTGCCCGCCGCCACCCTGCTCGACCTGGTGCCCCCGGCGCCCGGCGTCACCCACGTCATGGTCTGGGCCGAGTACGGCTACAGCGCCAACCTGCGGCTGGCCGACTTCGCCGACGAGCACACCCTGCTCGCCACCCACCGCAACGGCGAGGCGCTCACCGCCGAGCACGGCTTCCCGGTCCGGCTGGTGGTCCCGCGGCTCTATGCCTGGAAGGGGCCCAAGTGGGTGCGCGCGGTGGAGTACATGCGCGCCGACCGGCGCGGCTTCTGGGAGGAGCGCGGCTACCACAACCTGGCCGATCCGTGGCGCGAGCAGCGCTACTCCTACCAGGAGGAGCCGGGCGACGGGCCGCTCCGCTGAGGCGCGACGCCGTCCGGGGGAACTCGCTCAGAAGAGGGAGAAGCTGACCGTCACCACGGTCTTCTGCGGGCGCCGCTCGCCCGCCGCCGGGGACTGGCTGCCCACCTTGCCGATGCCGAGGGTCCAGTCGGTGGAGGCCTTCATGGTGAAGCCCGCCGCCTGCAGTGCCTTCTGCGCGTCGTCCCGGCTCATCCCGGTGACGTCCGGGACCGGCACCATGCCCTTGCTGACCACCAGCGAGACCGCGGCGTTCTCCTGCAGCAGCTGCCCGGCCGCCGGCGAGCTGCTGATCACCGAGCCCTGCGGTACGCCGTCGTCGTAGGTCTGTGTCACGGTGCCCTTGGTCAGCTGGGCGGCGGCCAGCGCGGCGGCCGCGTCGTCCGCGCTCTTGCCGGTGACGTCCGGCACCGCGATCCGCTTGGGGCCCTTGGAGACGGTGACCGTCACCGAGTCGCTCTTGCGGGTGCGCGCACCCACCCCGGGGTCGGTGGAGATCACCTGCCCGGCCGGGACGGACTCGCTGTACACCTCGACGAACCTGCCGTGCATGCCCTCCTTGTCCAGGATCCGCTGGGCCTCGCCCCGGTCCTTGCCGAGCATGCCCGGCACCGAGCCGTACAGCCCCTCGGAGATCCCGTAGGTCGCGCCGCCGACCGCCAGCACCAGGGCGGTCAGCGCGGCGGCCCAGATCATCGGCTTGCGCGGGAGGCGGCGCAGCCGACTCGGCCGGCGGGGCCGGACCGGGGTCGGCTCGTCGTACGGGCGCGGCTCGACCAGCAGCTGGTCCATCAGCTCCGCCGGCACGTCCAGCACGCTGGTGCGCTCCGGCGGCGCAGGGGTGTCGGCGGGCCGGGGCAGCGGCTGGATCACCGAGGTCGGTTCGCTGGTCGGGTAGCGCGGGCTGGGCCGGGTGGAGGCGGGCGGTTCGGCGTCCAGCTCCTCCGGGGTGAGGGTGCGACGGACCCGCTGGAGGGCTGCGAGCAGCTCGACCGCGTCGTACGGGCGGGCGTCGGCGGCCCGGGCGCAGGCACCGGCCACGATGGCGTCCAGCGCCGGGGCGACGGCGGGGGCCACCAGCGAGGGGGCGGGGACGTCCTCGTGCAGGTGCTTGTACATCACCTGGACGGGGTTGTCGCCGGTGTGCGGGCGGCGGCCGGTGAGCATCTCGTACAGCAGGATGCCGGCCGCGTAGACGTCCACCCGCTGGTCGGTGGGGGCGTCCGGGAGGATCTGCTCCGGGGCCAGGTAGGAGACGGTGCCCATCACGGTGCCGCCGGTGGCGGTGCTGGTCGAGGTGGGCGCGCCGTCGGCGCTGCCGAGCACCCGGACCAGGCCGAAGTCGGCGACCTTGACCAGGCCGCTCTCGGTGATCAGCACGTTCTCCGGCTTGACGTCCCGGTGGACCAGCCCGGCCCGGTGGGCGGCGCCGAGGGCGGCGAGCACCGGCTCCAGGACGTCCAGCGCGGCCCGCACCGACAGGGCGCCGCGGTCGCGCAGCAGGTCGCGCAGAGTGCGGCCGGGGACGTACTCCATGGCGAGGAAAACGTTTCCGCCGTCCGCGCCTTGGTCGAAGACGTTGACCACATTGGGGTGGGTGAGCTTGGCGACCGCCTTGGCCTCGCGGATGAAGCGGGCGGTGAAGCCCTCGTCCCCGGCGAGCTGGGGGTGCATCACCTTGAGGGCGACCACCCGGTCCAGCCGGGTGTCGGTGCCCTTGTAGACGGTGGACATCCCGCCGGTCGCGATGCGCTGCTCGACCCGGTACCTGTTGTCGAGCAGGGTACCGATCAGGGGGTCGTGCAAAGCCATGTCCACCCGGGCGATTCTAGTGGTGAAGCCGCGCGCCGGACCCGGAGGACGTCGCCTCCGGGCCCGGCTGTGCCCGGCTTGTGACACGGGACACCCGGTCTCAGAACGCCGGACGCTCGCGGGTGTCGAGGTCGGCGCGGCCGGCCATCGCGGAGGAGGCCTCGGCGTGGAAGCGGCGCGGGATGCGGCCGGCCCGGTGGGCGAGCCGGCCGGCCTCGGCGGCGTGCCGCATCGCCTCGGCCATCAGCACCGGCTCCTGAGCCCGGGTCACCGCGGAGGCGAGCATCACCGCCGAGCAGCCCAGCTCCATCGCCAGCGCGACGTCGGAGGCGGTGCCGGCGCCCGCGTCCAGGATCACCGGGACGCCCGCGCTCTCCACGATGAGCTGGAAGTTGTGCGGGTTGCGGATGCCCAGGCCGGAGCCGATCGGCGAGCCCAGCGGCATGATCGCCGCACAGCCGACGTCCTCCAGCTTGCGGGCCAGCACCGGGTCGTCGTTGGTGTACGGGAGCACGGTGAAGCCGTCGTCGACCAGGGTCTCGGCGGCGTCCAGCAGCTCGATCGGGTCGGGCAGCAGGGTGCGCTCGTCGGCGATCACCTCCAGCTTCACCCAGTCGGTGCCGAGCGCCTCGCGGGCCAGTCGGGCGGTCAGCACCGCCTCGCCGGCGGTGAAGCAGCCGGCCGTGTTGGGCAGCACCCGGATGCCGTTGCGGGTCAGCACGTCCAGGACGGAGCCCTGGGTGGTGGCGTCGACCCGGCGCATGGCCACCGTGGTCAGCTCGGTGCCGGAGGCGAGCAGCGCGCGCTCCAGGATCTCCAGGCTGGGCGCGCCGCCGGTGCCCATGATCAGCCGGGAGGAGAAGGTCGTCCCGGCGATGGTGAGAAGGTCGTCGGCCATGGCTCAGCCTCCCTGGACGGCGGTGAGGATCTCGACCCGGTCGCCGGTGGTCAGGGGCGTCTCGGACCAGGAACTGCGGGGCACCACGGCCTCGTTGAGGGCGGCGGCGACTCCGGTGTTGGCCCTGCTGACGGTGGCCACCACCTCGGCGAGGGTCGTGGCGGCGGGCAGCCGGCAGGGCTCGCCGTTGACGGTCAGGGCGATCTCGGTCATGCGGAGGCCTTCGTGGTGGAGTGGTCGGGGGAGAACCGGGTGGGCGTGAACGGCCTTGCGAGGTCCGGGACTTCTCCGGTGGCCAGATACTCGGCGACGAGGTCGGCGGTCACCGGGGTGAGCAGCACGCCGTTGCGGTAGTGGCCGGTGGCCGCGACCAGTCCGGGCAGCGGGGTCGGGCCGAGCAGCGGGGCGTTGTCCGGCGAGCCGGGGCGCAGCCCGGCGGCGGTCTCCACGAGCGGAAGTTCGGTGATGCCCGGTACCAACTCATGGGCATCGCGCAGGAGTTCGTACACCCCGCCGGCGGTGACGGTGGTGTCGTAGCCCTGCTCCTCGGTGGTCGCGCCGATCACCAGCTCACCGTTCTCGCGCGGCACCAGGTACAGGTGCCGGCCGCGCACCACCGCGCGGACGTTGCGGGAGAGGAACGGCCGGTAGGCGTCGGGGATTCGGAGCCGCAGCACCTGCCCCTTCACCGGGCGGATCGCGGGAAGCACGCCCTCGGGCAGGCCGGGCAGCCGGTGGCTGTGCGGTCCCGCGGCGAGCACGATCTGATCGGCGGTCACCGTCTCCCCGGTGCCGAGCCGGGCGCCGACCGCGCGGCCGTCCTCGACCAGCAGCTCGACGGCCTCGGTGCGCCGAGCGACGACGCCCGCGCGCTCACCGGCCAGCAGCAGTGCGGTGAGCAGCCGCCGGGGATCCACCTGGTGGTCGTTCGCGACGTGCAGGCCGCCGCGCACGCCGGGGGCCAGCATCGGCTCCAGTCTGCGGGCCTCCCGGCCGGTCAGCCAGCTCGACTCCAGGCCGAGCCGTTGGTGGAAGGCGTGCAGTTCGCGCAGTTCCTCGCGGTCGTCGGAGTCCAGTGCGACGGCGACCGTGCCGCAGCGGCGGTAGCCGGTGTCCTCGCCGCCGCTCGCCTCGGTGAGCTCGGCGGCGAAGGCCGCGTACCGCTCGTTCGAGGCCATGCCGAGGCGCAGCAGCGGCTCCTCGCCGTACTGCAGCTCGGTGACCGGGGCGAGCATCCCGGCCGCGACCCCGGCGGCCCCGCCGCCGGGGGAGGGGTCGACCACGATCACGTTCCGCAGCCCGCGCTGCGCGGCGCGCCATGCGACGGCGAGGCCGACGATGCCCCCGCCGATCACCAGCACGTCGGCGTGGGCGCCTGATGGCAAGCGTGACAAAGCTGCTCTTCTCCCTTCGCCGGTATGACCCGGATCAGGTTCGGACGGTCGCGGGCCGTGCCAGCCCGCCTCTCAGCCCGGTACGCCGGGCTCCCGTGTGGTCCACCCACCTTAACGCCGGGGGTCGGCCCGGCCGAAGGGTCGTGTGAGGGGCGGGACGGGTGAGCGGGGAGCTCGCCGTCGGGGTCCGGGGGTGGACGGCCGCCGGGTGCCCGCGCGGCGCTGAGTACAGTGACGGGCGTGGCAGAGCTGAGCGGAACGGATCAGGTGGTCGTCGTCGGAGCCGGGCTGGCCGGGGCGCAGTGCGCCCTGAAGCTGCGGCAGGGCGGCTGGCGGGGGCGGATCACACTGGTCGGCGAGGAGCCGCACGCGCCGTACGACCGGCCGCCGCTCTCCAAGGACGTGCTGCTCGGCAAGGCCGACGCCACCACCTTGGACATCGACTACGGGCAGCTCGGCATCGAACTGCTCACCGGCCGCCGCGCCACCGGCCTCACCCCCGGCGTGCTGCACACCGACGGCGGCGACCTCCCGTACGACTCGCTGGTGATCGCCACCGGCGCCGTCCCGCGCGTCCTGCCCGGCGCCGAGCGCGCGCACCTGCTGCACACCCTGGACGACGCGCTGGCGCTGCGCGCGCTGCTGCGCCCGGGGCTGCGACTGGTGCTGGTCGGCGCGGGCTGGATCGGCGCCGAGGTGTCCACCGCCGCGCGGCAGGCCGGCTGCGAGGTGACCGTGGTCGAGGCCGGCCCGGCGCCGGTGCCGGGCGCGCTGCCGTCCGAGGTCGGCTCGGCGATGGCCGCCTGGTACGCCGAGGCCGGGGTCGAGCTGCGCTGCGGGGTCGGTGTGGCCGCCGTCGAGCCGGGGGCGGTGCTGCTGGCGGACGGTTCGCACCTGCCCGCCGACGAGGTGGTGGTCGGCGTCGGCGCCCGGCCCGCGACCGGTTGGCTGGCCGACTCGGGCATCGAGCTGGACGGGACCGGCGCGGTCGTGGTGGACGAGGCGCTGCGCACCGGCCTGCCCGGTGTCTTCGCGGCCGGGGACTGCGTCAGCTACCCGTCGGCCCGCTCCGGCCTCCGGCTGGCCGTCCAGCACTGGGACCACGCGCTGCAGTCGGGCGAGGCAGCGGCCGCCGCCGTGCTCGGGGCGGACGCGGCGTACGACCCGGTGCCGTACTTCTGGTCCGAGCAGTTCGGGCGGATGGTCCAGTACGCCGGTCGGCACGCCGAGGGGGACGAGCTGCTGTGGCGCGGCAGCCCGCAGGACGCCTCCTGGTCGGTGCTCTGGCTGCGCGACGGGGTGCCGAGCGCGCTGCTGGCCGTCGACCGGCCGCGTGACCTGACCCAGGGGCGGAAGCTGATCGAGCGTGGGACGGCGCTGGACCGGACCCTCGCGGCGGATCCGTCGGTCGCGCTGAAGGGGGCCACCGCTTAGCGCCGGACGGCGTCGAGGTGGCAGTCTGGTGCCGTGAGTGAGATCGATGCCAAGACTGATGCCCTGGTCCCCGAGTGGCTGTACCTCCCCGACATCTCCGAGCGGTGGGGTGTGCTGGTCACCGAGGTCCGCAACATGGTCAAGAAGGGTGACCTGATCGCGGTCCGCCGCGGTCCCAACAAGTCGCTGCAGGTCCCGGCGGCCTTCATCGACGAGACCGGCCCGGTGAAGCACCTCATCGGCCTGCTGACCGTGCTGCGGGACAGCGGGTTCTCCGACGAGGAGATCATCGAGTGGATGTTCACCGAGGACCCGACGCTGCCCGGCACTCCGGTGCAGGCGCTGTGGGAGAACCGCGCGACCGAGGTCAAGCGCCGCGCCCAGGCCATGGCGCTGTGAGGACCGACCTGCGGTCCCGCCTGGCCGACGCCCGGCTCTACCTGTGCACCGACGCCCGCCGCGAGCAGGGCGACCTCGCCGAGTTCCTGGACGAGGCGCTGGCCGGCGGGGTGGACATCGTCCAGCTCCGCGACAAGGGCCTGGAGGCCAAGCAGGAGCTGGAGGCCCTGGAGGTCTTCGCCGACGCCTGCCGTCGCCACGGCAAGCTGCTGGCCGTCAACGACCGCGCCGACGTCGCCCACGCGGCCCGGCCGGACGTGCTGCACCTCGGCCAGGACGACCTGCCGGTGCCGGCCGCCCGGGCGATCCTCGGTGAGGACGTGCTGATCGGACGGTCCTGCCACGCCGAGTCCGAGGTCGACGCGGCGATCGCCGAGCCGGGCGTGGACTACTTCTGCACCGGCCCGGTCTGGCCGACCCCGACCAAGCCGGGCCGCCCGGCGCCGGGCCTAGGCCTGGTCTCGTACGCGGCGAAGCAGCCCACCGACCGGCCGTGGTTCGCCATCGGCGGGATCGACCTGGGCAACCTGGACGAGGTGCTGGCCGTCGGGGCCCGCCGGATCGTCGTGGTCCGGGCCATCACCGCGGCGGAGGACCCGCGGGCGGCCGCCGCCGAGCTGTCCCGTCGGGTGCGCGCGGCGCGCTGACCCGTTCCGGGGCCGCCGCCGTCCCTCAGTACTTGCGGACGGTGGCGGCCTCGGCCAGCGCCAGCAGCACCGTACGGGCCCGCTCGTCGGCGAGCGGCGCCGTCTCCAGCGCGGCCAGCGACTGCCGCATCAGCTCCTCGATCCGGCGCTCCACCAGCTCGGGCGCGCCGCTGCGGGCGACCAGCTCGCGCAGCTCGGTGACCTCCTCGGCGGCCAGGTCCGGCGCGCCGAGCCGGGCGTCCAGGTGCCGGGCGTCGGCGGCCGGCAGGCCGCGCATCGCGTGCGCGACCAGCAGGGTGCGCTTGCCCTCGCGCAGGTCGTCCCCGGCCGGCTTGCCGGTGACGGCCGGGTCCCCGAAGACGCCGAGCAGGTCGTCCCGCAGCTGGAAGGCCTCGCCCAGCGGCAGCCCGAACGCCCCGAGGGCCCCGACCAGCTCCGGCCCGGCCCCGGCGAGCAGGGCGCCGACCTGCAGCGGTCGCTCGATCGTGTACTTCGCCGACTTGTAGTGCAGGACGGTCTGCGCCCGGTCCAGCGCGCCCTCGTCGGTGGAGTCGCCGGCCACCGGCTCCAGCACGTCCAGGTACTGGCCGACCATGACCTCGGTGCGCATCAGGTCGAACACCGGCTTGGCGGCCAGCACGGCGGCCGGGTCCAGGCCCGAGCGCAGGAACAGCTCGTCGCACCAGATCAGCAGCAGGTCGCCGAGCAGCACCGCGGCCGAGGCGCCGTACTGCTCGCGGTCGCCGCGCCAGCCGCTGTCCCGGTGCAGGGCCTCGAAGCGGCGGTGGACCGAGGGCAGGCCGCGGCGGGTGTCGCTGCGGTCCATCAGGTCGTCGTGCACCAGCGCGCTGGCCTGCAGCAGCTCCAGCGCGGCCGCCGCGTTGGCGATGCCCTCGCTCGCGGCCGGGCCGCCGGCACCGCGCCAGCCCCAGTAGCAGAAGGCCGGGCGCAGCCGCTTGCCGCCGTCCAGCAGGAAGTCGCGCAGCGCGTCGGAGGCGGGCACCAGCTGCGGCGAGATCTTGCCGAGCAACGTGGACTGGCCGTCCATGAACGTGGCGAGGGCGGCGTTGACGCGCGCGCGGACGTCCTCCACGTCAATGGGGTTGGTCGGCCGGTTGCTGGACGAGGTCACGATGCTGCTCCGCTGGTTCGCTGGGGTGCAGCAAGCGTAGCGGGGGAGCCGGGAACGGGCGTGCGAGCAGGCCTGCGGGGGTGCCCGGGCCCAAGCGAAACAACGTCCACCACTTGTCCCGAATCGTGGGATCGAGTTGTCGGGTCCCTTCGAAGGCCCGATAACCTGCCAGCATGGCACTCGGCATCGCTTCCACGAGATCGGACCGCGCACAGACGGTCCGCGAGCTCCTGGCGGCCGGAAAGCGCTCCTTCTCCTTCGAGTTCATGCCGCCGCGCAGTGAGGTCGGCGAGCAGAAGCTCTGGGACGCCATCCGTCGGCTCGAACCGCTGGACCCCAACTTCGTCTGCATGACGTACGGCGCCGGCGGCTCCTCGCGCGAGCGCACCGTCAACATGGTCGGCCGGATCGCCACCGAGACCACGCTCACCCCGGTCGCCCACCTGACCGCGGTGGACCACTCGGTCGCCGAACTGCGCAACATCATCGGCCAGTACGCCGACCAGGGGGTGCGCAACATCCTCGCGGTCCGGGGCGACCCGCCCGGCGACCCGATGGGCGAGTGGGTCAGCCACCCGGAGGGCGTCACCTACGCGTACGAGCTGGTGGAGCTGATCAAGGGCATCGGCGACTTCTGCGTCGGCGTCGCGGCCTCGCCGAACATGCACCCGCGCTCGGGCAACTGGGACGACGACATCCGGCACTTCGTCACGAAGGTCCGCTCCGGCGCGGACTACTCGATCACCCAGATGTTCTTCGAGGTGGACGACTACCTGCAGTTCCGCGACCGGGTCACCGCCGCGGGCTGCGAGACGCCGATCATCCCGGAGATCATGCCGGTGACCAACGCCAAGCAGCTGGAGCGCTTCCCGCAGCTCAGCGGCTCGGCCTTCCCGGCGGAGCTGGAGACCCGGCTGCGGGCGGCCGTCGACGACCCGGCGGCGCTGCGGGCGATCGGCATGGAGCACGCCACCGCGATGGCCGAGCGCCTGCTCGCCGAGGGCGCGCCCGGCCTGCACTTCATCACGCTCAACCACTCCACGGCGACGCTGGAGATCTACCAGAACCTGGGGCTGCACCAGCGCTAGGAGCCGACCGGGCGCGTTCCCGGGCGAGTGTTCACGAGCCCGTCACCGCACCGACGGTGGCGGGCTCGGTCGTGTGCGGCCGGTGCCGTCGACGGCGGGAACGCGATGCGGTACCCCGGCCGTTGAGCGGGTACAGTCGCCGCACACGCGCGGCGCGCGCGGGCACGCGACTGGAGGTAGCGCGCGGATGGGCATCGGATTCCTGCTGCTGTACGTCGCGTTGGCGGTGGTGGCGCTCTGGCTGATCGCCGAGGTGCTGTTGCAGAACCGGGCGCCGCTGTACTGGCGGATGCTCGCACTGGTCGGCTTCCTCGGCGTCGCCGCCGGGATGGCCCTCGGCTCGGTCGTGGTGATCGGCGCCGGAGCCGGACTGTTCGCGGTGGGCCAGGCCTTCGTCACCCTCTCGGTCAAGCGCGGCCACCAGAACGGCTGGTCCCTGCGGAAGGCCGACGGCGGCCTGCCCGGCCCGCTCGCGAAGGTGCCACTGCTCGGCGCCCTGACCGGCGGCGCGGCCACGGTCGCGGCCGTCGCGGCGACCGAGGAGCGGGTCGGCGAGGTCAGCGCGGTCGAGGAGACCCCGGTCCCGGTCCCGGAGCCGGCCTCCGAGGAGGTCCCGGAGGTCGAGCAGACCGCCGCCTTCGAGATGCAGGCGCTGGCCCAGGACGGCGTCTACGCCCCCTCGTACTACGAGCAGCAGCAGGCCCAGCCGCAGGCCCAGGACCCGTACGCCGCGGCCTACCAGTCCGGCTACGACCAGCAGCAGTGGCAGACCCAGCAGCAGCCCGGCTACGCCTACGACCAGCAGGGCTACGGCGGCTACCCCCAGCAGCAGGACCCGTACGGCGGCTACCAGCAGGCGCAGGACCCGTACGCGGGCTACCAGCAGCAACAGCAGCAGGCCTGGGACCCGAACGCCCAGCAGCAGTGGCAGCCCCAGCCCGACCAGGCCCATCCGGACCAGCTCGGCCAGGGCATCCCGCAGCAGCCGATGTACGACCAGAGCGGCTACGGCTACCAGCAGCAGAACACCTGGCACCAGGGCTGACGGGCGGCCGGCCGCGGACCGTGGGGGCCTGTCCGGCGGATCCCGCCGGACGCCCTAGGCCGGACCGATGAGGTTGGCCGCGATGCAGGCCGACATGCCGACCCGGGAGAGCCCGCCGCCGGGGTGGGCGTTGCCGCCGATCAGGTGGAGCCCGGGGACGGGGGACTCGTTGGCGGCCTTCAGCCACCGGCCCGAGAACCCGGCCAGGACCGGGCGGGCGACCGCGCCGCCGAGCGCGCCGGTCTCCCGGCAGGTGTCCTCCGGGGTGCGTACGACCCGCCACAGCACCCGCTCGCGCAGGCCGAGGCCGGCCGCGTCGACGTGGGCGAGAAGTCGGTCGGCGTAGCGGTCGGCGACGCCGGGGGCGGTCCAGTCGAACTCGCCCTGGGCCGGGACGGTCGCGGTCAGCACCACGCTCTCGTGCGCGTCGTCGGGGCGCAGCGACGGGTCGTCCGGGCGCAGCACCTGGACGGTGGGGCGCTCGCAGGGCGGCGCCGAGAGGGTCAGGGCGTTCTCCTCGGCGGCCGGGTCGGCCGCGTGCACCACCGTCCGGTGCGCGGTGCCCTCCGGTCGGGTACCGCGCAGGGCCAGCAGCACGCCGAACCGGCCGGGCACCCCCCGGGGCTCCCAGTCCTCGGCCGGCCTCCCCGGCCACTCGGCGAGGCCGTGGCGGTGGAGGGCGTCGGCGTCCATCGCCGAGACCACCAGGTCCGCGGCGATCCGGCCGTCCGCCGTCTCGACCCCGCTCGCCCGGCCGGCCTCGACGACCACCCGGGTGACCGGGGTGTCGAAGCGGAACTCGACCCCGCGCAGCTCACAGCGCCGGTACACCGCCTCCGCGAGGGCCCGCAGGCCGCCCCGGACGTACCAGACGCCGAAGGACTGCTCCATGTAGGGCAGCACGGTGGCCCCGGCCGGGGCTTGCCCCGGGGTGAAGCCGTAGCGCACCGCGGACTCGGACAGCAGCGCGGTCAGGCCGGGGTGGCCGCCGAACTCGCGCCGTGCCACGTCCGCCAGGGTCCACGGACGCGGGCGGCGCAGCCGGGCCAGGCCGGTGGGCGCCGGGGCGGGGTACGGGTCGGTGCCCAGGAAGCCCCGGTCGGCCGGGAGCGGCTCCTCCAGCAGCGGGCGCCGGGTGGCTTCCCAGACCGTGCGGCCGTGGTTCATCACCTCGCTCCAGCGGGCGCCGGAGCCCGCGCCGAAGGCGGCGTCCAGGGCCTGGCTGACACCGCCGCGCGAGGCGTTCGGCAGGGTGACGGCGGTGCCGTCGGGGAACAGGTGCCGGCTCTCCGGGTCCACCGGGGCGAGCTCGACCAGCTGCTCCAGCGGCTCCTTGCCGGTCTTCAGCGCGAGGTCGCGGTAGACGGCGGGCAGCGGGAGCAGGCCCGGACCGGTGTCGAAGGCGAAGCCCTCGCGCTCGTACCGGCCGACCATGCCGCCGTACGTGCCACCCGCCTCGCAGACCGTCACCCGGTGGCCGAGGGTCGCCAGCCGGGAGGCCGCCGCGAGCCCGCTCATTCCTGCACCGATGATGACGATCTTTGCCATGGCACCCGATCCTAGGGCTGCTGCGCGAATGCGCCCTGCGCGGCCGCCCGGGCGGCCCTGCGTTCGCGGCGGCGGGCCCGGAAGGCGCGGATCCTGCTGATCGCCAGCCAGACCAGCAGCAGGCCGACGGCCAGGAGCACGGCGGCGATCGAGGCGGCCAGCCAGGGGTGGAAGATCGCCAGGGTGACCAGGCCGGCCACCGAGAGGTCCTCCAGCAGGCTGACCACGATGTTGCTGGCCGGTTCGGGCGAGGTGTTGACGGCCATCCGCAGCGAGGCCTTCACCAGGTGGCTCACCAGCGCCGTGGTGCCGCCCATCGCGCCGGCCGCCACCTCGCTGAGCGAGCCCGGGTCGCTGCTCGCGATCAGCACGCCCACGACGGCGCCCGCGATCGGCCGGATCACCGTGTGCACGGCGTCCCAGACGGTGTCCACGTACGGGATCTTGTCGGCCACCGCCTCCAGCAGGAACAGCACCGCCGCCGCGATCAGCACATCGGTGCGCTCCAGCGCGTGCGGCACCGACTCCGCGCCGGCGAAGCGGCCCAGCAGCCCGAGCAGCAGCACCACCGCGTACGCGTTGATGCCGCTGGCCAGACCGCTGGTGAAGATCAGCGGCAGGATCGTCATCGCGTCCCTCTCCTCGCAATCCCGGGATTCGAGAAACCCCAGCCGGGCAGCTCCGGCCCCGCGTACCGTACCGGGACCCGGGACGTCGCGGGCCACCGCCGCGGTTCCGGACCGGGCGGAGGGCGGCGGACTGAGTACGGATACTCAGATCCACGGTTGAGTACCTCAGCGGATGGCCTCCGACCTGCCGGGACGGGAGAGTAGTGACACCCGGGAGGGCGGCGCGTCGGGCGCCGGACCCACCCGGGTGGCGGATCCGTCCGTCCCCCCGGCCGGGAGGGCCCGGGGGCGGCGGCAGGAGGTCCGCACAGGTGCCGGTCACGGATCCCGCACCGCCGGCACGGGGCGGCGGTGCGGGCCGGGGGGAGACCGGTCACCGACGGGGGGATCGCGCCCCGCCTCCCGGTGGGGGGACGGCGGAGCGACGGCACACGGCGGCGGCGCGGCACGGGGGAGAGCCCGCGCCCGCCGCCGGTACGCCGTCCGGCGGTGATTGTCAGTGGTGCCGTTCACGATGGGGGAGCACGGACCACCCGGTCCGCGCGCTGCCTCGGAACGGGGGAGACCATGACCATCAGCCACCCTGAGCCCGTCACCGCCCGCCTCCACTCCGCCGCCCTGCCGCACTCCACGGGTTCCTCCGGGGGCCGCCCCGCCGGGCGGGACGTCCATCCCGTGCTGCGCCGGATCGCCGCGCCGCCCGCCGCCCTCGACCTGCTCGCCGACGCCCACCGCACGCTCGTCCGCGCCCGCGCGCTGGAGGACCCGCTGGAGCGCTACGCCACCGCCCACCTGGCCGCGCTGCGCACGGTGGCGGCCGTGCTGGCCGTGCGCGGGCGGCCGGAGAAGAACCCGCGAAGGCGCAAGGCCATCCGCAGCGCCTGGGAGGTGCTGCCCGAGGTGGCCCCCGAACTGGCCGAATGGGCGGTCTACTACGGCGCCGGCGCCCGCCGGCGGGCCGCCGCCGAGGCCGGGATCCGGGGCGCCGCCTCGGCCCGCGACGCCGACGACCTGATCCGCAACTCCGCCCTGTTCCTGCGCCTGGTCGAGCGCCTGCTCGGCCTCCACCCGACCCCGCCCGCCCCACGGCTCCCGCTGGACGACGACGAGCCCCCGGGCGTGAACGGCACGCCCGCCCGACAGGCGTAGCGGCCACCCGGCAGGCTTAAGGTGGAGGCATCCTGATCGAACTGCACGTGCCAAGGAGTCCCACCTTGTACCCGACGCGTCCCCGCAGTGCCCTGCGTACCGCCGTGGTGTGGGAGGTGGTGCGGACAGCCCTGGAGAAGCGGTCGGCCGAGCTGGACCAGCCGGTGCTCGACGTGGTCGACACCGGTGGCGGCACCGGCAACTTCGCCGTGCCGGTGGCCAAGCTCGGCCACCGGGTCACCGTGGTCGACCCGAGCCCGGACGCGCTGTTCGCCCTGGAGCGCCGGGCCGCCGAGGCCGGGGTGACGGACCTCGTGCGGGCCGTCCAGGGCGACACCCAGACACTGCCCGAGTTGGTCGCGCCCGGCACCGTGGACGCCGTGCTCTGCCACGGCGTGCTGGAGGTCGTGGACGACCCGGCCGAGTCGCTCGGCAGCCTGGCCGCCACCCTGCGCAAGGGCGGCCTGGTCAGCCTGCTGGCCGCCAACCGCAACGGCGCCGTGCTGGCCCGCGCGCTGTCCGGCCACTTCAACGAGGCCCGGACGGCGCTCTCCGCCGTCGACGGCCGCTGGGGCGCGCAGGACCCGATGCCGCGCCGCTTCACCGGCGAGGAGCTGGGTCGGCTGGCCGAGGGCGCTGGCCTGCGGGTCGAGTCGGTGCACGGCGTGCGGGTCTTCGCGGACCTGGTGCCCGGCGTGCTGGTGGACACCGAGCCCGGTGCGGTGGAGGCGCTGCTGAAGCTGGAGGAGGCCGCCGCCGCACAGCCCGCCTTCCACGCCGTGGCCACCCAGCTGCACCTGCTGGCCACCCTGGTCTGAGCCCTCCGGGCCCTGCCGCCGCCGTACGGTTCGCACACCGTGCGGCGGCGGTTCGCTTCCCGGACGGGTGCCGGTCTCCTCCGCCTCGCCCCGGTGCGCTCGCGAACCTCCCCGGCTGTGGGCCGATTCCACCGGATCGGGCACTTGTCCGACCCGTCCCGCGTTGACCCGGGTGCGGCCCCGCCCGGTCGAAGTGGCCCGTCCCACGCGGCGCAGACCACTCCGTAACGGGTCCACGGACCGTATGATCTGGGTAAAGCCGGAAAGCATGACAGCCGGATGCGTGGGGCATATGGACGACACGGGCCGGGTCCCCCGCACAGGCGTCCGACCGTGTGCCCAAGGCTGATTGGACTTGCCTCCCCGACCGGGGTGGCGGACCGGTCGCACCCGCGACCGACGAGTAGGAGGACTCCGTGCCGCTCTCGGAGCACGAGCAGCGACTGCTCGACCAGATGGAGCGAGCGCTGTATGCCGAAGATCCCAAATTCGCGTCAGCGCTTGAGGGAACCAGGCTGCGCACCTACACCCGTCGGCGGGTCTATCTGGCCATCGCCGGTTTCGTGGTGGGGATCGGCCTGCTGATGGGCGGCATGGTCGTTCCGGACCAGATCTGGGTCAGCGTCGTGGGCTTCCTGGTGATGCTCGGGTGCGCGGTGTTCGCCGTGACCGGCTGGCGCCGCGGGCCCGCGGGCCAGGGCTCCGGCCCCCGTCAGGCCGCCGCCCCGCGCCGCAAGGCCGGGATGATGGACCGGGTGGAGCAGCGCTGGCAGCGCCGCCGGGACGAGCAGACCGGCGGCTTCTGAGCCGCTTGACCACGACGAACAGCCGGGGCGGGCGGGCGCGGGGCGGCGCCCCCCCGGCGGGGGGCCGCCCCGGCCCCGAGCGCGGAGGGCACCCGCGGGGCCGCGCTGGGCC
>NZ_JBEXKB010000031.1:78791-104724 GCF_040609455.1 Kitasatospora sp. NPDC004669
GTGCCCGGGTCCCCCCCCCCCCGCGGGGGGGGGGGCCCGCCTAACCCCGGCCCGCCCCGGCTGTTCGCCTGCCCTGACCAGGACGGCTCAGGACTCCGGCGTGGACCGCTTGCGCCGGGTGAACACCCGCCGCACCGGGCCGGTGACCGCCTCGACGGCCCGGTCGACCCGCAGGCCGACGGCCGTACGGGCCGCCCGCACCGCGTCCGAGATCCGCCACCACAGCTGCGCCGCGGACGGCGGCAGCAGCAGCGCCCTGGCCCGGCCCATCCGGCCGGCGCCGGCCCGCAGACCGCGCCGGGCGGTACGGACGTCGGCGGCCAGCGGTGCCGTGGTGACCTGCCCGGCCGGGGCGTAGAGCACCCGTTCGGTGGCCAGTGCCAGTCGTCCGGCGGCCGCCGCCGCGTCCGCGTCCAGTTCCGCCTTCTCGGTGATCCGCCGGGCGGCCGAGCGCGGGGTGTGTGACTCGTCCGGGGGAATTCCGAGGTCCCAGGCGGAGTCGATCAGCTCGTCCCAGGCGGCCAGTACCTGGGCGTCGGTCAGCTCGACCGCGCCGTCCCCGCCGGGTCGGCGCCGTCCGGCGCCGCCGAGCCGACGACGGCGCAGGGCCGCGCGCCAGAACATCGGGGCGAGCAGCAGTGCGATCACCACCAGCACCGCGGCCAGGGTGCCGAGCACCTGCGGGGAGAGCAGCCAGGACTGCTCGTCCGCCGTGGCGTCGGCCTTGTTCTTGGAACCGCAGTCGCCCAGCTGGCGCTGCTTGGCGGTGCAGTCCGAGCTGTTGGTCGGCGTCGGGACGGCGGCCGCGCTCGACGCGGCTGCGGTCGCCTGCTGGGTGGGCGCGCCGGTCGGGGCGTTGGACGCCTCCTGGTAGTGGGCCGGGACACCGCGGCTCGGGGTCGGTTCGAAGCGCATCCAGCCGTAGCCGGAGAAGTACAGCTCGGGCCAGGCGTGGTACATCCGGCCGGTGACCGCGTAGACGTTGCCGCCCTTGCTGTCGCCGGGGGTGAAACCGACCGCGACCCGGGACGGGATCTTCAGCACCCGGGCCATCGCCGCCATGGTGGAGGCGAAGTGCACGCAGAAGCCCCGGCGGTCGCGCAGGAAGACCGCGATGGCGTCGCTGCCGGTGCCGCCCGCGACGTCGGTGTCGTAGGTGAACTGCGGGCCGGTGAACCAGTTCACCAGCGCCGTCGCCCGGTCGTAGTCGTTCCGGGCGTTGGCGGTGACGTCCCTGGCCTGCTCGGCCACCATCGGCGGCAGGTCGGCGGGCAGGGCGGTGTAGTGGTCCCGGATGTCCTGCGGGGCGAGCGGCGCGGCGCGCAGCTCGCCGGCGGTGGGCCGAAGGTCCAGCGACGTGACGTGGTAGTGCAGGCCGCGGATCGCCTTGTCGTTGGTCGGCAGCACGGTGCGGGTCAGCGGGTCGAGCTTCC
Source organism: Kitasatospora sp. NPDC004669 (assembly GCF_040609455.1). NCBI lineage: Bacteria > Bacillati > Actinomycetota > Actinomycetes > Kitasatosporales > Streptomycetaceae > Kitasatospora > Kitasatospora sp. NPDC004669. The sequence continues at coordinate 80,225 of NZ_JBEXKB010000031.1, forward strand.
AGTCGCCGCGGTTGGGGACCTGGACGGAGGCGGCCGGGTACGGCATCGGCAGCCAGCTCTTCTCCAGCCGGTCGCTGACCTGGAAGTCGCCCTCGATCCGGGGGACGTTGGTGGTGCGCAGGCCCTCGGGGGAGGGCAGGGTGGCCGGAAGGTCGCTGACGACGGGGCTGCTGAGCTTCCAGTTGGTGCCGTCGAACTGGTCCAGCGAGCCGGTGCGCAGGTAGATCTGGTCGGCCAGGTCGCTGTCCAGGGTGTAGGTGAGCAGCTCGGAGTTGCTCGGCTTGGTGATCGCGGCCTCCAGGCTGACCAGCGGGTCGAGGCTGGTCGACACACTGCCCGCGGTGCCCTTGCCGGAGGAGCCGCCGGAGTCGGAGTCCAGCAGCCCCAGGTCCCAGCGCGGCAGGAAGACCGGCAGCAGCAGCGCCAGCGCCAGCGCCAGGACGCCGACCTGCTGGCCGCCCGGGCTGACCCGGCTGGAGTCGACCGTGCCGCGCGCGCCGCCGCGGAAGACCCGGCCCCAGCGGGAGACCCGGTCCTGGCCCTCGGCGAACAGCAGCACCAGGTAGCCGGCCGCGGCCAGGCCGAACCAGACCCAGCTGCCGTGATCCCCGGCCAGGATGTTGCCGATCGAGTACAGAGTCAGCAGCGGCAGCCCGGCCAGCGCCGAGCGCCGGTAGGTCACCGCGACGGTGTCCACCAGGACGGAGATCAGGCCGACGGAGGAGACCAGGATCAGCCGCAGCCCGGCGGTGGGCGGTGCCGGGATGGCGTACTGCTTGATGTCGTCGATGCCGGAGGAGAAGACCTGGCCGAGCACCCGCATCGCGTTCGGGCCGGGCAGCACGCCGCCGGTCATCCCGGAGCCGGCGAAGCCGATCAGTATCAGCAGGAGCAGCACCAGCAGCTGCGCGACCGGCACCGTCCAGCGGTACAGCGGGGAGCGGCGCAGGCCCGCGCCGACCGCCGCGATCACGGCGATCACCAGGAAGGCGTGGGTGAGCCAGCTCCGGGTGGTGAGCAGCGGGAGCATGCACAGCGAGGCGAGGGCGGTGGCCAGCGCCGAGTAAACGGTCAGTTTGGCCCGGGTGGTCACGCGCCGGCCTCTTCTCGGTAGGGGGCGGTGGTCTTCGCGCCGTCGGCGGCCCGCCACAGGTCCGGTACGGAGTCCCCGGCGCGTACCGGCAGGACCGTCCAGCCGGCCTCGCGCAGCTTCCGGACCCGGTTGCGGAACTCGTCGCCGCCGGTGTTCGGGGCGAGCATCCGCAGGCCGGTCCAGGTGCCGGTGTCGAGCAGGAAGGCGATCGCCCCGCCGGTACGGCTGCGCAGCCGGGCCAGCCGGGCGGTCTGCGTCTCGTCCAGCTCACCGAGGACGGCGACCAGCAGGCCCTCACCACCGGCCCGCAGCGGCTCCTCGGCGCGGGAGAGCCCGCCGCCGTCGGAGAGGTCGGCGACCGCGAGGGCGTCCAGGATCAGCCCGGAGGTGTCGGCGGCGATGTTGCTGCCGCCGGTGCCGGGCCCGGGCACCCACTGGCCGGTGTCGGTCAGCAGCTGGGTCTGGTAGCCGCGCTCCAGCAGGTGCACGGCGACCGAGGCGGCGCAGCTGACCGCCCACTCGAAGGAGGAGGCCGGGCCGCTGCCGCGGTGGCCGACCTCGCGGGTGTCCAGCAGGACGGTGGCCCGGGCCTTCTGCGGCTGCTCCTCGCGGCGCACCATCAGCTCGCCGTACCGGGCGGTGGAGCGCCAGTGCACCCGGCGCAGGTCGTCGCCCGGCCGGTACTCGCGCAGGATCACGTCGTCGTCCCCGGCCAGCGCCAGGGTTCGGGTGTGGCTCTCGCCCTGGCCGTTCCACTCACCGCTGAGCCGGACGTGCGGCAGCGCCTGGACCTGCGGGACGACGGTGAGCACGTCGGAGGCGGTGAAGGCGCGGTCGACCTCGCACATTCCGAACGGGTCGGACAGCCGCAGGTGCAGCGGCCCGAGCGGGTAGCGGCCGCGCAGGTCGGAGCGGACCCGGTAGGAGACCTCGCGGAAGCCGCGCGGCTCGACCCTGTCCAGCACGAAGCGCGGGCGCGGCCCGAGCACGTACGGGACCTTGTCCTCCAGGAGCAGCAGCCCGGTGGGCACCCGGGAGACGTTGTCGACCCGGAGGTGGACCCGGGCCTCCTGGCCGGCGATCGCCCGGTGCGGGCTGAGCCGGCGGCCGCTGGCCACCCGGTAGCGGGTGTTGGCGACCACCAGGGCGGCGGCCAGCGGCAGCGCGGCGAGCAGCACGCCGACCCGCAGCAGGGCGTCCTGGTTGAGCAGGTAGGCGCAGACCACCGCGGTCAGTCCGGCCGCGAGGAAGGAGCGGCCCCGGGTGGTGAGGCCGCGCAGTCCGGCCCGCAGTCCGCCCGTCGGATCCGATGAGGCCACCTCAGCCCCTCCGGACGGCCGGGCCGCCCTGCGGACGCGGCAGCGGCAGCCGGGCGACCAGGTCGGCCACGATCTGCTCGGAGGTACGGCGGCTGAGTTGGGTCTCGGCGGTCGGCATCAGGCGGTGCGCGAGGACCGGGACGGCCAGGCGCTGGATGTCGTCCGGGGTGACGTAGTCGCGCCCGTCCAGCGCGGCGGCGGCGCGGGCGGCCCGGACCAGGTGCAGGGTGGCGCGCGGCGAGGCGCCCAGGCGCAGCTCGGGGCTGGTGCGGGTGGCGGCGACGAGGTCGACGGCGTAGCGGCGGACCGGGTCGGCGATGTGGACGGTGCGGACCAGGTCGACCAGCTTGAGGATGTCCGCGGCGTGCGCGACCGGCTGGAGGTCGGCCAGCGGGTTGGCGCCGGCGTGCACGTCGAGCATCGCGAACTCGGCCTCGGGGCTGGGGTATCCGATCGAGATCCGGGCCATGAAGCGGTCCCGCTGGGCCTCCGGGAGGGGGTAGGTGCCCTCCATCTCGACCGGGTTCTGGGTGGCGACGACCATGAACGGCGAGGGCAGCTCGTAGCTGGTGCCGTCGATGGTGACCTGGCGCTCCTCCATGGACTCCAGCAGCGCGGACTGGGTCTTGGGCGAGGCGCGGTTGATCTCGTCGCCGACCACGATCTGGGCGAAGATCGCGCCCGGGCGGAACTCGAAGTCGTGCCGCTGCTGGTCGTAGATGTTGGTGCCGGTGACGTCCGAGGGCAGCAGGTCGGGGGTGAACTGGATGCGGCGCACCGTGCAGTCGACCGAGCGGGCGAGCGCCTTGGCCAGCATGGTCTTGCCGACGCCGGGCACGTCCTCCAGCAGCAGGTGGCCCTCGGCGAGCAGGACGGTCAGGGCGATCCGGACGGCCTCCGGCTTGCCCTCGATCACGCTCTCGATGTTGGCGCGGACGCGGTCCACGACCGCGGCGAGCTCGGGGAGCCCGACCTGGTGGTACCCGTTCGCCCTCTGTTCGCCCCCCGCAGGACTGCCGAGACCGGCCTGATCGTTGTAGCTCGTCACCCGTTTACGCTCCCTGGCACCCTGTGCCCGCCTCACCCGAGGCCGGACCCCACCCCATGCTTGACGCGGCCGTCCCGGAGGCGGTTCCGACGGCGGATCCGGCGCCGGGGTGGCGGCCTGCGGCCCGGCCGCCCCAGGTGGTTCGGGGTCCGACCGGCAGGCGCATTCTCCCCCGCCCGGTGGCCAGAAGTCACCATTCGGCCTTCCCCGAATGCCCGGACGCTGCGACTCGCCCGCTCGCCTCCGGGCGCTCCTGACCCGACGCCGATGGTCGGCGCTCCCTCGCTCCTCCCTTTCGGCGTCGGCGCGCCCTTCGGCTCGGGGTGGGGCCGGGCGGGGCCCCGTGAGCGGGCGGGTGTCAGGCGATCTCGCGCAGGAGTCCGGTGTGGACGTCGAAGACGAAGCCGCGGACGTCGTCGGTGTGCAGCAGGAACGGGGAGGTGCGCACCCGCTGCATGGACTGGCGGACGTCGCCGTCCAGGTCGACGAAGGCCTCCACCGCCCACTGCGGGCGCTGGCCGACCTCCAGTTCCAGCTCGCGGCGGAAGTCCTCGGTCAGCCCGAGCAGGCCGCAGCCGGTGTGGTGGATCAGCGCGATCGAGCGGGTGCCGAGGGCGCGCTGGCTGATGGTCAGGGAGCGGATGGTGTCGTCGGTGACGACGCCGCCCGCGTTGCGGATGACGTGGGCGTCGCCCAGTTCGAGGCCGAGCGCCGCGAACAGGTCGAGGCGGGCGTCCATGCAGGCCACCACGGCGATCTTCTGCACCGGGCGGGCGTCCATGCCGCCGTCCCGGAAGGTCACCGCGTACTCGCGGTTGGCCGTCACGAAACGGTCGATGATGGTGGGTCGGGTGGTGTCGGCAGCGGCGTTCGGCGTGGGCCGGTCGGGAGTCACTGTCATGGTGGCGACGTTAGTGCGATTCAGTGGTCCGCGGTGGGGTGAGGAGCTACAGAACGGGCCGTTGTGATCGAGCGCATAGCGACAAGGGGAGGGTTTGTCCGGGCTGGTCCCGGAGTGGGTTCGTACCCGGTCGCTCGACGGGGCGCGCGGCGCTCGTGGAACCTCCCCGCCCGGTGCCTTCGCCGGACCGCGTCGACGGCCGCGACCTGCGGTGATCCGTACCGCCGCCCGGGTGGTGCGCCGGAGCGGACCGTTGACTGCCGAGGCCCGCGCGATAGAGTTGCGGCGCAGTGGAGCACACCCGCCGGAGCCCGTCAACCGGGCCTCGCCGGCCGGTGTGGCCCGGTCGATGCGGCTCGTGGCCTCCACCCGCTCCGTGCCCACCTGGCGCACCTTCCCCGGCGCCGGGCGGTCACGACCTTCCCCTAGAGCGGGCGGGGACCACGGGCCGCGTCGTCGTGCCGGGGGACGGTGGGCGAGAATGGTCGGAGCTCCCGGACGTCGGGCTGCTCCGCACCGAGGAAGGGCGCCACCGCGCATGACCACCAATGAGCCGGGTCCCAAGCATGTTCCGGTGATGCTTCAGCGGTGCATGGACGCGCTGGCCCCGGCGATCTCGCGGCCCGGTGCCGTGGTGGTGGACGCCACCCTCGGCCTCGGCGGGCACAGCGAGGCGCTGCTGACCCAGTTCCCGGAGGTCCGGCTGGTCGCGGTGGATCGTGACCCGCAGGCGCTGAAGCTGTCCGGCGAGCGGCTGGCCCGGTTCGGTGACCGGGCCACCCTGGTGCACGCGGTGTACGACGAGATCCCCGAGGTGCTGGAGCGCCTGGGCATCGACCGGGTGGACGGGATCCTGTTCGACCTCGGCGTCTCCTCGATGCAGCTGGACGAGGCCGACCGCGGCTTCGCGTACGCGCAGGACGCGCCGCTGGACATGCGGATGGACCAGACCCGGGGGATCAGCGCGGCGGAGGTGCTGAACACCTACAGCCACGGAGACCTGGCCCGGATCCTCAAGGTCTACGGCGAGGAGCGGTTCGCCGGGAAGATCGCCTCGGTCATCGTGCGGGAGCGGGCCAAGGAACCGTTCAGCAACAGCGCGCGTCTGGTCGAGTTGGTGCGCAACGCCATTCCGGCGGCGACCCGCCGGACCGGCGGGAACCCGGCCAAGCGGACGTTCCAGGCGCTGCGGATCGAGGTCAACGGCGAGCTGGAGGTCCTGGACCGGGCGATCCCGGGGGCGCTGGACGCCCTGGCGCTGGGCGGCCGGATCGTCGTGATGTCGTACCAGTCGCTGGAGGACCGGCTGGTGAAGCAGTACTTCGCCGCAGGGGCGACCAGCACCGCCCCGCCGGGGCTCCCGTTCATCCCGGAGGAGCACCAGCCCTGGCTCAAATTGATCACCCGCGGTGCCGAGCTGGCCACCGAGCAGGAGATCGAGGAGAACCGGCGCGCCGCGCCCGTACGGCTGCGGGTGGCGGAGAGGATCAGGGACCGAAGCAAGCGGGGCTGAGTCCCGGCGGGGTCCGAAGGGCGGAGGAAAGCGGTGGGGCCGGTGGCCGGTGAGGTCCGGGCGGGGCGGGGAGGACTCCCCGGGCAGGGCAGGGCGCGCATCACGGTCCGACCGGGGCGACGCCCCGTGCGGGGGCGCACACCGTTCGCGGTGCTCGTGGTGATGCTGCTGGCCGGCGGCTTGTTCGGGCTGCTCGCGCTGAACACCGCGCTCAACGAGGGTTCCTTCGAGCTGTCCCGGCTGCAGAAGCAGACCACCAAGGCGACCGACGAGCAGCAGAGCCTCCAGCACGAGATCGACCAGAGCTCGGCCCCGGACGCGCTGGCCAAGCGGGCCGCCGAGCTGGGCATGGTCCCGGCCGGGGGGATGGCCTTCCTGGACGTGCCGAACGGCGGCAAGGTGGTCGGCACGCCCGGACCGGTGCAGGACAGCCCGCCGGTGAAGCGGTCGACGGTCGCGCCGTGGCCGATGAAGGCCTCACCGGGCGCGCAGGGCACCCCGGCGCCCTCGGCACAGCCCACCGCCCAGCCGACCACCCCGGCGGCCGCAACGCCGGTGCCGACTCCGGCGGCCTCGGCCGGTGACGCGGTGATCCAGCTCAATCCGGTCTCGCCCGCGCCCGGGCAGAGTGGGGGTGGCAACCGGTGACGACTCCACGTCAGCCGTCGGGCTCGGGCTCCGGTTCGGGCCGCCGTCAGCCGCCGCGCAGCGGTGCCCCGCGCCCCGCCGCAGGCCGGAGCCAGCCCTTGAAGGGGCAGCCCGCAAAGGGTCAGAGCGCAAAGGGTCAGAGCGCTCGCAGCCAGCCCACCAAGGCCCAGCCCGCCAAGGCTCAGCCGTCCAAGGCCCAGCCCGCGCGCAACCAGTCGGCGAAGGCCCAGCCCGCCAAGGCTCAGCCGTCCAAGGCCCAGCCCGCGCGCAACCAGTCGGCCAAGGCCCAGCCCGCCAAGCCCGCCACCACCCGTACCCCGCGCGCGCCGCAGCAGCGCCGCCCCGAGGGTCGTCCCCCGGCCCGCAGCCAGGCGGCGGTGCGGCCGCGCCCGAAGACCCGCCCGCCGCAGCGCCCCAAGGCGCTGAAGCTGGCCGAGCCGAAGCGCCGGCTGCGGGTGATCACCGTGGTGCTGTCCCTGGTGTTCTCCGTCTTCGCCGGGCGCCTGGTGCAGCTCCAGCTGGTGGACGCCGACGCGCTGGCCGCGGACGCCAACACCAACCGCTACCTGAACATCCCGATCACCGCCGAGCGCGGCTCGATAACGTCCTCCGACGGGGTCGCGCTGGCAGCGACCGTGGACGCGTACGACATCACCGCCGACCCGGCGATGTTCACCCCGGAAGCGACCGGCATCCCGGACGCGCCGGAACAGGCGGCCGCCCTGCTGTCGCCGATCCTCGGCGCGTCCAAGGAGAAGCTCGCCGCCGACCTGCACACCCCCAAGACCCGCTACAAGCGGCTCGCCGCCCAGCAGACCCCGGCCGCCAAGAACCAGATCAGCGATCTGAAGTCGACCCTGGAACGGCAGGCCGGTTCGCGCACCTGCCAGGCCCAGAGGAAGCTGCTCGGCAAGCCCGCCGACCAGGGCGGACGCACCCGGGTGGACACCGAGTGCGCCAACCCGCTGGCCGGCGTCTTCAACCGGGAGACCCAGAAGCGGATCTACCCGGCGGACGGGCTGGCCGCCAACCTGGTCGGCTTCGTCAACGGCGAGGGCGAGGGCGCCGGCGGACTGGAGCTGCAGTACCAGAAGATGCTGGCCGGCAAGGACGGCCGTAGCAGCTACGCCCAGGCGGGCGGGCGGCTGGTGCCCACCGCCGGGGGCTCGATGGACGCGGCCGTGCCCGGCAGCGACGTCAAGCTGACCATCAACCGGGACATCCAGTGGGCGGCCCAGAAGGCGATCACCGACCAGGTGGCGAACTCCGGCGCGGAGAAGGGCTACGTGGTGGTCCAGGACGTGAAGACCGGCCAGGTCCTCGCGATGGCCACCGCGCCCGGTTTCAACCCCAACGACCTGAGCCTCTCCAAGCAGTCCCAGATGGGCAACCCCGCCCTGGTCGACGCGTACGAGCCGGGCAGCACCGCCAAGCTGATGAGCCTGGCCGCCGTCCTGGACTCCGGCAAGGCCAACTGGGACACCAAGGTCACCGTGCCGAACCGGCTGGTCCGGGCCGGCCAGCAGTTCAAGGACGACGTCGAGCACGGCGACTGGTACCTGACCCTGGCCGGGGTGCTGGCCAAGTCCTCGAACATCGGCACCATCGAGGCGATCGAGACCCTGGGTGGCGGCGACCAGCTGAAGGCCAACCAGGCGCTGGACGGCTACATGCGCAAGTTCGGCGTGGCCCAGCCGACCGGCCTGAACTTCCCCGGGGAGACCCCCGGGATGCTCAAGAAGCCGGAGGACCTGGTCGCCTCGGAGAAGTACAACATCTCCTTCGGCCAGGGCCCGCTGCAGATGAACGCCCTGCAGGCCACCTCGGTGTACTCGACCATCGCCAACGGCGGGGTCCGGGTCGCGCCCAGCATCGTCCAGGGCACCACCGGGCCGGACGGCAAGTTCACCCCGACCCCGCCGGGCGAGCAGACCCGGGTGGTCAGCGAGCAGACCGCCAAGACCCTCACCTCGATGCTGGAGTCGGTCGTCGACGACGAGCAGGGCACCGGCGGCAAGGCCGCCATCCCCGGCTACCGGATCGCCGGCAAGACCGGTACCGCCAACCGGGGGGCCGCCAACGGGGTCGGCTACGACGGCTACACCGCCTCCTTCATCGGCTTCGCCCCCGCCGACGCCCCCCGGTACACCGTCTCCTGTACCCTCCAGGGCCCGGTCAACGGCCACTTCGGCGGCCAGCTGTGCGGACCGGTGTTCAAGCAGGTGATGGAGTTCACCCTGAAGACCATGCAGGTCCCGCCGAGCGGCAGCCAGGCGCCCAACCTGCCCGTCGAGTGGAAGCCGTGAGCGCACATGAGCAACCAGCGGGCCGGTGTACCCGGCGACGCCGAGAAGGCCCGGTTTGGCCCTGGGCACCCTTCGGCGGATAGCCTTCCCGCCGTGCCGAAACCCGATCAAACCACCGTGAGTCCGCCCCGCCCGACCGGGACCGCCGCCCTGCCGCTCGCCGAACTGGCCGCTCAGCTGGGCCTGCCGCCCGTCGAGGGCGGTGCCGTCACCGGCGTCACCCACGACTCCCGCGCGGTGCGCCCGGGCGACGTGTACGTGGCCTTCCCGGGCGCCAACCACCACGGCGCGGCCTTCGCGGCCAAGGCCGCGGACGCCGGCGCGGTGGCCGTGCTCACCGACCCGGCGGGCGCCGAGCTGGCCGCCCCCACCGGTCTGCCGCTGCTGGTCGTCGACCGGCCGCGGGCCCGGATGGGCGAGCTGGCCGCGATCGTCTACGGCCGCCCGTCCGAGCGGCTGCTGATGATCGGGCTGACCGGCACCAACGGCAAGACCACCACCTCGTACCTGGTCGAGGGCGGTCTGCGCGGCGCCGGGCGCAACCCCGGCGTGATCGGCACCGTGGAGATGCGGGTCGGCGAGGAGCGGATCAAGAGCGAGCGCACCACCCCCGAGGCCACCGACCTGCACGCGATCCTCGGCGTGATGTCCGAGCGCGGCGCGGACGCGGTGACCATGGAGGTCTCCAGCCACGCCCTGGTCTTCGGCCGCACCGACGGGGTGGCGTACGACGTCGCGCTGTTCAACAACCTCACCCCCGAGCACCTCGACTTCCACCCGGACATGGAGGACTACTTCCAGGCGAAGGCCCGGCTCTTCCAGCCCGGCAAGTCCCGCCGTGGTGTGGTCAACCTGGACGACGAGTACGGCCGCCGGCTGGTCGCCGAGGCGAAGATCCCGGTGACCACCTTCTCCGCCACCGGCGCCGCCGAGGCCGACTGGCGGGCCGTGGACGTCCAGCTCGGCCCGGCCGGCTCCACCTTCCGGGTGCTCGGCCCGGACGGCGCCCAGGCGGACGCCTCCGTCCCGCTGCCCGGCCCGTTCAACGTCTCCAACGCGCTGGCCGCGATCACCGTTCTGGTCGCCGCCGGGCTGCCGCTGGAGCGGGCCGTGGCCGGCGTCGCCGCCGTCCCCGGGGTGCCGGGCCGACTGGAACGGGTGGACGCCGGACAGCCCTTCGTCGCGGTCGTGGACTACGCCCACAAGCCGGACGCCCTGCAGGCCGTCCTCGCCTCGCTCCGCGAGGTCACCAAGGGCCGGCTGCACGTGGTCGTCGGCTGCGGCGGCGACCGCGACCCGCACAAGCGCGGCCCGATGGGCGCCATCGCCGCCCGCCTCGCCGACACCGCCCTGCTGACCAGCGACAACCCGCGCAGTGAGGACCCGCTGGCGATCCTCGCCAGCATGCTGACCGGCGCCGCCGCGGTGCCCGAGGCCGAGCGCGGGGCCGTCCTGGTCGTCCCCGACCGGGCCGAGGCGATCCAGCTCGCGGTCGCCCGCGCCCAGGCGGGGGACACCGTGCTGGTGGCCGGCAAGGGCCACGAGCTCGGCCAGTACGTACGAGACGAGATCCGCCCCTTCGACGACCGGGAGGTACTGCGCGAATCCATCACGCAGACCACGGCCGCCCGGGGCGACCGAGGAGTAGAGCAGCAGTGATCGCACTGACCCTCGCCGAGGTGGCCGCCGCGGTCGGCGGCACCCTGGACGGCGCGGACCCGGACGTCCTGGTCACCGGCCCGGTCGAGGTCGACTCGCGGAAGGTGTGCCCCGGCGGCCTGTTCGCGGCCTTCGTCGGCGAGCACGTGGACGGCCACGACTACGCCGTTACGGCGGTCGAGGCCGGCGCCGTCGCGGTGCTGGCCTCCCGCCCGGTCGGCGTGCCCGCCGTCCTGGTCGACAGCGTGGTGGACGCGCTCGGCAAGCTGGCCCGCACCGTGGTCGCCCGCGCCCAGGGCACCGCCGTGGTCGCGCTGACCGGTTCGGCCGGCAAGACCAGCACCAAGGACCTGATCGCCCAGCTGCTCCAGCGCCACGGCGAGACCGTCTTCCCGCCCGGCTCGCTCAACAACGAGATCGGCCACCCGATGACCGCGCTGCGGGTCGAGGCCGGTACCCGGCACCTGGTCATGGAGATGGGCGCCCGGCACAAGGGCGACATCGAGTACCTCACCTCGATCACCCCGCCCCGGATCGGCCTGGTGCTCAACGTCGGCACCGCCCACGTCGGCGAGTTCGGCTCCCAGGAGGCGATCGCCGAGGCCAAGGGCGAGCTGGTCGAGGCACTGCCCGCCGAGGGCGCCGCGATCCTCAACGCGGACGACCGGCTGGTGCGCGCGATGGCCTCCCGGACCAGGGCGAAGGTGGTCTACTTCGGGGAGTCCCCGGAGGCCCACGTCCGGGCCACGGACGTTCGCCTGGACGCCACCGGACGGCCATCGTTCACGCTCACCACCCCGGCCGGTTCCGCTCCCGTGCAACTGCGCCTGTACGGTGAGCACCACGTCTCGAACGCCCTCGCCGCCGCCGCGGTGGCGATGGAGCTCGGGATGACCGTCGACGACACCGCGGCAGCCCTGGGCGAGGCGGGTGCGCTGTCCCGCTGGCGCATGGAGGTCGTCGACCGGGCCGATGGTGTCACCGTCGTCAACGACGCCTACAACGCGAACCCCGACTCGATGCGGGCCGCGCTGCGGGCGCTGGTCTCGATGGGCGGCCGCGGTCCGGAGCGCCGCCGCACCTGGGCGGTGCTCGGCGAGATGCGGGAGCTCGGCGAGGACAGCCTGGCCGAGCACGATGCCATCGGGCGGCTCGCCGTCCGGCTGGACGTCACCAAGCTGGTGGCGGTCGGCGGACGCGAGGCGGCCTGCATGGAACTCGGCGCGAGGAACGAAGGTTCGTGGGGTGAGGAGTCGGTGCTGGTGTCCGACGCGGACGCGGCGGTCGAGCTGCTGCGCAGTCAGCTGCGGCCGGGGGATGTGGTCCTGGTGAAGGCGTCCCGTTCGGTGGGGTTGGAGAAGGTGGCCGAGGCCCTCCTGGCGGACGGTGCTGCCCGATGATGAAGCAGATCCTCTTCTCCGGGATGATCGGCCTGATCCTCTCGCTGGTCGGCACGCCCGCGCTGATCAAGCTGCTCGCCCGGCAGGGCTACGGCCAGTACATCCGCGACGACGGCCCCAAGGCGCACCACAGCAAGAAGGGCACGCCCACCATGGGCGGCATCGCCTTCATCCTGGCGACCCTGATCGCGTACTTCGGGACGAAGGCGATAACGGGCGATACCCCGACCGCCTCCGGGCTGCTGGTGCTCTTCCTGACCGCGGGCCTCGGCCTGGTCGGCTTCCTGGACGACTACATCAAGGTGGTCAAGCGCCGCTCGCTGGGCCTGCGGGCCAAGGCGAAGCTGGCCGGCCAGTCCATCGTCGGCCTGGTGTTCGCCGTCCTGGCGCTGCAGTTCCACGACGACCGCGGGCTCAGCCCGGCCTCCCAGTCGCTGTCCTTCGTGCGCGACTTCAAGTGGTCGATCGGCCCGGTGCTGTTCGTCATCTTCGCCTACTTCATGATCGCGGCGACCTCCAACGGCGTGAACCTCACGGACGGTCTGGACGGCCTCGCCACCGGTGCCTCGGTGATGGCCTTCGGCGCCTACACCTTCATCGGTGTCTGGGAGTACACGCAGAGCTGCGCCTACTTCATCTCCGCCACCGGCGCGTGCTACGACGTCCGTGACCCCCTGGACCTCGCGGTCGTGGCGTCAGCCCTGATGGGCTCCTGCTTCGGATTCCTCTGGTGGAACACCTCGCCCGCGAAGATCTTCATGGGTGACACCGGCTCGCTGGCCCTCGGCGGCGCCCTGGCCGGTCTGGCGATCTGCTCCCGCACCGAGCTGCTGCTGATCCTGCTCGGCGGCCTCTTCATGATCATCACCCTCTCGGTGATCATCCAGGTCGGCTCCTTCCGGATGACCGGCAAGCGCGTCTTCAAGATGGCACCACTGCAGCACCACTTCGAACTCAAGGGCTGGAGCGAGGTCCTGGTCGTGGTCCGCTTCTGGATCATCCAGGGTCTGTGCGTGGCCGTCGGCCTCGGCCTCTTCTACGCGGGATACCGGACCGGATGACGAACCCTGACTTCAAGAACCTGCCCGTGGTGGTCGCCGGTCTCGGCGTCTCGGGCATCAGCGCCGCGCGCGTCCTGAACGGGCTCGGCGCGAGCGTCACCGTGGTCGACGGCGGCAGCGGCGAGGGCCTCAAGGCCCGCGCCGCCGAGCTGGAGGCGCTGGGCGTCGCGGTGCGCCTCGGCGACGGCGCGAGCCTGCCCGAGGGCACCAGGCTGATCGTCACCTCGCCCGGCTGGGCCCCCGACAGCCCGCTGTTCGCCGCCGCCGAGGCGGCCGGAGTCCCGGTCTGGGGCGACGTCGAGCTCGCCTGGCGGCTGCGCAAGCCGCTGCCGGGCACCGGCGAGCCCGCCCCCTGGCTGGCGGTCACCGGCACCAACGGCAAGACCACCACCGTCCAGATGCTCGCCTCGATCCTCACCGCGGCCGGCAAGCGCACCGCCGCCGTCGGCAACGTCGGGGTCTCGGTGCTGGACGCGGTGCTCGCCGAGGAGCCGTACGACGTGCTCGCCGTCGAGCTCTCCAGCTACCAGCTGCACTGGGCGCCCTCGCTGCGCCCGTACTCGGCCGCGGTCCTCAACCTGGCACCCGACCACCTCGACTGGCACGGCTCGATGGAGGCGTACGCGGCCGACAAGGGCCGGATCTACGAGGGCAACGTGGTCGCCTGCGTGTACAACCTGGCCGACCCGGCCACCGAGGCGCTGGTCCGCGAGGCCGACGTCGAGGAGGGCTGCCGGGCGATCGGCTTCGGCCTCGGCGCGCCGAGCCCGTCGAACTTCGGCGTGGTGGACGGTCTGCTGGTGGACCGCGCCTTCGTCGAGGACCGGACCAAGAACGCGGCCGAGCTGGGCGCCGTCGAGGACGTCAACCCGCCGGCCCCGCACAACATCGCCAACGCGCTCGCCGCGGCGGCGCTGGCGCGGGCCTACGGGGTCGAGCCGAAGGCCGTCCGGGAGGGCCTGCGGGCGTTCCGCCCGGACGCCCACCGGATCGCCGAGGTCGGCGTGGTCCGCGAGGTCACGTACATCGACGACTCCAAGGCCACCAACACCCACGCCGCGGCCGCCTCGCTGGCCGCCTACCGGCCGATCGTCTGGATCGCCGGCGGCCTGGCCAAGGGCGCGACCTTCGACGACCTGGTCCAGGGCGCGGCCGAGCGGCTGCGCGCGGTCGTGCTGATCGGCCAGGACCGGGCGCTGATCCGCGAGGCGCTGGAGCGACACGCTCCGGATGTGCCGGTGATCGAGGCGGCCGAGGGCCAGACTGGCGCGGTGGCGATGACCGAGGTGGTTCGCGCAGCCGCGTCGCTCGCCCGATCGGGTGACACCGTGCTGCTGGCCCCGGCCTGCGCCTCGATGGACATGTTCACCAACTACGGCGAGCGCGGCGACCTGTTCGCGGCGGCCGTCCGGGCGCTGGCGAACCTCGGGGAGTGACTCAGGGAGTGAGTTGAAGGGCCGCGCCGACGACCGTCGGCGTTGGGTCAGAGCGGCCCGGAGACGAACGAGCCGTAGAGAACGGAGCGGGGAGCGGTGGCGGGGCAGGGCAGGGCGGATTCCGGCGTTGGGAAGCAGGACGCCGCCGAGCCGTGGCGAGTGATATCCGCCACCACGACCAAGTACAAGTCGGCCGGTCCGCTGGGCCGTCTGCAGGCCTTCCGGGCCCGCGTACGGTACTGGCTGGACCGGCCGCTCACACCGTACCTGCTGGTCGTCGGCACCACGCTGCTGCTGGTGGTGCTGGGCCTGATGATGGTCTTCTCGGCCTCGCAGATCCTGGCCCTGAACCAGCACCACACGGCGCAGTACTACTTCCTCAAGCAACTGATCGCGGCCATCCTCGGCCTGGTCATGTTGGTCGGCTTCGCCTCCGTTCCGGTGGCGGTGCTGCGGGTGATCGTCTACCCGGTGATGTTCGGGGTGATCGGCGCGCTCGCGCTGGTCGCCGTGCCCGGCATCGGGGTGCGGATCAACGGCAACCAGAACTGGCTGGACTTCGGGTTCTTCCAGTTCCAGCCCTCCGAGTTCGCCAAGCTCGCGCTGGTGCTCTGGGGCGCCGACCTGCTCGCCCGCAAGCAGAAGGCCGGCACCCTCACCTCGTGGAAGCACCTGCTGGTGCCGCTGGTGCCGGGCGCCCTGCTGCTGCTCGCGCTGATCATGATCGGCGGCGACATGGGCACCTCGATGATCCTGGTGGCCATGGTGTTCGCGCTGCTCTGGATGGTCGGCGCGCCGCTGCGGCTGTTCGTGGCCACCCTCGGGGTGGCCGTCGTGGTCTGTACCGCCCTGGTGATCACCGTCCCGCACCGGGCCGAGCGCCTGGGCTGCATCGGCGTCACCAAGCTCGACCCGGAAGGCGCCTGCTTCCAGGCCCTGCACGGCGTGTACTCGTTCGCGCTCGGCGGCGGCTTCGGCACCGGCCTCGGCGCGGGCGTGGAGAAGTGGGGCCAGTTGCCCGAGGCGCACACCGACTTCATCTTCGCCGCGACCGGCGAGGAACTGGGCCTGGTGGGGACGCTGTCGGTGATCGGCCTCTTCGCGGCACTAGGCTACGCGGGTATCCGTGTGGCCATCGGCACGAAGGACCCCTTCGTCAGGTACGCCGCGGGAGCCGCCACCACCTGGATCATGGCGCAGGCCATGATCAACCTGGGGTCGGCGCTGGGACTGCTGCCCATCGCGGGCGTCCCGCTCCCGCTGTTCTCCTACGGCGGTTCCGCCATGCTGTCGGCCATGTCCGCGATCGGAGTGCTGCTGTGCCTGGCACGCAGCTCCTCCGGCGCGAAGGCGGCCCTGGCCGCCCGGAGCAAGAACTCCCGGATCAGGAAGCGACTGGCCCGGGTGCTGCCACGACGACGAACCACAGCGCGCCCGGCCCCCGGGCCGGCACGCAGGGAGCGGTGAATTTCGGTGCATGTCGTACTCGCCGGCGGGGGGACCGCCGGTCACATCGAGCCGGCCATGGCCCTCGCGGACGCCCTCCGCAGGCACGACCCGTCCATCGGGATCACCGCCCTGGGCACCGAGCGCGGTCTGGAGACCCGGCTGGTGCCCGAGCGCGGCTACCAGCTGGAGCTCATCCCAGCCGTCCCGCTGCCGCGCAAGCCCACCCCCGAGCTGATCACCGTCCCCGGCCGACTGCGGGGCACCGTCCGGGCCGCCCAGGAGATCATCGAGCGGGTCAACGCCGATGCCGTGGTCGGCTTCGGCGGCTACGTCTCGATGCCCGCCTACCTGGCCGCCAAGCGGGCCGGGGTGCCGATCGTGGTGCACGAGGCCAACGCCCGCCCGGGCCTGGCCAACAAGATCGGCGCCCGCTACACCGACTTCGTCGCCGTCTCCACCCCGGACAGCAAGCTGCGCGACTCCCGGTACATCGGCATCCCGCTGCGCCGGACCATCGCCACCCTGGACCGCAACGCCACCCGGCCGGAGGCCCGCCAGTACTTCGGCCTCGACCAGCGGCTGCCCACCCTGCTGGTCTCCGGCGGTTCCCAGGGCGCGCGCCGGCTGAACGAGACCGTCACCGCGATCGCCCCGCGGCTGCAGCAGTACGGTGTGCAGATCCTGCACGCGGTCGGTCCGAAGAACGAGCTGCCGCAGGTCGCGGACGTCCCCGGGATGCCGCCGTACCGCCCGGTGCCGTACATCGACCGGATGGACCTCGCCTACGCCGCCGCCGACCTGATGCTCTGCCGGGCCGGCGCCATGACGGTCGCCGAGCTGGCCGCGGTCGGCCTGCCCGCCGCCTTCGTGCCGCTGCCGATCGGCAACGGCGAGCAGCGGCTGAACGCCCAGCCGATGGTCAAGGCCGGCGGCGGTCTGCTGGTGGACGACGCCGAGCTGACCCCGGACTGGGTGCTGCAGAACGTGCTGCCGGTGCTCACCGACCCGCAGCGGCTCTGGGACATGAGCCGGGCCGCGGCCGAGTTCGGCCGCCGGGACGCCGACGACCTGCTGGTCGGCATGGTGTACGAGGCGATCCAGGCCCACCGGGGCGGTCGCCGTCGTGGCTGACGGTCGGCTCGCCGACCCTTCCCCGGCCTCCCGCCGGGGGTACCCCCAGGAGGATGAGTTCGGAGACGAGGAGTCCGCTCCCCGCCTCCGGCTCTCCCGGCGGGGCATCGTGGTGCTGAGCGTGCTCGTCGCCGCGGTGCTGGGCGGGTTGGCCTGGCTGGTGTTCTACTCCTCGGTGCTGGACGTGCGCGATGTCGCCGTCCAGGGCACCACCGACGAGAAGCTGACGTCGGAGCAGGTCCGCGAGGCGGTCGGCGGGCTGGCCGGCGGCCCGCTGGCCCGGGTGGACCTGGCCGAGGTCGAGCACCGGGTGGAGGCGATCCCCCGGGTGGCCAAGGCGGAGGTGTGGCGGGGCTGGCCGCACACCCTGCAGGTCAAGGTGGTGCAGCGGACGGCCGTGGCCGCCGTCAAGGGGGACGACGGCCAGTTCACCCAGATGGATGCCGCCGGAGTGAGCTTCGCCACCGAGGCGGCCCCGCCGGCGGGCGTGCCGGTGGTGGAGCTGCGGCTCAGTCAGCAGGCCAAGGACGTGGACGGGGTGATCTCCCGGGCACAGCTGGTGCAGGGCGCGGTGGCGGTGGCCGCCGGGCTTCCGCCGGAGATCGCCAAGCGGGCCGGATCGGTCCTCGTGCACTCGTACGATGACATCGAACTGCAGCTCAGCGGGGGTGCGACGGTGCGCTGGGGCAGCCCGGAGAAGAACGACCGCAAGGCCCGGGTGCTGCAGGCGTTGATGGCCCAGAAGGGCACCAACTTCGACGTGACTGCGCCGGAGGCTCCGGCGGTGTCCGGGTGATCCGCTAGATTCTGTGCCCGGGGGAGGGGTTGACGCCTCGAAGTGTCGGCCCGACCCTTGGTGGTCACCCCGGTTTCCATTGCCGGCCGATGATCACATAGGCTCAAAAGAAAAAGGGAAGCTCGGCGTGTTCGTTGAAACACGTGCCCGGAGCCACCTAGTGTCCTGTGTCACCAGACTGTGTCCCCTGGTGATGTGACGGAGGCACAGGACTAACCCTAAAGGTCAAGTTTAGGGTTGGGGTCGGCGGTCGGCATTTCGGACATTAAGTCAGAAACCAGGCTCCCTACCCATCGACATCCGTCGGTACGACCCCTCGCCCGGGTCGGGCCGACCCGGAAATTCGAGGCGAGAGGCCTTCGACGTGGCAGCACCGCAGAACTACCTCGCAGTCATCAAGGTCGTCGGTATCGGCGGCGGTGGTGTCAACGCCATCAACCGGATGATCGAGGTCGGTCTCAAGGGCGTCGAGTTCATCGCGATCAACACCGATGCGCAGGCCCTCCTCATGAGCGACGCCGACGTCAAGCTCGATGTGGGCCGTGAACTCACCCGGGGCCTCGGCGCCGGCGCCAATCCCGAGGTCGGCCGCAAGGCCGCCGAGGACCACCGAGAGGAGATCGAGGAGGTCCTCAAGGGGGCCGACATGGTCTTCGTGACCGCCGGTGAGGGCGGTGGCACGGGCACGGGCGGCGCGCCCGTCGTCGCCAACATCGCCCGATCGCTGGGCGCCCTGACCATCGGCGTGGTCACCCGCCCCTTCACCTTCGAGGGCCGTCGCCGGGCCAACCAGGCCGAGGACGGCATCGCCGCCCTGCGCGAAGAGGTCGACACCCTCATCGTGATCCCGAACGACCGACTGCTGTCCATCTCGGACCGCCAGGTCAGCGTGCTCGACGCGTTCCGCTCGGCGGACCAGGTCCTGCTCTCCGGCGTCCAGGGCATCACCGATCTGATCACCACCCCGGGTCTGATCAACCTCGACTTCGCCGACGTCAAGTCCGTCATGTCGGACGCCGGCTCGGCTCTCATGGGCATCGGCTCGGCCCGTGGCGAGGACCGCGCCAAGGCGGCCGCCGTGATGGCGATCTCCTCGCCGCTGCTGGAGGCCTCGATCGACGGCGCCCGCGGCGTGCTGCTGTCCATCTCGGGCGGCTCCGACCTCGGTCTGTTCGAGATCAACGAGTCGGCCCAGCTGGTCAGCGAGGCCGCCCACCCCGAGGCCAACATCATCTTCGGTGCGGTCATCGACGACGCGCTCGGCGACGAG
This sequence comes from Kitasatospora sp. NPDC004669, assembly GCF_040609455.1. Lineage (NCBI taxonomy): Bacteria > Bacillati > Actinomycetota > Actinomycetes > Kitasatosporales > Streptomycetaceae > Kitasatospora > Kitasatospora sp. NPDC004669. The sequence continues at coordinate 99,255 of NZ_JBEXKB010000031.1, forward strand.
GTGCGGGTCACCGTCATCGCGGCGGGCTTCGACGGCGGTCAGCCGCCGGCGATCGTCCGCGACCCGGTGGTGAAGTCCACCGCCCCCGCCGCCCCGGCGACCCCGCCGGCCGCCCCGGAGCGCCCGGCCGGCCGGCCGTCGTACGGGAGCATCGGTTCGGTGACGTCCCGTTCGGAGGGGGAGGCCCCGGCCGCCCCGGCCCGTTCGGCCGAGACCCCGGCCACCACGACCGCCGCCGCCCCGGTGCCGCCGCAGGTGCAGCCGGCCCGGCAGCCGTTCGTGGAGAGCCCGGCCGAGGAGCTCGACGTCCCGGACTTCCTTAAGTGATCGATCGCGCGGTACACGCGGGTGCTCACTTCGCCTTCACCGACCGGTGGGGCGGGGTGAGCACTTCGCCGTACGGGGAGCTCAACCTCGGCGGCGCGGTGGGGGACGACCCGGAGGCCGTCCGGGAGAACCGGGCGATCGCCGCCCGGGAGCTGGGGCTGGACCCGGCCGACGTGGTCTGGATGAACCAGGTGCACGGCGCCGAGGTCGCCGTGGTGACGGAGCGCCAGCCGCTGGGGGAGGCCCCCACGGTGGACGCGGTGGTCACCGACCGGCCGCTCGCGCTCGCGGTGCTGACCGCGGACTGCACCCCGGTGCTGCTGGCGGATCCGGTGGCGGGCGTGGTGGGCGCGGCCCACGCGGGCCGGCCCGGGCTGGCGGCCGGGGTGGTGCCCGCGGTCGTCAGGGCGATGGTCGAACTGGGGGCCGAGCCGGCGCGGATCACCGCCGCCAGCGGCCCCGCGGTCTGCGGCCGCTGCTACGAGGTGCCTGCCGGACTGCGCGCCGAGGTCGCCGAGGTGGTTCCGGCGGCCTTCGCCGAGACCTCGTGGGGGACCCCGGCGCTGGACGTGCCGGAGGGGGTCGCGGCACAACTGGCCGCGGCGGGGGTCACCCGGCTGGTGCGATCACCGGTCTGCACCCTCGAATCCGCCGATCACTTCTCCTATCGCCGCGAGCGGCGCACGGGTCGGCTCGCGAGCTACGTCTGGTTGGGCTCTGATCACTGATGACGAACGACATCTTCGGACCGTTCCCGGGCGGACCCGGCCCTTTCTTCCCTGATGAGGGCTGGCTGAAGGCTCTGACGGAGGGCCAGCGGGCCCGGTACGAGGAGCTGGGCACCAACCTCGACGTGGTCGAGCGCCGGATCGCGGACGCCTGTGCGGCTGTCGGACGTCCGCGCGAGGACGTCACCCTGATCGTCGTCACCAAGACCTACCCGGCCGAGGACACCGCGCTGCTGGCCGGACTGGGTGTGACGGATGTCGCGGAGAACCGCGACCAGGACGCCGGGCCCAAGGCGGAGCAGTGCAGAAACCTTCCTCTCGCCTGGCACTTCGTCGGACAGCTGCAGACCAACAAGGTCCGCTCGGTCGTCCGGTACGCGAACCACGTGCACTCGGTGGACCGGCTGCGGCTGGTCGAGTCGCTCTCGGCGGCGGTGCTCAAGTCCGAGCGGCCTGAGCTGGGCTGCCTGGTGCAGGTGGCGCTGGACAAGGAGCACGGCGAGGGTGGGCACCGGGCCGGGGTCGCCCCCGAGGACGTCGCGGAACTCACCGACGCGATCGCCGACACGCCCGGGCTGCGGCTGGACGGTGTGATGGCCGTCGCCCCGCTGGCCGGTCCGCTGGCCGGCGACCCGGCCCGTGCCTTCGACCGGCTGGCGGAAATCGCAACCGCCGTACGGGCGGCCCATCCTGCTGCCACCATGGTCTCCGCAGGGATGAGTGGTGACCTTGAGCAGGCGATTGCCGCCGGGGCGACACATGTGCGCGTCGGAACGGCGGTACTCGGAGTGAGGTCACCCCTCGGGTAACGTCACCGGGTAAGTAGATCAGACTGCAGGACAAAATAGGACAGAAACTAGCAGCTTTCCGAAGCGCTAGCCAACCGTGGATCGCAGCTCCGCGGCCCCACCCACGAACTCTGACGGCGCGTCGCCTTGACGGGCCGTCGTGGGCGGAACCGCGGGATCCGCAGGCAGGGCCGCCCGGCCTGGCCGCCGGGGCGTAGCAGGTCCCACGGAGCGAGCGGAGCGAGCGACCATCAGAAGGTGCGCGTTTCGCGAATCAGCCACCGAGCTCCAGCGAGGTGGCCATGAGCGGAGGAGACAGGAGCATGGCCGGCGCAATGCGCAAGATGGCGGTCTACCTCGGCCTCGTGGAGGACGAGACGTACGACGGCCAGGGGTACGACCCCGACGACGACTACGACGCGGACCCCGAGCCGATCCGTACCGGGCAGCGGACCGAGGACATTCCCCGGCCGGCCGCCGCCGCAGCACCTGCTCCGGTCCCCTCGATCACCCCGCAGCCGGTCCCGGCGGCGGTGCCGATCCGGCAGGAGACCCCGAGGATGGCCCCCGTGTCGTCCATCACACCCGAACGCCGCCACAACCTGGAGAAGAGCGCCCCGGTGATCATGCCCAAGGTAGTGAACGAACGAGAGCCCTACCGCATCACCACGCTGCACCCGCGGACCTACAACGAGGCCCGTACCATCGGGGAACAGTTCCGCGGCGGTACCCCTGTGATCATGAATCTGACCGAGATGGACGACACTGATGCGAAGCGGCTCGTAGACTTCGCCGCTGGACTCGTCTTCGGTCTGCACGGCAGTATCGAGCGCGTGACGCAGAAGGTGTTCCTGCTGTCGCCTGCTAACGTCGATGTCACGGCGGAGGACAAGGCTCGGATCGCCGAGGGTGGGTTCTTCAACCAGAGCTGACCCGGCCACGACTTTACGTGTGGATCTGATCAACAGTGGTTGGCGACAGGTGACGAGCGGCAGGCCCTAGGGCCCGGGACCGGGGAGAGGGAAACGCGATGGACATCGTGTGGGCGGTGCTCTACTACGCCCTGACCGTCTTCCTGGTGTTCCTGCTCGTGCGACTGGTCATGGACTGGGTCTTCCAGTTCGCGCGTTCGTGGCGGCCCGGCAAGGCCATGGTCCTGGTCCTGGAGGCCACGTACACTGTCACGGATCCGCCGCTCAAGCTTCTTCGGCGGTTCATTCCGCCGTTGCGTTTCGGGGGCGTGGCGCTCGACCTGTCTTTCTTCGTACTGATGATCATTGTGTATGTCCTGATCTCGCTTGTGCACCCCTAGTCGTAGGTGAGCGATGCGACAGGATGCCGGTGTGCCGACGATCACGTTGAGGTGAAGAGATGCCATTGACCCCCGAGGACGTTCGGAACAAGCAGTTCACGACCGTCCGCCTGCGTGAAGGCTATGACGAGGACGAGGTCGATGCCTTCCTCGACGAGGTCGAGGCGGAGCTGACCCGCCTCCTCCGGGAGAACGAGGACCTGCGGGCCAAGCTGGCCGCCGCGACTCGCGCTGCCGCGCAGAACCAGGCCAACATGCGGAAGGAGCCGCCGCAGGACGCGCCGCGTGCGGCCGCGCCCGTCCCGGCCGCCATATCCGGCCCGCCGGTCCCCGGCCAGCAGGGTCCGGGTGGTCCGCAGCAGATGGGCCCCGGTGTTCCGCAGCAGATGGGCCCGGGTGGTCCCCAGCAGCAGATGGGCCCCGGCGGCCCGCAGCAGCAGATGGGGAACCAGCCGCTCGGCCTGCCCTCCGGCGCTCCGCAGCTCCCGGCCGGTCCGGGTGGTCCCCAGCAGATGGGCGGCCCGCAGCAGCAGATGAACCAGACCATGGGCGGCCAGCAGCAGCTGGTCCAGCCGATGGGCGGTCAGATGCTCCAGCCCATGGGCGGTCCCGGTGGCCCGCAGCAGATGGGCAACCCGATGGGCCAGGGCATGGGCCAGGGCATGGGCCAGGGCATGGGCCAGCAGCAGATGCAGCCGATGGGCGGCCCCATGGGCGGCCCGCAGCCGATGGGTGGCCCCATGGGCGGCCCGATGCAGCAGCAGGGCCCCGGCGGCGACAGCGCCGCGCGTGTGCTGGCGCTCGCCCAGCAGACCGCTGACCAGGCGATCTCCGAGGCCCGTTCCGAGGCCAACAAGATCGTCGGCGAGGCGCGCAGCCGTGCCGAGGGTCTGGAGCGCGACGCGCGTGCCAAGGCCGACGCCCTGGAGCGGGACGCGCAGGAGAAGCACCGCGTCGCGATGGGGTCGCTGGAGTCCGCGCGGGCCACGCTGGAGCGCAAGGTCGAGGACCTGCGGGCGTTCGAGCGTGAGTACCGGACGCGCCTGAAGTCGTACCTGGAGACCCAGCTGCGTCAGCTGGAGTCGCAGGCCGACGACTCGCTCGCCCCGCCGCGGATCCCCGCCACCGCGTCGCTGCCGCCGGCGGCCTCGTCGATGGCTCCTACCGGTGCCGGTGCGATGACCTCCGGTGCGCCGTCCTTCGGTGGGAACCAGCCGTCGTTCGGTGGCAGCTCGCCGTCGTTCGGTGGGCAGAGCTCCTTCGGCGGGAACGTGCCGGCGCCGAGCTTCGGTGGGCAGGCTGCCGGTGGCAACAGCGGTGCTCCGCAGATGCAGCCGGCCGGGATGACCCAGCCGATGGCGGCCGTCCGGCCGCAGCCGCCGCAGCCGATGCAGCAGGCTCCGGCGCCGATGCGGGGCTTCCTGATCGACGAGGACGGCGACAACTGAGGTTGTAGCCCGGCTCTTGGGGCGTCCCCTTTCCGACCTTCGGGTCGGGGAGGGGACGCTCTTTTTGTGTCGGGAGCGCGGGAGGGGGCGGGGGAGGGCTTGCGGGTGCGGGAGGGGGGCTTCCGCTGCGCGCAGTTCCCCGCGCCCGTGTTCGGGGCGCGGGGAAGGAGGAGGGGAAGAGGGGGGAGCGCGAGGGAGGGCGGGGGAAAGAGCGTGCGGGGAAGGGGAGGGGCGCGAGAAGAGGGGGAGCGCGGGGGCCGGGAGGACGGGCGCGCGGGGGAAGGCCGTCGGGGGATGGGGGCGGAAAACGCGGAACCGCCGCCCGGCTCGGGAGCTGGGCGGCGGTTCCGGTGGGGTCGGTCAGGCCTTGCGGAGCTGGAAGGTCAGGCCGAGGGACTCGTCGGTGAAGGTTTCGGAGGTCCAGTCGGCCGCGCCGGCGGCGAAGTCGGTGGCGAGGACCTCTTCGGCGACGAGGGGGCCGTGTTCGGCGATGGCCTCGGCGGTCTCCTCGGTGGCGGCGCGCCAGCGCAGGACGATGCGGTCGGCGACGTCCAGGCCGGAGTTCTTGCGGGCCTCCTGGATCTGGCGGATGGCGTCGCGGGCGATGCCGAGGCGCTTGAGCTCCGGGGTGATGGCCAGGTCGAGGGCGACGGTGGCGCCGGACTCGTTGGCGACGGCCCAGCCCTCGCGCGGGGTCTCGGTGATGATGACCTCGTCGGGGGACAGGGTGATCGTCTCGCCGTCGAGCTGGACGCCGGTCTCGCCGTCGGCGCGCAGTTCGGCGGCCAGGCGGGCGGCGTCGGCGGCGGCGACGGCCTTGGCGACGTCCTGCACGCCCTTGCCGAAGCGCTTGCCCAGCGCGCGGAA
>NZ_JBEXKB010000032.1:0-104127 GCF_040609455.1 Kitasatospora sp. NPDC004669
TGACACGTCGACGCCGACCACGGTGAGGTCGGGGTCGATGGTGCCGGCCTTGACGAACGCGGCGTCCTGGGCGATCTCCTCGCCGGGTTTGCGCGGCGGGCGACCAGCCGCAGGGACGGGCTGTGGCGGAAGGTGAGGGTGAAGCCCACCCACTGGCCGGGCTTGATCGGGGGCGGGGCGGCGATCATCAGGTCGGCGTCCTCGGGGGACATCGCCAGTTCGCCCCGGGCCGGAACCGGCAGCGCCGCGACCGGTTCCCAGCGGCCCGCCGCGCCCTGGTGCAGATGCCGTTTCAGGGTGATCGGGCCGCCGAACTCCCAGCTGGCGCCGGTCAGTTCGTCCGGGACGTCACCCGGGTTGCGCACCGTGAAGAAGGCCGCCGTCGCCGAGGCCGCGCCCGCCGTGGGCAGCAGCACCCAGCCGGCGTCGGCCTCCACCGGCCGGGGCGCGCCGGCCCCGCCGACCGCCGTCCAGCCGGTGAGCAGGGCCAGCGCCAGCGCCGCCGCGCCGACCGGCGGGCCGACCACCTCGAGTCGTTCCAGCGCCCTCATCGCCGCGCCCCCTGCCGCCGTCCGCCGTGCCGGCTGTCGCGTGGTCCGCCGGGCTGTCCCCGCCCCGGTCGCCAGGTGCGCAGCCGCAGACTGTTGCCCACCACCAGGAGCGAACTGAGCGACATCGCGACCGCCGCCAGCATCGGGTTCAGCAGCCCGACGGCCGCCAGCGGGATCAGCACCAGGTTGTAGCCGAAGGCCCAGAGAAGGTTGGTCCGGATCGTCGCCAGGGTCTGCCGGGCCAGTCGTACCGCGTCCACCACCGCCTCGATGTCGCCGCGCACCAGGGTCAGCCCGGCCGCGCCGATCGCCGCGTCGCTGCCGGAGGCCAGGGCGACCCCGAGGTCCGCCGAGGCCAGCGCCACCGCGTCGTTGACACCGTCGCCGACCACCGCCACCGTTCGTCCGGCGGCGCGCAGTTCGGCCACCACCTCGGCCTTGCGCTCGGGCGAAGCGGAGGAGTGCACCCGCTCGATGCCCAGCTCGGCCGCCACCGCGCGGGCCGCGCCCGGGCCGTCGCCGGTCAGCAGGACGGTCTCCAGGCCCATCCCGCGCAGCCGGTGGAGTGCCCGCCAACTGCCCGAGCGCACCGTGTCGCCGACGGCCAGCACCGCCGCGCCCCGCCCGTCCAGCTCCACCAGCACCGCCGTGCGGCCCGCCTCCCCGGCGGCCGCCACGGCCTCGGCCAGCTCCGGAGGCAGGGCAGCGCCGTCCGGTCGCACCGCCCGCACCGACCTGCCCTCGACCGTGCCGGACACCCCGAGGCCGGTGGTGGCCGCGAAGCCGTCCACCGCCGGCAGCGCCCCGCAACTCTCCCGGGCGGCGGCCGCGACGGCCCGTCCGATCGGGTGCTCCGAGCGGTGCTCGACCGCGCCGGCCAGCCGCAGCACCTCGGCCTGGGTGAGCTGCTCGGTGGACTCCTCGGTGAAGCCATCGGCCAGTGTCACCGCCGCCAGCTCCATCCGGCCGGTGGTGAGCGTGCCGGTCTTGTCCATCACCACGGTGTCCACCCGGCGCAGGCTCTCCAGCACCTCCGGGCCGCGCACCAGCACACCCAGTTCGGCGCCGCGCCCGGTGGCCGCCAGTAGCGCGGTCGGGGTCGCCAGGCCCAGCGCGCACGGGCAGGCCACCACCAGCACCGCGACCGCCGCCGTGACCGCCGCCTGCGGGGCCGCGCCCGCGCCCAGCCAGAAGCCGAGCACGCACACCGCGACGGTGAGCACGCAGGGCACGAACACCCCGGCCACCGCGTCCGCCAGCCGCTGGGCGCGGGCCTTGCCGGCCTGGGCGTCCGCCACCAGCGCGGTGATCCGGGCCAGTTGGGTGTCCGCGCCGACGGCCGTCGCCCGCACCACCAGCGCGCCGCCGACGTTCACCGTCGCGCCCGCCACCCGGTCACCCGGGCCGACCTCGACCGGCACGCTCTCCCCGGTCAGCAGGCTCAGGTCCAGCGCTGAACCGCCCTCGACCACCACCCCGTCGGTGGCCACCCGCTCGCCCGGGCGCACCACGAACTCCTGCCCCGGCAGGAGGAGTTCGATGGGTATCAGGCGCTCCTCGCCGTCCTCCGCCCGCAGACACACCTGCTTGGCGCCCAACTCGGCGAGCGCCCGCAGCGCGGAGCCGCTGCGCCGCCGCACCCGCCCCTCCAACAGCCGGCCGGCCAGCACGAACAGCGGCACACCGACTGCCGCCTCCAGGTACACATGTGCCGTGCCGCCGCCGTCGGCGGTCAGCGAGAACGGCATCCGCATGCCCAACCGCCCGGCCCCGCCGAGGAACAGCGCGTACCCGGACCAGCCGAAGGAGGCCACCACGCCCAGACTGACCAGGGTGTCCATGGTCGCGGCCGCGTGCCGCAGCCCCTGCCAGGCCCGGCGGTGGAAGCCCGCCGAACCCCAGGTCACCACCGGGACGGCCAGCGCGAAGCAGATCCACTGCCAGGCGGTGAACTGCAGCGCCGGCACCATCGACAGCACCAGCACCGGGACGGCCGGCAGGGCGGTCACCAACAGCCGCCACCGCTCGTCCGGCTCCTCCTCCGCCGGCCCGCCGGGCACCCCCTCGGGCGCCAACTCGGCGGTGTAGCCGGCCCGTTGGACCGCCGCCACCAGCTCCTCGACGGACACCCCGGCCGGATGCAGCACCCGGGCCCGTCCGGTCGCCAGGTTCACCCCGGCCGTCACCCCGTCGATCCGGCCCAGCCGCTTCTCCACCCGGCCCACGCAGGCCGCACAGGTCATCCCGCCGACGGCCAGATCGGTGGACACCAGCGCCCCGGCGTCGGCCCCCGCGAGCGGGCTCACCGCATCCCGCCCATGTCGTGCCCATCCATCCCCGGCGACGCCCCACCGCCCCGGCTCGGAGTCAGCCCCGGCGCCACCGGTCCCGCCTGCCGCCCCACCGCATACGCCACCACGAACACCACCACCAGCAGCAGGGCGAACCCCACCAGCACACTCAACGGCCGGACACCCGGCGACTTCGTACTCACCCCTCAGCAGTCGGACGACCGGAGTGGTCGGTTCCCGCCCGCTCCGAAATCGCCGGATTCGGTTCGCCGACGCGGTGCGGCGGCGGTGGGTGCCGCACGCTGCGCGGGCCGGTGACGGCGGCACCCAACGAGCCGACGCGGGTGCGGAGTTCGCGGTCTGCGGTGACGACCAGGCAGAGCCGGTCGGGGTGCTCGGTACGGGCCTCGCGGACCAGCTCGACGATCCGGTCGTCCCCGCTGCCACTCGCCGCGACCACCCGCACCTCGGGCAGGGCGGTCACGCCCCGTGCGGCACCCTCCACCACGAGGACCACCTCCACCGGGCCGGGCAGGTTCGGCAGCCCCCGGGCGGCGAGCGGGACCAGCGAGTCCCGCAGCCGCTCGGCGGCGCCGCGCCGGTCGCGCCACCAGCCGTCGGGCACCGACCCGACCACGTTCGCGCCGTCCACCACCAGCAGCGGTGCGGGCTCGGCCTCGTTCTCTTCCATGACCGCCAAGCTTGTCAGTGCGGACCGGTCGGTGAACGTCCATCCCGATGCGAGGAACGCTTCGGCCCGGAGTCGGAGTCCGTCGGCCCGCCGAGCGTGCCGACGGACCCGCGCCCCGCTGAGGGCCGGCCCCCCGCTCCAAGCGATCAGGCCAGCGTGATCCGGATCCCGACGGTCCCGCGCTCGCCGCGCCGCAGCCGGCTGCCGAGCAGGGTGAGCACCCCGAGCAGGCCGTACTTCTGTCGCAGCAGGGTCCGGTACGCGGCGGTCCGCTCGGGGCCGAGGATCTCGGCGGTGGCCGGGTACTGCTTGCCGGTCGGCCGCCCCTTGACGTCGCAGGGGCCGACCAGGACGTCCGCGCGGTTGCGGATCCGCTTGACCTTCCAGGAGTCCGTGACGGTCCAGACGCCGAGCGCCTCCCCGTCGCGCACCACCCACACCGGGGTCGGCACGGCGGAGCCGTCCTTCTTGTACGTGGTGACGAGCAGGTAGCTGCCGGAGGAGAGGCTGACGATCCGGGCGAGTCGGTCCGAGGCGGCGGGGTCGGGCGTGGTCATGGCCGGAAGTCTAGATGCAGCCCCGCAGCTCAGCGCGTCCGGCGGTGGCGGTCGCCGTGGAGCAGGGCGCGGGCGCGGCGGGCCAGGCGGCGGTGGCTGTCGCGGCTGACACCGGAGGAGCTGACAACGGGGGCGTCGGGGACGCCGGAGGCGCCGGCGGCCGTGGCGGCGGTGCGGCGGCGGACGGCGGCGCGGGCGGTGCCCCAGACGGCGAGGGCGGCGCCGAGGATGCCGGCCGACCAGAGGGCGGGGGCGAAGCCGGCGCCGCTGTTGTGGAGGACCGGCGGGCGGGACCAGGGCGGCAGCTGGGTGGCGTCCGCAGCCTCCGAGGCGGCGTCGGGGGAGGCGGTCTCCGAGTCGCCGAGGTCCCCGACCAGCTGCCCGACCGGCTGGACCTTGCCCGCTGCCGCGAAGCCCCAGTCGAGCAGGCTGGCGGCCTCGTCGTAGACCCTGCCCTGCGCCTCGGGGTGCATCACCGTCACCAGCAGGGTGCGGCCGTCCCGTTCCGCGGCGCCGGTGAAGGTGGCGCCCGCGTTGGTGGTGTAGCCGTTCTTGACGCCGATCAGGCCCGGGTACTTGCCGAGCAGCCGGTCGGTGTTGGCGATGTCGAAGGAGATGCGCTGGCCGGTGGTCTTGTCCAGCCCGCCGGGGAAGTGCGCGGTGCGGGTGGAGCAGTAGGAGCGGAAGTCGGCGTTGCGCAGCCCGGCGCGGGCGAACAGGGTGAGGTCGTAGGCGGAGGAGACCTGGCCGGGCATGTCGTAGCCGTCAGGGGAGACCACCTTGGTGTCGTTCGCCTGCAGAGACTGGGCGCGGGCCTGCATCTCGGCCACGGTCTGCTGGACGCCGCCGTTCATGTGCGCCAGGACGTGCACGGCGTCGTTGCCGGAGCTGAGGAAGACGCCCCGCCAGAGGTCCTCGACCCGGTACGGCAGGTTCTCCTTGACGCCGACCAGGCTGCTGCCGACGCCGACGTCGGCGAGTTCGCCGGGGGTGACCTGGTGCTCGATCGAGCGGTCGAACTTGGGCAGCACGGTGTCCGCGAACAGCATCTTGAGGGTGCTGGCCGGGGGCAGCCGCAGATGGGCGTCGCGGGCGGCGAGCACCTCGCCGGTGCCGGCGTCGGCCACCAGCCAGGAGCGGCCGCTCAGCCCGGAGGGCAGGGCGGGCGCCCCGGCCAGCGGCGCGACCTGGACGGCCTGGAGGCCGAGCCGCTCGCCGCCGACGGCGGAGCCGGCGTCCTGCGCGAAGGCGGCGGGGGCGCCGACGGCGAACACCACCGGGGCACCGATGCCGAGCACCAGGGCGGAGGCCGCCGAGGCGGCGGCGAGCCGGGTGACGGCCGGTGACTTCTGCTGCACATGCTTTGGTTGCACACCGCGAACGTACCGGCGCCGCTGCCGGGCCGCCGCGCCTGCTGCTCCGTCCGGAGCCACCCCGGGACGACGTCACGGGAAGGGACCGAGACTTTGGTGGCCCCGGTCCGCGCCGAAAGTCGGATGAACCGGCGGCCGGGCATTCCTAGGCTCGGGGGTATGAAGACCCTGCTCGGCTACCTCGGTTTCGTGCTGATCCTCGGCGGCGGCTCCGGCCTGCTGGCCGACCGGCTCGGGGGATTCCGGCTGTTCGGCTTCGTCCGCGTCCTGGTGCCGGACGGCCACGAGACCGTCGGGTACGCCGCCCTGCTGGTCCTCGGCGTGCTGCTGGCCATCCCCTCCGCCCGGCGGGGTTAGGGCCTGCCCTAGGGCCCGCCCTGAACGGAGACCCCGGCCGCGATGCCGTCGAGCAGCACCGCGAGCCCGGTGCGGAAGCCGTCCCGGCTGCTCTCCTCGGGCGCGGCGCCGGTGGCGCTCTGCAGCGCGGTCAGCAGTGGGAAGCGCTTCGGGAAGTCCGGTGCCAGCTCGGCGAGCCGGGCCGAGCGGGCGTTCCACCAGTCCTCGTCCGCGACGCCGGTGGCGGCCGCCGCCCCGCGTGCGTCGGCGGTCGTGGCGGCCGTGCCGCGGACGAACTGCCAGAGTGCGGCGACCGCCCCGCGCAGCCGCTCCGGGGCCAGCTCGGCTGGCCGTAGCGCGGTCAACAGGCTCTCCATCGTGGCGAGTTCGGCCGGCCCGAGCACCGGGCGGGCCTGGGAGATCCCGAGTGCCCAGGGATGGCGCAGGTAGCAGGCGTACAGTTGCCCGGCCCAGGCTTCGACGGCGGCCCGCCAGCCCTCCAGTAGCGGTAGTTCGCCGGGGAGTTCGGCGAGTGCGCGGTCGTGCATCAGGTCGAGCAGCTCGGCCTTTCCGGGTACGTACGTGTAGAGCGCCATCGCGGTGCGGCCGAGCCGTTCGCCCACGGCGCGCATCGAGAGTGCGGCCATCCCCTCGGCGTCGGCCACCGCGATTCCGGCGGACACGATCGCGTCCACACTCAGGCCGGGTTTGGGGCCGCTGCGCCCGGTGCGCGGTTCCGCGGGTGCGCCCCAGAGCAGGGCGAGCGAGCGGTGGGCGTCGCCCTGCCCGGCGTAGACGGTCATCCGGCATCTCCTTACGGCGTAAAACATCCCCGCGGCGGCAATTCTTTATGCCGTAAGATTACCAATCGGAGGGGTTTCGCGACGACGCCGCCCGTCACCTTCGTCGAGGTCGTGGCGGTCCGGCGGGTCACGCCGCGCACCGCCCGGATCACCTTCGAGGCCGAGGGCCTGGCCGACACCGCCGGTACGGCGCCCGACCGGCAGCCTGGGCTCCGCTTCCCGCGCCCCGGGCGGCGCGAGCCGCACTGCCGGCGCGGCAGGGCGATCCGATGGGCCGATGCCGGACCTACGTGGCGGTTCCCGAGGCCGAGTGCTGCTCCGACCGGGGCGTTCCGGGGTGCAGTGCTGCCGACGAGTGAGCCCTTCGTCCGGCTGGCCGACCGGCCGCCGGGGCGGGGCGGGGCGGTGTGGGGCGGTGCGGAGGATCCGCCGGCGTCTGGTCGACGAGCGGGGGTGTCGAAGTCGGGCATCGACTTCGCCGGATGCCGGCACCGGCGGCTGGCCCGTGGCGACGCGCCGACCGCCGGGGGCCTGGCGGGCGATCAGGAGTGGTCGGCCGACCTCCTTCTGAAGTCCCCTCCGGGAAAGCGCCTTGCGGAAAGCGCCCGAGTGGCCGGGGGTGGGCGAACTCCCGGCCGCCCTGACGTCGCCGTCGCCGGGTGTTGTTTCGATCCCGGTCGACGGGGAAGGAAGGGTCGAAGTGTCGACAAGTAGGTAGCGCGCAGGAGGCCGGTGGGTGGCCGGGTGGCGATGTTTCGCCACTGTCGAGAGTTCGCCACGGGCGTTTCCGCCGCCCTGGAGGCCACTTCCGACCGTCCCTGACCGGCTCTGATCGGTGAAAAAGGGACGGACTCGGCGCGATTTATACTGTGAATTTTACTTTCCGATGGTCATCTTTACTTTCTGATGGGGATTTTGCCCCTTGTCGTGGTCGTGGCGGATGCGCTGGAATGCGTCCGCTGTCGGGACGCGCGGTCCGGAGCAACCGCGCGTCCGATCAGGATCCGCGTATGCTGGGCCGTGCAACCTGACGTCTCATCAGACGAAAGGATGTCCATTGATCGGCTGGCGGAAGACCCAGCTTGCAGCCGCCGTCACGGTCACCACCGCGTCCATGGTCCTGACTCTCGGGACCATCGCCAACGCAGCCCCGCTCCAGGACCCGCAGAACGCCCAGGCGGCGTCCGCGGACGGCGCGCCGGCACCGGTGATCGTGATCCTGAAGGACCAGATAGCGGACGCCCCGGCCGACCACGGCCACCTGGGCGACCGCCAGCAGAAGACCGCGCACTCGCAGGCGCCGCTGCTGGACAAGGTCAAGGCCAACGGCGGCACCAACGTCAAGAGCTTCGTGGTCGGCAACGCCTTCTCGGCCACGGTCAGCCCGGCCCTGCGCGCCAAGCTGCAGGCCGACCCGGCGGTCGCCGCCGTGGTGGCGGACACTCAGGTCCAGGTGGCTCCGATCGCCGCGACCAAGGCGAAGAAGGACACGGACACGGCTGCCGCCGGTTCGGCCAAGGGCAACGCCGCTCCGGAGGCCGTTTCGGGCAGCAACGGCCAGCCCGAGGAGAACGCGACCAACACGGTCTGCCCCTCCGACCCCTCCAAGCCGCTGCTGGAGCCGGAGGGCCTCTACTCGGTCCACGGCGTGACCGGCAACGGCAAGCCCGGCGCGGCCGACCTGGCCACCGGCAAGGGCGTCAAGGTCGCCTACATCGCCGACAGCCTGGACCCGAACAACCCGGACTTCATCCGGGCCGACGGTTCGCACGCCGTCGTCGACTACCAGGACTTCGCGGGTGACGGCTGGGGCGCGCCGAGCGGTGCCGCCGAGGCCTTCGGCGACGCCTCGGCGGTCATCGCCCAGGGCCGTCAGACCTACGACGTCTCGAAGTTCGTCAACTCCTCGCACCCGCTTCCGGCCGGCTGCAACATCCGCATCAAGGGCCTCGCCCCGGACGCGGACCTGGTCGCCCTGAAGGCCGGCGGCGAGATGATGTCGAACTCGTCGATCCTGCAGTCCATCGACTACGCGGTGCGGGTCGCCCACGTCGACGTGCTGAACGAGTCCTTCGGTGGCAACGTCACCCCGGACAGCGGCGCGCACGACACCATCTCGCTCTTCAACGACCAGGCCGTCAAGGCCGGTGTCACGGTCTCCGTCTCCTCCGGTGACGCGGGCCTGAGCGGGACGATCGGCACCCCGGCCACCGACCCGAACGTGATCGCGGTCGGCGCGTCGACGGACAACCAGAACTACCAGCAGACCGGGTACGCGGCCTCCCAGTTCTCCAACAAGACCTGGAGCAACAGCCGTATCTCCGCGCTGTCCTCGGGCGGCTTCACCCAGGCCGGCCGGACCGTCGACCTGGTGGCCCCGGGTGAGTCGGACTGGGCGCTCTGCACCCCCGACACCACCAAGTTCACCGAGTGCACCGACTTCAACGGCAAGCCCTCGGCGATCCAGCCCTTCGGTGGCACCAGCCAGGCCGCCCCGTTCGTCACCGGCGCCGCGGCCCTGGTCATCCAGGCCTACCGCGACACCCACGGCGGCGACTCGCCGTCCCCGGCCCTGGTGAAGAAGTTCATCACCGGTACCGCCAGCGACCTCGGCGTCCCGGCCGAGGAGCAGGGCGCCGGTCTGCTGAACGTCCGGGCCGCCGTCGAGGCCGCCCGCGGCTACGACGACGGCGACGGCACCGACGGTGCCCAGACCGTCGTGGTCAACACCGGCCAGCTGAACATCTCCGGCACCCCGGGCTCGACCCACACCGCCGACGTCTCCGTCACCAACACCGGTGACGAGACCCAGACGGTGAGCGCCGCGACCCGCAGCTTCGCGCCGCTGTCGAACAACCAGCAGACCGTCAAGCTGGACACGGCCTCCACCGACACCTTCAAGTACGCCACCAACGGCGCCACCTGGGTGCAGAAGCAGGTCAAGTTCACCGTTCCGGCCGGTGCCGACCGCCTCGCGGCGTCGATCGCCTGGCACGGCGGCCCGAACCCGGTCACCAACGGTCCCGTGGTCCGCATGACGCTGCTCGACCCGTCGGGCCGCTTCGAGACCAACACCCGTCCGCAGGGCGGCGCCACCCCGGCCAACTACGGCCTGGTCGACGTCCCGCACCCGGTCGCCGGTGAGTGGACCGCGATCATGTACACCCCGGCGGGCAAGGCCGGTTACAGCGGCGACGTCCAGTTCGGCACCTCCACCCAGCGCGCGGTCCCGGCCGGCGCGGTGAGCCCGAACAGCACCGACGTGAAGCCGGGTGAGACCAAGACCCTCAAGGTCCAGCTCACCGTCCCGGCGACCAGCGGCGACTCGAGCGAGGCGGTCACCGTCTCCAGCTCGAACGGCAACACCACCAGCGTTCCGGTGATCCTGCGCAGCCTGGTCCCGGTCACCAACGGCACCGGCACCTTCACCGGCACCATCACCGGTGGCAACGGCCGCGGCTCCTCGCCGACGCAGAGCTTCACCTACGGCTTCGACGTCCCGAAGGGCCAGAAGGACCTCCGGGTCGGCGTGACCGTCGCCAAGGACGCCAACCTGTTCATGCAGGGCGCGCTGATCAGCCCGAACGGCACCCCGATCGACATCGAGGGCAACGCGCTGTTCGACGCCAAGGGCAACCTGACCGCCAGCTCCAACGGTGTCTCGGCCACCACGGTCAACCCGGCCGAGGGCCACTGGCGGTTCGTCCTGAACGTGCTCGGCCCGGTCAGCGGCCAGGAGCTCGCCCAGGACTTCACCGGCACCATCGCGTTCAACCAGAACCAGGCCACCGCGGCCGGTCTGCCGAACGACGCGAAGACCAAGCTGGAGGCCGGCAAGCCGGTCACCGTCCAGGTGAACTACACCAACAACACCGCCGCCACCCAGATGATCGCGGCCGACGGCCGTCTGGACAAGCGGGTCGACCTTCCGCTGGTGCCGCAGGGCGCCTCGGCCTCGGTCGCCCTGCCGCTGAGCCTCACCTCCTCGGTGCCGGGCTTCCTGGTGCCGCCGGCGACCGACCAGCTCAAGGCCGTGGCGGCGTCCTCGACGCCGGCCCAGGTCGAGCTGAACGCCACCACCGGCTCGCCGGACCTGTTCGGTGACCTGAAGAAGGCCCAGGACGGCTCGACCATCTCGGTCGCCACCGACAAGGGCAGCGCCGAGCAGCCGGTCGTCCCCGGCTCCTGGGGCACCTTCGTCCAGCAGATCGGCCCGTTCGGCAACGGCACCGCGCCGGCCGGTACCTCCACCATCACCGCCACCGCGCACACCCTGGCGTTCGACCCGGCGCTGGCCTCCAGCACCGGTGACCCGTTCGCCTCCGGTGTCAACGCCTCCGCTCCGGCCGCCAACCCGGTGACCGTCGCCCCGGGCGCCACCGGCTCGCTGCAGGTGACCGTGACCCCGACCGGCCCGAAGGGCAGCACGGTCAAGGGTGTTCTCTACCTGGTGTCCGGCCCGACCTTCGTGCCGACCGCCAACAACAGCCTGGGCACCACCGGTTCGGTGCTCGCGGCGATCCCGTACAGCTACACGGTGAGCTGACGCCCAATCAGTTCAGCACGCCAGGCTGAGGCCGAGGCCGTCCCGGAACACCGGGGCGGCCTCGGCTGCTTCGTGCGGACGTCGTGGGGTTCCGGACGCGCCGGGCTGGGCAGGGTCGGATCGAACTGACCCTTTGTCGGGCCGAACCGGGGAGCGGGAGTTGAACGACGCGATCAAGCACAGCCACGTCGAGGTGAACGGAGTCCGGCTGCACCTCGCGGAACAGGGCGAGGGGCCGCTGGTCCTGCTGCTGCACGGCTTCCCGGAGAGCTGGTACTCCTGGCGGCACCAGTTCGCCCCGCTCGCGGAGGCCGGGTACCGGGTGGTCGCCCCCGACCAGCGCGGCTACGCCCGCAGCTCTCAGCCGGAGGACGTGGACAAGTACAGCCTGCTGCACCTGGTCGGGGACGTGACCGCGCTGATCGGCGCGTTGGGCGCGGAGCGAGCCGTGGTGGTGGGGCACGACTGGGGCGCGCCGGTCGCCTGGACCACCGCCGCGCTGCGGCCGGACCTGGTGCGCGGGGTGGCCGGGCTGAGCGTGCCGCCGCTACCGGCCGGTCCGGGGCCGTTGCAGGCCGCCCGGGAGAACTTCGGCGAGGGCTTCTACCAGATCTACTTCCAGGAACCGGGCCGTGCCGATGCCGAGTTGGCGGCCGACATCACGTCCAGCCTGCGCCGCATCCTCTGTGGCACCCGGCCCGGCGGCGAGCCGCGGCCCTGGGTCATCCCCGAGGGCGGCAAGCTGCTGGACACCGTCCCGGAGCCGGAGCGGCTGCCGGACTGGCTCACCGAGGCGGACCTCGACGCGTTCGCGGCCGACTACGCCCTGCACGGTGAGCGGGCCTTCACCGGGGGGCTCAACTGGTACCGCAACATCGACCGGAACAACGAGCTGATGACGGCGTTCATCGGGAAGCGGATCGACGTGCCCGCTCTGTACGTGGCCGGTGAGCAGGACCTGGTGAATGCGATGATCGCGCCCGAGGTGCTGGCGTACCTGCTCAAGGAGCTGACACCCCGGCTGCACCGCCATGTCCGGCTGCCGGAGACCGGGCACTGGACGCAGCAGGAGCGCCCGGCCGAGGTGACCGCGGCGCTGCTGGACTTCCTCACGCACCTGGAGGGGCAGAGCGGCTAGACCGGCAGCAGGCGGGAGATCAGCTCGCCGAGTCGGCGGGCGTTGCGGCAGGAGTGCATCTCCACGACGTCCGCGTACGCGAGTGCGGCGGAGTCGCCGGTCGGCCAGAGCGCGGGTTGTTCGGGGTTGAGCCAGAACACCCGCCGGGCCCGGCCGGCGATCCGGCGCAGCGCGTCCAGGTTGGGGTCGCGGTGGTTGTTGCGGGCGTCGCCGAGGACGAGCACACAGGTGCGCGGGCCGACCGCGTCCAGGTGTCGGTCGGCGAACTCGCCGAGCGCGGAGCCGTAGTCGCTGTTGCCGTGGTAGCCCATCACCTTGGCCTCGGCGAGGATCCGGGCGGCGAGCCGGGCCGGGTCGGCGCTGTTCTCCCGGAGCAGGTCGGTGATCTCGGCGGTACGGTTGACGAAGGCGAACACCCGGACCTTGCTGAACTGTTCGCTCATCGCCCGCACCAGCAGCATGGTGAAGTCGGCGAAGCCCGACACCGAGCCGGACACGTCGCAGAGCAGCACCAGCTCCGGCCGGGCCGGGCGGCGCAGCCGGTGCGCCGGGCGCAGCGGCACCCCGCCGGTGGAGAGCGAGCGGCGCAGGGTGCGGCGCAGGTCGATCTGCCCACGGGCGGCGCGGCGGCGCCGGGCGGCCAGCCGGGTGGCCAGCTTGCGGGCCAACGGGTGGACGGTGCGGCGCAGTTCGGCGAGCTGCTCGCGGCCGGCGTAGAGGAAGTCGATCCGGTCGGCGGTGGGGGCGACGGCGCGCTCGGCGATTCGCTCGGCGCCGCGCAGTTCGGCGACCCGGCGGCGGGCCTCGGTGGTGACCTGGGCGCGGAAGTCCCGGATGCGGCGGCGGATCTCGTCGGCCAGGACACGGTCGGAGAGGTCCTCCCGTCCGGGGTTCTCGCGCAGGGCGGCGAGGATCCGGGCGAGCAGGGTCTCGGGGGAGAGCCGGCCGAGTGCCTGGTGGGCGGACCAGCCGTCCGAGCCGGGGGTGCTACCGGTGCCGTACCGGCCGAAGGCCTCGATCACCTCGCCGGCCAGTCGGGCCTGGGCGGCCCGGTCGTCGGCGGCCAGGGCGGCGGCGAGGCGCTCGCGCAGCTGGTCGCGGAGCGGGTCGGGGCGGCCGAAGCGCGGCGGCTCCGGGCCGTCCGCCCCTTCTCCGTCCGGCTGCGGCGGCGGGTCGGTGCGCAGGGCCTCGGGGGTGCCGACGCCGAGCGGGAAGAACAGGTCGAAGGAGGCGTCGAAGACCGCCCGTTGGCCGTCCGAGCGCAGGAGGGCGGCGGCCAGCCCGGCCCGCATCTGCTCGCGGTCGGCGAAGCCGAGCACGTCGAGCACGGCGGCTGCGTCCACCGTCTCGGCCGGGCCGATCCGCAGGCCGTGCCCGCGCAGGGCGCGGACCAGGCCGGTCAGCCGGGCGGCGGTGTCGGTGGGGCCCGGGGCGGTCATGCGAGGGTGAGCTTCTGGGCGGCCTTCCGGACGTCGTCCTGGTGCTTGAGGATCACCCCGAGGGTGTCCCGGACGACCGTCTCGTCCAGGGTGTCCGCGCCGAGGGCGAGCAGGGTACGGGCCCAGTCGATGGTCTCGGCGACGGACGGCGCCTTGCGTAGCTCCATCGCGCGCAGTGCGCCGACCACCCGGACCAGCGAGGCGGCCAGCCTGTCGTCCAGGCCGGGCACCTTGAGCCGGACGATCCGGCGCTCCAATTCGGCGTCCGGGTAGTCGAGGTGGAGGAAGAGGCAACGGCGGCGCAGCGCCTCGGAGAGCTCGCGGGTGGCGTTGGAGGTGAGCAGGACGAAGGGGCGGCGGCTGGCGGTGATGGTGCCGAGCTCGGGGACGGTCACCTGGAAGTCGCTGAGCACCTCCAGCAGCAGCGCCTCCACCTCGACATCGGCTTTGTCCATCTCGTCGATGAGCAGCACGGTGGGCTCCTCGCCGCGGATGGCGGTGAGCAGCGGGCGGGTGAGCAGGAACTCCTCGCCGAAGATGTCGGTCCGGGCCTGGTCCCAGCCCTCGTCGCGGCCGGCGGTGATCCGCAGCAGCTGCTTGGCGTGGTTCCACTCGTAGAGCGCGCGGGCTTCGTCGATGCCTTCGTAGCACTGCAGCCGGACCAGGCGGGCCCGGCCGAGTTCGGCCACCGCCTTGGCGAGTTCGGTCTTGCCGACCCCGGCGGGGCCCTCGACCAGCAGCGGCTTGCCGAGCCGGTCGGCGAGGAAGACGGTGGTGGCCACGGCGGTGGAGGCCAGGTACCCGGTCGCGGCGAGTCGGTCGGCGGTGTCCGCCACCGATGCGAAGAACCCCGTGCCGTCGCCGTTCGCGCTGTTGCCGCTGGCCATCTGCCCGCCCCGTTCCGGTTCGTCGTGTCCGTGCGGCGCCACCCTACCCGCCGGTCACTTGCTTGTCTCGGGTCCTTGTGCCGGGGGCGCCGGGCTGGGATGCCGCAGGCGTGGCTAGGGTGCTGGGCAGTGGACGTGCGTGAGCGAACGTCCTTTGTGAATGGGGGTAGGGGGAATGACTCCACTGGGGCTGAGTGTGGCCACGTGGTGGTGCATCGCCGTCCTGGTGACGGCGGTGTTCTGGGCGGTGGTGGTGACACTGCAGCCCACGCGGGAGTACCGGATCCTGGCAGCGCTGGCGCCGTTCGCCGGGGCGCTGTTCCTGCTGGGCCACTACAAGGTCAAGGGCATGGATCCGGCTGACGCCCTGTTGATGTACTCGTCGGCGATACTGGCCTTCCCGCTGGGGTTGGTCGGGCACGTCCGGAAGCTGTCGGAGCGGGCGCTGGAGGCGCAGCGGGAGGGCCGCCCGGCGGATCAGGGCGTCCTGACTCCGGGGGTGATGGTGCAGCTCTTCCTGGCCCTCGTCGGCGGGATGGTGACCTACTTCGTGCTCAAGGTGTAGGCCCCCGGGTGCGGTGGAGCGGCGTACGGCGGGCTGCTGCCCGTCGTACGCCGCTTCTCGGTGTCCAGCCCCCGGCTGGTCAGTTGACGTACAGGAGCGGGTTGCCCGCGACCGAGCTGTCGGTGACCGGGCCGTAGGTGGCGCTGAAGTAGCCGGTGGAGAAGCACAGGCCCGGGCCGGAGACCAGGGTGAACGGCTGGCCGGAGAAGCCGATGGTGTTGCCGGTGTTGGAAGTGGTGCCGGAGATGCCGGTGCTGTTCTGGTAGTCGCAGGTGACGCTGCCCAGGATGGTGTTGAGCACCACCGTGGTCCCCATCGGGCCGGAGGCGCCGGGGGTGAGCGAGACCGGGTTGCCGGCGCCGTCGCTGACCGTGTTGGTGAACGGCAGGTTGTAGACGGTGACGCTCTGCACGCCCATGACGCCGATGACGTTGGAGGTGCAGGAGTCGAAGGTCTGGGTGTTGAGCTGCTCGACCGCGCTGCCGGGGGCTGCCGGGTTGGCCGTCACGGTCGCGGAGAAGGAGGAGTTGCCGCAGCTGACCCCGTTGCTGCTGGTGGCGCCGTCGGTGAAGGTCGCGGCGGTGCCGGAGACCAGGTTGGCGGTGAGGGTGTCGCCGACGGAGACGGCCGGCCCGGAGGCGCTGCCGGTGGTCAGCACGGCGCCGGCGTCGGCCTGGGCCGGTGCCACGGCGGCGCCGGTGAGGGCGATGGCGGCGAGGGATGCGGCTGCGAGAGTGCGACGGATGCGCATGTGGGTGCCTCTCTCCGTCCGGGGACGGGTGGGGGATTCCCCGTGTGCGGGTGTGGTGGTGTGCACGACGGGGGAGGTGTCGGCGTACCGAGGGCGACGGCGGACCGCGGTGCGGGCGGGCCCGGCGCCACGGGTCCGCGCGTGCGGTAGGGCGGTGTGCAGGTGCGACTTCGCGGAGGTACGGCGGTGCTGTACGCGGCGGTTCCGATCGCAGCGGCACGGAGGCCGGCCGGTGGTGGCCTGCTCACCCACCGGTTGGAAACCTGCCAGTGTTGTAAACCCGCTCTTCCGTCAATGTCAATACAGGACACAGGAGTTGGGATGGATCGGGAGGACTTCCGGAGTGCCGATGTGATCCTGCTGCCGGGTGCCCGGACCGGCCGGGATCCGGCCAGATCGATCAAGCCCGGCCCGCGTCGACTGCCCGCCGGCGTGGTCGCCGCGACCCAGCGCGAGCGGCTGCTGGACGGGCTGGTCCGGACGGTGGCCGAACGCGGCTACCAGCACGCGACGGTGAGCGACATCTGCCGCGCGGCGGGCGTGACCAGGCCGGTGTTCTACGAGCTGTTCAGCGGTAAGGAGGACGCCTTCCTGGCCGCCCACCGGCACGGCACCGGGGTGGTGATCCGGCGGATGGCGGCGGCCTTCGCGGCCGAATCCGACTGGTGCGCCGGGATCCGTCAGGCGCTCGGCGTGATGCTCCAACTCCTGGCCGGGACGCCGTCCTTCGCGACCATGGCGGTGATCGAGATCGAGGCGGTCGGCCCAGCTGGGCGGCATGAGCGGGACCAACTCCTCACCCGCTTCCGGGCGTTCTTCGCCGACGTGCCCCAACTGCCTGGCGAGGTCGGGGTGGAGGAGATGGTGGACGCCGTGGTGGGCGGCGTCTACAGCGCGGTCTACCGGCGGATCGCCTCCGGACACACCTCTCAACTGTCGGAACTGCTAACGGTGTTGAGCATGTTCTGCCTCTCGCCGTTCCTCGGCCCGGCGGAGGCGGCCGAGCGGCTCGGGGTCGGGATCGGTGAAGATCCTTCGTGCACCTCTATTGACCCGGCCAATACCGGGCAGTAGCTTCCCAGTTACTTCACGCTCCGACCGGACCCGCCCCGCTGCCGAGGGCCGGACGGCCCGGTCGGGCCGCGCAACGCTGTCCGCGCCAGGGCAACGTGCCAGTGCCTGCACACCCATCCATCCACAGGGAGCACACATGGCCATGTCCGAGGACGCCGCCGCCGCGGCGGAAACCGCGCAGACGCCGACCGGAACCAGAAGAGGCCGGGTACGGCTGAAGCGCTCCGTCCTGATGGCCGTACCGGCCGTCGCGATCGGGGGCGTCCTGATGACCCTCACCGCCCAGGGCGTGCTCGCCGCGCAGTTCTCCATCTCCGGCATGCCGTTCACGATCACTGCGGACAAGCTCGACGGAAAGGGCTTCGCGCAGTTCGGCGCCCTGGACTCGATGATCCCCAACAGCCCCAACAAGGGCAACACCGGCGGCAAGGTGCTGGTCGCGGTGTCGGCGATCAAGAACGCCGAGATCACCAACCTGTGCCAGAGCGTCGACCTCGGCGGCGTCAACCTGGTGATCCACGCCGGCGACGGCGGCACCCCCGTCAGCGCCACCGACCTCACCACCGACTCCGATCTGCTCTCCGGCGACGCGGAGTTCACCAACATCGAGATCGGCGGCGACGCCAGCACCTACACCAAGGCCGGTCCGGCCGGTAAGGGCAGCCCGGGCGTCTTCGGCCAGCAGGCCGACACGGTCGTGCTGAACCACGTCAAGCAGCACAACTACGCGAGCACCGCCGTCGGGTTCAAGCTGCCCAACCTGCGGCTGAGCTTCAGCTCCAAGGGCTGCTGAGCATGACGGAGTCCGTACCGGAGCCGGCCGGAACCGGCGACGGCGGCGTTGCGCGGACCGAGGGGGTGACGGCCGAGGGGACGGCCGTCGCGCCCGCCGCCACACCCCCCGTCGCGGTTCCATCAAGCCCGGTCAAGCGCGACTGGCGGGGCAAGAGACCGTTCTGGGGCGGGCTGCTGGTGACGCTCGGCGGAGCCGAGATCCTGTTCACGCTGTGGGCCCCGCTGCCCGTCCTCCTGCACATCGGGATGGCGGGACTGGCCGGGTACCTGGTGCCGGTGGTGATGGTGCTGTGCGGCCTGCTGATCCTGTTCAACCCGGCGCAGCGGCTGTTCTACTCCGTCCTCGCGGTGCTCGCCTCGCTGGCCAGCTGGGTGACCTCCAACATGGGCGGCTTCCTGATGGGGATGCTGCTCGGTGTGGCGGGCGCCTGCCTGACCTTCGGCTGGATGCCCGACCAGCCGCTGCGCCGTGGGCGGCAGCGGCGGGAGGACCGGCGCGCGGAGCGCCGGGCGACGGCCGGGGCCAAGGCGGGGGTCTGACGTCTCCCGGGGCCTGACCCGTAGCAGGGGATCTACGGCGGCGCCCCGCGCCCTGGTGGTGGAGAGCACCGGGGGCGCGGGGCGGTCCGTCAGTCGGTCGGCTGATCAGAAGGTCCGCCGACCAGAAGGTCCGCCGGTCAGATCGTCGAGGCGTCGATCACGAAGCGGAACCGGACGTCGCCGTCCAGCACCCGCCGGTACGCCTCGTTGATCTGCTCGGCCCGGATCACCTCGATCTCCGCGCCGATGCCGTGCTCACCGCAGAAGTCCAGCATCTCCTGGGTCTCCGGCAGCCCGCCGATCATCGAACCGGCCAGCGAGCGGCGCCCGGTGGCCAGCGGGTACGGGTGCATCGTGAGCGGCTTCTCCGGCATGCCGACCTGCACCAGGGTGCCGTCGGTGCGCAGCAGGCCGACGTAGGCGCTCAGGTCGAGGTCGGCGGAGACGGTGTTGACGATCAGGTCGAAGCTGCCCGCGAGCTCGGTGAAGGTCGCCGGGTCGGAGGTGGCCCGGTAGTGGTCGGCGCCGAGCTTGAGGCCGTCCTCGCGCTTGCGCAGCGACTGGCTGAGCACGGTGACCTCCGCGCCCATCGCGTGGGCGATCTTCACGCCCATGTGGCCGAGGCCGCCGAGGCCCACGATCGCGACCTTCTTGCCGGGGCCGGCGCCCCAGTGGGCCAGCGGCGAGTACAGCGTGATGCCCGCGCACAGCAGCGGCGCGGCGGCGTCCAACGGCAGGTTGTCGGGGATGCTCAGCGCGTACGCCTCGTCCACCACCAGCTCCGCGGCGTAGCCGCCGTAGGTCGGCAGGCCGTCCTTGCCCATGGCGTTGTAGGTGAAGACGGCGCCGCCCTCACCGGTGCAGTACTGCTGCAGGCCCGCCTTGCAGTTGTCGCACTCCCGGCAGGAGTCGACGAAGCAGCCGACCCCGACCCGGTCGCCGACCTTCCAGCGGGTGACGCCCGGGCCGACCTCGCCGACCACGCCGGCGATCTCGTGGCCCGGGACCATCGGGAAGATCCCGGTGCCCCAGTCCTCGCCGACCTGGTGGATGTCCGAGTGGCAGATGCCGGAGTACTTGATGTCGATCACGATGTCGTGCTCGCCGACGGCCCGGCGGGTGACGGTGGTCCTCGCCAGCGGGGCGTCGGGCCGCTGCGCCGCGTAGGCGGCGACGGTGCGGGTGGTGCCGTTCGTGCTCTGCGTCGTCGCGTTCGTCGTGTTCGTGTCGTTCGTCATGACCACAAGACTGCGGCGGCGCCGGAAGGCCAACCAGACCAGAGATCGTCGTACGAAGGCGGGGCGTACGAAGGCGGGGCGTACGAAGGCGGGACGTACGACCGTGAGGCGTAGGGAAGCGGAACGTACGACTGCGGAACCTACGCACGGCAGTATCACCCTCGCCCGCCACCGGCCGCGCCGGATCGCCCGCATACTGCAGTCATGGACCAGCGCACCGAACTCAGCGAGTTCCTCCGATCCCGCCGCGCCCGGCTGCGGCCCGAGGACGTGGGCCTGCCGGACACCACCACCCGTCGGCGGGTGCCCGGACTGCGCCGCGAGGAGCTGGCCCAGTTGGCCGGAGTCAGCACCGCCTACTACACCCGGCTCGAACAGGGTCACGGCGAGAACGTCTCCGCCGCCGTCCTGGACGCCATCGCCCGGGTGCTGCGGCTCAGCCCCGCCGAGAGTGACCACCTCGGCCGGCTCACCAAGCCCGCCCGCCGCCGCCCCGGCCGCGCCGCCGCCCGCCCGCAGCGGGTGCGGCCCGCGCTGCAGCAACTGCTGGACGCGATGGAGGGCGTGCCCGCGTACGTGCTCGGGCGGCGGCTGGACATCATCGCCTGGAACCGGCTCGGCACCGCGCTGCTCGGCGACTTCGCCGCGATGTCGCCCGAGCAGCGCAACATGGCCTGGCACGTCTTCCTCGACCCGGCCGCCCGCGAGCTCTACCAGGACTGGGAGAGCAAGGCCACCGACGTGGTCGGCATCCTGCGCCTGGACGCCGGACGCGACCCGGACGACCCCCGGCTCGCCTCGCTGATCGGCGAACTCTCCGTCAAGAGCGACGACTTCCGCCGGCTGTGGGCCACCCACCGGATCCAGGACAAGGGCCACGGCGTCAAGCAGCTGCACCACCCGGTGGTCGGGCGGCTCAGCCTGCAGTACGAGACGCTGCGCCCGGCCGGGGACGGCGACCAGGTGCTGGTCACCTACCACGCCGAACCGGGCTCCGCCTCCGCCGAGTCCCTCCGGCTGCTGGCGAGTTGGGCGGCCACCGAGCTGCGGGCGGAATCGGGGGAGGCGGCCGGGCGGGCCGCCGAGCAGAGCCGGTAGGCGTGGGGCGGGTTCGTCGACTGATTCGTCGACTGATTCGTCGACTGGTTCGTCGACGGAGGGTCGATGGTCCCGGGTTCGCCCGGGGCGATCGACCCTTCTCGTGTCCGGCGGGCGGCAGTTGACTGGGCATGTCATGGACAACAGCAGCAGCAAGGCCACCGCCACCGCCATCGGCACTGCCGAGTACGACCGTCTGATCGCCCGCCACCACGCGATGAGACTGCGGCGCCAACTCCTCACCCCCGCCTTGCCGTCGGGGTCCGAGCCCGGAGCCGACTACGGTTTCGGCGGCAGCGAGGGCTACGACGGCGCGAGAGACCAGCACCTGATCCGCGGCGACCTCGACCAGGTCGCCCCGCTCGCGGAGCTGATCGACCACCTCTACGCGGTCATGTTCCGCCGCCGCCCGTACCTGCGACCGCTCTTCCCCGCCTCGATGGAGTTCCAGCAGGCCCACCTGGAACAGATCTTCCAGCACCTGATCGCCCACCTGCACCGCCCCGCCGACCTGGAACGGATGCTCCGTCAACTCGGGCGTGACCACCGGAAACTGGGCGTCCGGCCGGTCCACTACGAGGCTTTCGAGGAAGCCCTGTGCGCGGCGATCCGGCACCGGGCCGGCGAACGCTGGACCGAGGAACTGGAAGCCGCCTGGGTGCGGATGCTGCGCTTCGCCGTCGGCGCGATGGTCGCCGGCGCCGACTCCGCGCTCACCGAACCCCCGTACTGGCACGCCGTGGTGACCGGCCACGAACGCCGCCGCCCCGACGTCGCCGTGCTACGGGTGCGCACCGGCGAGCCCTACCCCTACCGCGCCGGACAGTACGGCACCGTCGAGCACCCGGCGCTGCCGCACACCTGGCGGCAGTACTCGATGGGATGCGCCCCGCGCACCGACAACGAGGTGGAGTTCCACGTCCGCCGCACCGGCCCCGGCGGCGTCAGCGCGGCCCTGGTCGAGCACACCGCCGTCGGTGACCGGCTGCGCCTCGGCCCGCCGCGCGGCAGCCTGCTGCCCGACGGTGACGCCCGCGACCTGCTGCTGATCGCGGGCGGCACCGGGCTCGCCCCGATGAAGGCCATCGTCGAGCAGCAGGCCGCCCGCCGCCCGCCCGGCCGCCGGGTCCACCTCTTCGTCGGCGCGCGCGACCGGTCGGACCTCTACGACTGGCAGGCGATGGCCGGACTCGGCCTGCACAAGCCGTGGCTGTCGCTCACCCCGGTCACCGCCGGCCGGCTCGCCGACACCGTGGCGGCCGCCGGGGACTGGCGTGAGCACCTCGCCTGCGTCAGCGGACCGGCCGGGATGGTCGCCTCGGTGCGCTCCGAACTGCTGTCGGCGGGGCTGCCGTTGGCGCAGGTGCGGTACGACCAGGTGCTCCACCGGTAGCCCGATTGCCGGTAGCCCGCTACCGGTAGCAGTAGGAATCCGAGGAGGCGTCGCCGCCCGCCAGGTGGGTCTGGTGGACGCGCAGGCCCCGGAAGTCCGCGCCGTTCGGGAAGAAACGCTCGTCGATGCTCAGCCCGCCGGCCTCGGGGTCGGCGTCCAGCTTGACCAGCCAGGGGTCGATGCCGTCCGGGTAGAACTGGTCGTCCCAGGCGCCGTAGAGGGAGTTGGTCAGGTACAGCCGCCGCCCGTCCCGGCTGATCTCCACCATCTGCGGCGCCCCGCTCAACGGCCGCCCGGGCTCGGCCGGGTGCGGCGTCCGGGCGACCACCCCGCCGAGGCGCACCGAGGAGGCCAGCCGGGGGTGGAACGGATCCGAGACGTCGTACTGGAACAACTCACCGGTGCCCCAGGCCGACACGTACAACCAGCGGTCGTCCACCGACAGGTTGATGTCCGTCACCAGCGGCGGCACCGCCCCGAACGGCCGGAGCGCCGGCGGCAGCTCCTCGGTCCTGGCCGGCTCGGCGGGGATCTCGATCACCTTGCGCGCGGTGAACGCCGGCCCCTCCCGGTACCAGAGCCACACCGAGGAGGAGAGGTCCTCGACGTTCGTCACCACCCCGGCGAACCCCCACTCCGCCTGCGGATCGTGCGCCGGGCGCAGCTCCAGCACCATCTGGTACTGGTCCCCGAAGTCGATCCGCTGCAGGTGCCGCCCGGTGCCCAACTCCCAGAAGTGCAGCGCATGCCCGTACTTGCGGGCCAACAACTGCTCGGGCAGCACCCCGTCCTCGACCATCCACGGGGTGCCCCACTCGCTGGTCACCGCGACATCGGTGCCGAGGTGCCACCAGACGTCGTACGCGAAATGCTGCGGACCGCGCTCGGTCTCCCAGGGCCGGAGCACCTCGAAGGTGCTGTGGTCGAGCAGCGCCACCCCGCCCGGCCCGTCGTCGCCGTCCCCGGAGCCGAGGCAGGACAGGAACACGCCGTCCGGTCCGCAGTGCAGGGTGTGGGGTCGCGAGTAACCCGCCTTGGCGGCCAGTTCCTTCGCCTCCACGGTCTTCACCAGCCGCGGCCGGACCGGGTCGGGCCGGGTGTCCATCACGTGCAGCCGGGACGACCGCAGCCCGGGGAGGAGCAGATAGCGTCGCTCCGGGTTCTGGTGGCAGGCGTGCGCGAGCGCGCTGGAGCAGGCATTCCACCCGAAGTGGTGCAGCTCATCGCCCAGGGTGGGCAGTTCGGCGAAGTTGAGCACCTTCCCGTAGCTCGCCGACGCCGGATCGGTGTCGACCGTGAGCAACGCGTCCGGCTGCCGCGCCGACCGGTCGAACCCGGCCACGTACGCCAGCTTCTCCGGCGGCGCGGCGATCGCCTCCGCCGCCGAACGGTAGAGCGACGGATCGGTATGCCCGTGCTGCATGCAAACTCCCCAACTCGCCTGGTCTGTCCGGGAAGCGTTCCACATGACCACCGGCGCACAGCAGGCGCACGAGAAGTGGTCAGGAGGCGCGGACGGCTACCCCGGGCGGGTATTCGACCCCGGATCCTCCGGTCGGGCCGAACGGGGGAGTCCCCGGCCGGTGGCACCCGCCGCTGCGCGCCCCGCACCTACCGGCCGGTATCGTCGTGGCTCGGAACGGGTGGTCACCCGCCGTAAAGGGCGGGCGGAGCAGAGGGACGGGTTCAGGGCAGATGGAGTTTCGGGAAGACATCCTCGGTGCCCCCTACGAGGCGGCGGAGCTGGCGCTGCGGTCCGACGACGAAGGGACGGTCTGCGCGACCCTCGTACGGCGGCCGGTGCCGGGGTCGGACCGGGCGGTCCTGTACATCCACGGGTACAACGACTACTTCTTTCAGACCAATCTGGCCGACCACTACACGGCGCTCGGGTTCTCCTTCTACGCCCTGGACCTGCGCAAGTACGGGCGCTCGCTGCAGCCGCACCAGTCGCCGAACTTCGTCCGCGACCTCGCCGAGTACGACGAGGAGATCGACGAGGCGGTGCGGATCATCCGGGAGGTGGACGGGCACGGGCAACTGCTGCTGAACGGGCACTCCACCGGCGGGCTGGTCGCCGCGCTGTGGGCGGGGCGTCGAGCCGGGCGCGGGGTGGTGGACGGGCTGTTCCTGAACAGTCCGTTCCTGTCGATGCCGGCCGCGCAGGCCGTCCGGACCGCCGGCGGTCCGGTGGTCACGGCGATCGGGAAGCTGGCGCCGACCCGCGTCCTGCCGTCCTCGCTGAACCCGCACTACACCCACAGCCTGCACAAGGACCACAAGGGTGAGTGGGACTTCGACCTCACGCTCAAGCCGGCCGAGGGCTTCCCGCTGTTCGCGGGGTGGCTGGCGGCGATCCACCAGGGGCACCGGCAGCTGCGGCGCGGGCTCGGGATCGACGTGCCGGTGCTGCTGATGGCCTCGACGCGGTCGATCTCCACCACCAAGTGGCACAACGCCCTGCACCACGCCGACGGGGTGCTGCGCGCCGACGACATCGCCGCCGAGGGACCGAGGCTCGGCCGACACGTGACGATCGTGCGGATCAAGGGCGGCATACACGACCTGGTGCTCTCCGGTGAGGCGGCCCGCACCCAGGTGTTCGCCGAGCTGGACCGCTGGCTGGCCGCATACCTGGACGTGCAGCCGGTGGGGGACAACGCGTGACGGACGAGCCGGTGCCGGTCGGGCGGCGGACGGACCTCGGCTTCGCCAAACTGATGCCGGACATCGACCGGGACGGCGGCTGGCTGCTCACCCTGGACGGCACCCCGCAGTCGTACGTCGACCTCGCCGACCCGACCCACCTGGAGTTCGAGTACACCCGCAGGCTCGGCCACCTCGCCGACGCCCTCGCCCCCGCCGGACGGCCTCTGGACGTACTGCACCTCGGCGGCGGCGCGCTGACGCTGCCGCGCTACCTGGCCGCCACCCGGCCCGGCTCGCGGCAGAGGGTGGTGGAGGTGGACGGGCCGCTGCTCGACCTGGTCGCCGAGCACCTGCCCTGGCAGGGGCCCGGTGCGGACATCACCGCGACGGTCGGCGACGCCCGGGAGGCGCTCGCCGCGACCCCGGCGGGCAGCCAGGACCTGGTGATCGCGGACGTCTTCCACGGCTCCCGCACCCCGGCGCACCTCACCTCGGTGGAGTTCCTACGGCTGGCCGCGCGCGCGTTGCGCGAGGGCGGCTGCTACGCCGCCAACCTGGCGGACGGCCCGCCGCTCGCCTTCGCCAAGGCGCAGGCGGCGACGGTGCGGGCGGTGTTCCCGTACGTCTGCCTGGTGGCGGAGGCCCCGGTGCTGCGCGGGCGCCGGTACGGCAACATCCTGCTGACCGGTTCGACGGCGCCACTGCCGGCGACGGAGCTGAGCCGGCTGCTGGCCGGCGACATCTTCCCCGCCCGGCTCACCGAGGGCGAGGACCTGTCCGCCCTGGTCGGCCGTACCACCCCGGTGACGGACGCGGACGCCAGCGACTCCCCGCCCCCGCCGGACGGCGCCTTCAGCGTCGGCTGAGGCGTCGGCCACGCCGCGCGTCGGCCCGGCGCCCTCCCCGCCCGGGGTGTCAGAATCAGCGGGTTCATGCCGGAGTGTGGTGCACGTCTGAGGGAGTGAGCGATGAGCGGCGGGGAGCGGCCGGAGTTGGGGCAGGTACCGGAGACGGCGCTGTGGACGCTGTGGCACCGGGCGCTGGAGGCGCGCCGGCCGGACACCGTGCTCCACGACCCCAAGGCCGTCGAGTTGGTCGACCGGATCGACTACCCCTTCGCGGAGCGGTTCGGCACAAGCGGTACCCAGGCCCAGCTCCAGGCCCTGCGCGCGGCCTGCTTCGACCGCGAGGTGGCGGACTTCCTCGCTCGGGAGCCGCGCGGCACCGTGGTCTGCCTGGGGGAGGGCCTGGAGACCCAGTACTGGCGGGTCGACAACGGGCGCGCCCAGTGGCTCACCGTGGACCTGCCCGAGTCGGTGGCGCTGCGCGAGCGGCTGCTGCCGCCCGGGCCCCGGCAGCGCTACCTAGCGGCCGACGCCACCGCACTGGGCTGGGTCGACGAGGTGGACAAGAGCCGTGGCGTATTCGTCACGGCAGCAGGCTTGTTGATGTACCTTCAACCCGCTCAGGTGCGAGCCCTGATCGCAGGCTGTGCCGAGCGCTTCCCGGGCGGCTCGCTAGTGCTGGACGCTGTGCCGCGCTGGTTCGGCAGGCTGACCCGCACTGGCAAGCTGCGCACCCACGGCTACCAGGTGCCGCCGATGCCCTGGGCGATGGACGCGGGCGAGCGGGCCAGGCTGCGCACCGCCAGCCCCGCGGTGGTTGACGTGCGGGATGTCCGGCCGGTCGGCGGGCGCGCGCTGGTCGGCGCGCTGCTGCCGCTGGCCCTGGCCGTCCCGCCGCTGGCCGCGCGGCTGCCCTCGGTCGCCGTCCTGGACTTCGCCGAGCAGCCCGTGCGGTCGTAAACGGTGGGCAGTGGGTTACCGCGCTCGGGACTTGTCCTCGCCCGCGAAAATGAAGGTGTGTCTGGTCCAGACGCCATGGGACGTCGACCACGTCGCCGCACAGCTCGGTGGCGTCGGCGGCGGGCGAACGCCTTGACCGGCATGATCTGCCCAGGTTCAAGCGGTCGTTGCAACACTGCCTTGTTGGACCAACAGTAGCCAGGGGCGTTTCAAAGTCCTACTGAATTGTGTAGGTGGGCTGCTCAAGGGATGTCCAGGAAGTCGAGCGGCCAGCCAAAGGGGTCGCAGGGGACATGGCGGAGCCCGGCGGCGACGTTGTGGTGTCTGTGTCGGCGGGGGGACACAGACCATCAGCCCAGCGATCACGGGCGTCCTGGCCCTCGATGGGTCCAGCTGAGGGCCGGCTCGTGGAGAGAGTCCGGAAGCACGGAGGACGACGCGAAGGGGGGCCGGGTTCAACTTGACCCGGTCGAGTGAAAAGGTCGGCATTGGCGGCGCGTTGACCAGGTGGGTCAGCGCCGCCGTTTGCCCTTGGATCGTGCGGTACTCCGGCGGGCGCGGGCAGCGTTCAGGCGGCCGAGCTGTGCCGAGCGCTCGCGCAGCGGGCCGCCGGCCAGGGAGCGGAGGGCGGCGAGGCCGGCCCGGTCCGGATGCCCGGAGGCGACGGCGGCGGCGACGGCTTCGCCGGCCTTGCTGCGGCCTTGGGAGAGCAGCGAGTCGACGGTGGCATCCTCCCCTCCGGCCTCGAGCAGCTGGAGGAGGCTCTCGGCGAGCACGAGCAATGACTCGGGGTCGGTGAGGTCGTCGGGGTGGAGGATCTCGCGGTGGGTGAGGACGCTGAGTGCGGTCGGGGCGAGCTGCGAGTCGCAGCGCAGACTCCGCAGGAGCCGCTCGCCTTCGCCATCCGGCAGGGCAATGGTGAGGACGTCGAGCAGGGCGGCAGCACGGGTGCGCCACGGGGTGTCGCGTACGGCCTGGACGAGTTCGGCCAGCGCGGCCTCGGGTCCGCCGCACGTCCGGGTCCAGGCGGCGAGTTCGAGGCGCGCGGATGCGGGGTCGTAGTGCTCGGCGAGGACGCCGAGCAGTCCGGCGGCCGGGGCGTGGGTGAGTTCGCCGACGAGGGGTGCGTTGCGGCCCTCGGCGAGCAGCCGTAGCCGTACGGCGTGGGTGCCGAGGTCGGTGAGGCGGATCAGTTCGACCGGGCCGGCGGTGAGTTCGCCGCGCAGTTCCTCGGCGCGGCGCGGTGCGTTGGCGTCCTGAGCCGGGGGGCCGAGAAGGGCGGCCAGCTCCGGAGGCATGCCCGGCGGCAGGGCCGGTGCGGGCGGTGCAGCCGGCAGGTCGAGGAAGGCCGGATGGGCCATGCCCTGTTCGCGAGTGATGACGCCGAACTGCTCAAGGACTTCGAGGACTTCGCGAAGGTCGGCGTCGGCCTGCCGCAACCAGAACTGTTCCTGGGCCAGTTCCTCGCCGGTGAGGAGGAAGCGGGTGTCATAAGCCAGGTGGGTCGACTCACGAAGCCGGGGCCAGGGCATGGGGTGCGGGATGCTGTAGAGGGTATTGAGGATGTCGGGCAGAAGGTCCTCGTACACCGCGAACAGCATGGAGGTGGGCCGGTAGCCGTCCCGGTCGCCGATCAGCGCCTCGCGCAGCTCGAAGAACGCCTCGAAGGCCCGCAGCCACAGCGCCAGCGGGTCCTTGAGCAGCGGCTGCGCCTTGGCCACCGCGAACAAGCGGCCCTTCGCCGGGCGGACCACACGGGCCTTCTTCGCCCACTCGAAGACCACGTTGAGGTGCGGCAGATCGGCACTGGTACGCGGCGAACCGGGCCGGTCGCCGGTGGAGAGCAGAGCCACGAGCTCCCGGGCGTCGGCGAGTTTGAGCCGCCCGAGTTTCGTCAGCTCCCGTCCGTCCTTTCCGGCCCACTGCGCGAGAGAGGCCAGCCGGCCCATGAGCGGGACGGCCGCGGCGGCGGTCCGCAGCTCGTCCTCGCTCGGCAGCGTGACGGGCAGCTGCGGCTCGGCACGGTCCACCGTGGCCGGGCCGGTGAGGCGGTGACGGCGGACGATCTCCTCCAGAACAGCCTCGTCGTACGGAACCTGGCCGCGCTGGGCGCGCTCGATGAACCGCTCCATCGCGCGCTGATCGAAGATGTCGACGCCCTGCTCGGCGGCGGTGGTCGTCCAGAACTTCGCCATGCCCCAGCGGGTACGGTCGGTCATCGCCTCCGCGTACCCGGGCGAGACTGCGTCGATCACGCGCTCCAGCACGTCGAGCGGCTCACCGCGCGGATCGTCAAGCCCCGTCGCGTGCAGGAACCGCAGCAGGGCGCGAAGCGCGCCAGGGCCGTCCGCAGGGGGCTCGCCGGGCAGCTCGGTGAGCGTGCGCGGCAGCCAGTTCAGCAGGAACTCCTCCACATGGCGCGCCTGCCACAGCCCGAGCCGGCCGTCGACGGTCCCGCGATGCCGGTAGTCCAGCGCCGACTCCGCCACCGTCGGATCGCCCAACTCGCCGTGCTCCTCGCACCAGCGCGCGAAACGCATGACCAACTGCTCGCAGGCGGACGCGTAGCCGTCCTCGTCGTCCGGATCGAAGAACATGCGCATGGAGATCAGGGCCTCGCGGGGGACGGGGGCGGACGACGTCAGCCTACCGGCCGGGGGAGGGCGACGATGCCGTCGTGGCGACCTCTGTGTTCATCAGCGCTGTTCTGGAGATCGCCGCCAAGGAGGGCAACAGTGTGTGGGAGGCACACTGGCGTCCACCCTCGCCGATGCCCAGGCGCGTGTGGCGCTGTTCGCCGTAGACGGAGCCACAGGTCTCTTCACCGTCTCAGGACGAAAAGCCGTACCGTCCGTGCAGCCGGACGAACCTGGCCCAGGTGAGGGTCTGCCGGTGCTGCAGTCCCGAAGCGGTGCGTCGGAAGGACATGACCTGCTCCTCCCCACCCGGTCCGATGGGCTGGACCAGGTGGCCGCCGAGCCGAAGTTGCTCGACCAGTGGGAGAGGGACTTCGGGGAACGCGGCGGAGACGATGATGGCGTCGTACGGGGCGCGGTCCGGCACGCCGCAGCTGCCGTCCCCGACGCGCAGCTCCACGTTGCGAACGCTCTGGTGGGAGAGATTCCGCCGCGCCTGCCGAACGAGATCGGGCCATATCTCGATGCTCACGACGTCTGCGGCGAGGCGAGCGATCAGAGCGGTCTGAAAGGCCAGGCCGGTACCGACTTCGAGGACGTGCTCGTTCCCGGTGAGTTCCAGACCTTCGATCATCTTCGCCGACAGCGAGGGCTGGGTGGTCACCTGCCCGTGCGGGATCGGGACGGGCCGGTCCTCGCATGCGAGGGCGACGTATTCGGCAGGGACGAATCCTGCTCGCGGCGTCGCCCGTATGGCGTCGAGCAGCCGCTCGTCGCGGACCCCGGCCATCAGGACGGCCTGGACGAGATCTCGGGGTGCAGGAGAAGCCTCGCCGGTCACGTCCGCTCTCCTCACGTCCACCGGAGATCGAGCATGCCGTCCGGCCCGAGATCGATGCGTGCGCCGAAGACTCGGCTGATCCGGTCGAGAGTCTCCCGTACCCACAGGGAGTCTTCCTGCTCGGCCTTCGGCCGCAGGTGGAAGGTCTGGGCGTCCTCGACGGCGAGCTCGTGCAGCCCGAAGCTCGCGCGTACCCTGGCCAGTTCCTCGGGGGTCGGTTCGAACATGCCGAGCCGGACGAATCCGCGCCGGACGAATCCGCCCTGCGTGCAGCGCGCGGCCGCCTCCTCCAGCGGTATCGGGCCCTCGTGCTGCCGGCGTCCGGCGCGGTAGTGCGCGCAGTCGACGATCACGGTCTTCCTCCTTGCGCCCGGCCGGTTGCGCCGCGTGTCGCCTACCGGCGGCGGAGCGCGCCGTGGACGGATCACAGCAGTGGATGCTCCTCTGACCATTTGACTCGCCGACACCGCTGGGGCGCTCCTCGGCCACGAGAAACGCCGAGATCCTCGTCCTGCACCAGCCCGCAGTGGCGGGTCCTGCGCGCCGAGCGATCGGTTCCGGGATCCAGGAGTGTCCGACCCACGCTTGCCGACCGTGCCGCGGGTGTCGGGATTCCGCCTGGATCGTGCCGTGCCGCGCGAGAATCGATGCCCGCCCGGGGCTGATGGCGGCCCTCGGGCACGAGAGTAGTCCGTTCTGTCCGAGCGGGGGATCGCCACCGCGCGCCGAGGCGGCCCGGTCGTCGGTCCGGGAGGGGCCGGGGGTCGCCGGGGAGGCCGCGGCGGAGACGGTGGGCACGGAGGCGGCGGAGTCGTTCGTGGTGTCGCACAGGCTCGGAAGTGTCGGGTTCCGGTGAAGCGGGCCGGGGTGAGGGCGGACGCGCAGGCGGCAGCGGACGGGGCCGACCGGGGGCGGAAGTGCGCGAGACACGTGCGTTCACACTCTGATCAGCCGTTGCGACGTGCGGCTTCGGACATATGTGCCGACCGGCGTGGCGGTCATCTCGCGTACTGTTCTGGCATGGCTCGATCCGATGGCACCCCTTTCGCTGGGCTGCGGGAACGCAAGAAGGCCGAGACCCGGGAGGCGCTGCGTGCCGCGGCCGCGCGGCTGTTCGCCGAGCGCGGGTTCGCCGAGACGACGGTCGCGGAGATCGTCGAGGCGGCCGGGGTGTCGCAGCGGACGTTCTTCCGGTACTTCGACAGCAAGGAGGACCTGCTGCTGCCGGATCTCGCGGAGTCGTTCGACCGGATGGTGCACGAGCTGGCCTGCCGCCCGCCCGAGGAACCCGCGTTGGTCGCGTTGCGCGAAGCGGTACTGGCGGCGGTGGCCAGTGCCCCGCAGACAACCCTGGTCGCGCTGGCCCACCCGATCGAGGGTGCGGAGGCGTTGGTGACGGACCGGTTGGTGTACGCCTTCGTGCAGATGGAGAGCCGGCTCACCAAGCTGCTCATGGAGCGGTTGCCGCCCGGCCCTGATGTGGATCTGCGGGCTGCCGTGGTGGCGATGTCGGCGATGTCGGCGGTGCGTGCGGTGGTTCGTACGGTGCGGGAGCGGCGCAGGACCGAGGAGTTGCCGGTCGGCGCCTTCGCCCGGCTGCTGCCGACCGCGTTCGCGGTGCTGGCCGAGGCGAGCGCGGACCTGTGACGGTTGCGCGCCCGCCCCGGGCGGGCCCTGGTCAGCCGGCCTGGGCCGCTGGGTCGGGCCGGGTGAGGGCCGTGAGGTGGGAGCGCAGCGCCCGGGGGCTGTTCCAGCCGAGCGCGCCGGTGACACGGTCCTGCGTGCGGTAGAGGGCGACGAAGGAACGTTCCTCCGGATCGCCGTGTACCACCTCGATCTTCGCGTCGGCGGCGCACGTCCCGTACGCCTGGATCCTGGCGTCGTACTGGTCGCTCCAGAAGTAGGGCAGCGGTGCGTACGGTTCGTGGGCGCCGAGCAGGTTGCGTGCCGCGGCGATGGCCTGCTCGGCGGCGTTGGTGCGGTGCTCCAGCCGCAGGGTGCCGCCGAGGCGCGGGTGGTACCAGCGAGCGACGTCCCCGGCGGCGTAGACGCCCGGCGCGGCTTGGCAGTAGGCGTCGCAGAGCACGCCGTCGCCGATCCGCAGGCCGCTGCCGCGCAGCCAGTCGGTGGCGGGTGTCGAGCCGATGGCCACCACCACGGCGTCGGCCTCCACCAGGGAGTCGTCGGTCAGTTGCAGCCCCGTCACCTGCCCGTGTGAGCCGATCAGGGAGGTGACGCGGACGCCGGTGCGCAGCCGTACGCCGTGGTCGGTGTGGAGCCGGGCCACCATGCGGCCCAGGTGGGGGCCGAGGCGTTCGGCGAGGGGGGAGGGGCCCTGGCAGATCAGGGTGGTCTCCAGACCGAGGGTGCGGGCGGTGGCGGCGACTTCGGCGCCGGTGAACCCGCCGCCGACGACGGCGAGCGTGGGCCGGCGCAGCAGGTGTCGGCGCAGGCGCAGGGCGTCGTCCAGGGTGCGCAGGACGTGGACGCCGTCGAGGTCGTGCCCGGTGGGCAGTCGGCGGGGCGTGACACCGGTGGTGATGATCAGCCCGTCGTAGTCGAGGCTTGTGCCGTCGTCGAGTCGGACAGCGCGCTGGTCGGGGTCGAGGGCTACGGCCCGGCGGCCGGGCCGTAGGTCGAGATCGAGCCGGGCGTAGTCGTCCGGGCCGCGCAGGGCCGAGGCGGTCGGCTGCCAGTCGCCGGCCAGGATCTGCTTGGACAACGGCGGTCTGTCGTACGGGAGGTGGGGTTCCTCGCCGAGGAGGGTCAGTCGGCCGTGGTAGCCCTCGCGGCGGAGTGTCTCCGCCGCCGCGAGCCCGGCGGCGGAGGCGCCGACCACGATCACACGGCGCAGCGCGGTGTTCATGCGCCGGCCTCGCAGGGTACGGGCGTGTGCTCGCTCACCGGGCCTCCACCCGGATGGCGGCGGCGGGGCAGCGAGCGGCCGCGTCTCGGACCGAAGTGGCCAGCTGCGTGGGCGGGTTGGGGTCGAGGAGGATGGCGATGCCGTCGTCGCGCTGGTCGAAGACCTCGGGAGCGGTCATGACGCAGGTGCCCGCGCCGCAGCAGCGGTCCTGGTCGAGGGTGATGCGCATGGGGTGTCCTTGCTGGGGTGTCGGGGCGTGGTTCACCAGGTGACGGGCAGCTGGTGCAGGCCGTAGACGATCATGTCGTCGCGGAACGGCAGCTGGTCGGCCGGGACGGCCGGCCGCAGGTGCGGGAAGCGGGCGAACAGCGAGGTGAGTGTGATCTGGAGTTCGGCACGGGCGAGTTGCTGGCCCAGGCACTGGTGGGGGCCGTAGCCGAAGGCGACGTGGGCGGCGGGGTCGCGGGTGATGTCCAGCCGGTCCGGGTCCGCGATGCCGAGGCCGGGGTCGCGGTTGGCCGAGGGCAGTGAGGCCACGA
The DNA here is from genome assembly GCF_040609455.1 of Kitasatospora sp. NPDC004669. Lineage (NCBI taxonomy): Bacteria > Bacillati > Actinomycetota > Actinomycetes > Kitasatosporales > Streptomycetaceae > Kitasatospora > Kitasatospora sp. NPDC004669. The sequence goes on from NZ_JBEXKB010000032.1 coordinate 33,403, forward strand.
CGTACTCGCCGGCCTTGATCGACTGGCCGCGGAGGGTGAGGTCCTCGGCCGCCGCCCGGACCAGGCCGAACTGGATGATCGTCAGATGGCGCAGCAGTTCCTCGACCGCGCGGTCGGCCAGGGCCGGGTCACTGCGGAGGGCGGCGAGCTGGTCGGGGGATTCCAGCAGCGTCAGGGTGCCGAGCGCGATCATGTTGGCGGTGGTCTCGTGACCGGCGATCAGCAGCAGCGAGCCCAGGACGGTGACCGCGATGTCGGTCAGCGGGCTGTCCGGATCGGCGTCCCCCTCGGCGATCAGGGCGCTGAGCAGGTCGTCGCCCGGCTGCTCGCGCTTGGCGGCGACCAGGGCGGCGATGAAGGAGGCGAGTTCCGCCCTGGCCTGCTGCGCCTGCTCGGGCGAGGATTCGATGGCCAGCAGTCGGCCGGCCAGGCCGTGGAAGGTGTCGCGGTCGTCGTAGTCGACGCCGAGCAGTTCGCAGATGACCAACGAGGTGACCGGCAGGGCGAGTTCGGCGACCAGGTCGACCGGCCCGCCGGCCCGTTCCATCGCGTCCAGGCGCTCGTCGACGATCTGCTGGATCCGCGGCCGAAGCCGCTGGACGCGCTTGACGGTGAACGCCCGCATGACCGGGCGCCGGTAGCGCGCGTGTTCCGGTTCGTCCAGGCGCAGCAGTGCGCCCGGGAGCGGCTGCTCGGGCAGGGCCGTCGGCGCGGGGCGGACGTGTGGCGCCGCGGTGCTCAGTCGTGAGCTGAACCTGGGGTCGGCCAGTATCGCGCGGACGTCCTCGTACCGGGTGGCCAGCCAGCCGGATCCGCCACCGGGGAAGGAGATCCGGCTGATCGGAGCCTGCTCGCGCAGCCGGGCGTACCCGGGTGCCGGATCGAAGGGGCAGCCGCGCTGCCTGGGCAGGCCTGGCAGGTCACTCGGGACTGCCCGGTTGACGGCGGTGTCGGTCATGGATTCCTCCAGTGGTTTCCGTGAGGGGCGGGACGTCTGCGGGCATGGCGGCATGCCGCCGGTGCAGGGCCGGCCCGCCGAGCGCGATCGCCAGGAACAAGCCCGTTCCCACGATCAGTTGGGCCTGCGACGTCCATCGGTCGAGGACGAGCCCGGCGCCGAGCGCCAGGACGACCAGCAGCACCTTGCCCAGGATCAGGTTTCGCAGCGGCAGCCGGAACGGTCCGACCGGGCTCCTGCGGCGACGGCGCTGCCATCTGGCCGCCTGCGCCAGGGCGGCGAGCACAGCCATCAGGGCCAGCGTGTGCAGGGCGCGCTGCCACGCGGGGCCGTGCTCCACGAACGCCCAGCGCCAGCCGAAACAGGCCCCGGCCGCCGCATAGCCGATGTGGATCAGGCGACGGCCCGGGGCGCCGCCCCGGAATCTAAAAAGTGGCACAACTGCCACAATAGAGAAAGTGGCACAAGTGTCAAGACGGGCCGGTTCCGCTCTTCCCCAACCCCGTCGTCGCCACGTCGCTCCTGGACCGGCCGATCGACACCAGCCGCCAGGTCGGAACGAACGGCCCGCCCGCCCCCGACGAAGGCCCGGCCCCCGCACCGCAGTGCGGGGGCCGGGAACGCCTCGCCGCGGCGTCGGCCGGATCAGCAGGCCCCGGCCGGCCGGTCGAGGACCACGAGGCCGTCGCGGCCCGGGGCGGCGTCCAGCCGGACCACCGGGGTGCCCCGGTCGGCGGCGGTGAGTTCCGGGCCGGCCGGGCTGTACGGCGCGTCGTGGGGCCGGTCGTCACGCCAGGGCTTCCGCGAGCTCGGGGAGGTAGGCGGCGAGGAAGCCCAGGTCGGTGGCGCGGGCGAACCTCGGGTGCTCCCGGTACCGGGGGAGCCGGGCCAGTGCCGTACGGCCGAAGTAGCCGCCGCTCCGCGCCTGCGGGGAGGCACCCGGGGAGGGGGCCGGGTCGCCGGGCCAGTCGGGGTCGGCCGCCACGAGTGGCAGGCACCGCTCGAAGAGCCGGTGACAGACCTGCAGTCCCCGGCGCATCACCACGTGGTACGGCTCCTCGGCACCGATCGGATAGGGCTCGGAGGCCAGGACGGGACCGGTGTCGATGCCCTCGTCGATGCGGTGGAGCGTGGCGGCGAACTCCGGCTCGCCGCCCAGCATGGCGTACACCAGGGCGACTTCGGGCATCCCGCGGTAGGCCGGGAGGGGGCCGTGGTGGACGTTGAGGACACGCAGCCCGGTGGACAGCACCGGAGCACGGAAGATCATCCGGTTGTTGACCGACCAGACCAGCCCGTCCGAGCAGGCCGCCGCCAGCTCGCCCGCGACCGCGTTGACGTCCGCGGTGCCGAGGAAGCGGACCCCGGACGGCACCGCTGCGGCGCCGTCCGCATCCGGGCCGCAGACCAGGTCCACCGGCAGCCCGCTGTCCAGCGTGTGCCGTACGGCGCGCCACAGCAGCGCGCCCTCACCGACGAAGATCACGCCTCGCTCCGCACGACGTCGACGGCAGCGACGACGCGGCCCAGGGTCAGCCCGTCGCTCAGCGGTCCGAGCCGGTCCAGCAGCCGCCGCTCGGCCGACCCGCCGAGCAGCTCCTCGCCGAGGGCCGACAGCATCTCCAGCACGGCGAGCGAATCGCCGCCCAGCGCGTGGAAGTCGGACGAGGCGTCGAGGCCCGTGGCCTCGCACCGCAGGACGCGCGACCAGATCTCCGCGGTCACGGCCGTCACGGCGCGATCGGTGCATGCACCGGAGCTCACCCCGCGCCGCTCCGCCCCGCCCGGTGAGGCGCCCGCACCCGCCGTGGCGGTGTCGAAGGGATCCGGCAGCGCCTTGCGGTCGGTCTTGCCGCTGGCGGTCTCCGGCAACGCCGGGAGAACGCGTACCACCGTGGGCACCAGGTGCGGCGGCAGCGACCGGGCCAGCTCGGCCCGTACGGCGGCCTCGTCGAAGGCGGTGACGCCCTGGGCGAGGACGACGAACGCACACAGGGCCCGTACCTCCTCGGTCCGGCCGCGGGCGACCACGGTGGCCTGGGCGATGTCCGGCATCCCGGTCAGCGCCGCTTCGACCTCGGCAGGTTCCACCCGGTGGCCGCGGATCTTCACCTGGTCGTCGACGCGTCCCGCGTACTCCAGTTGTCCGTCGGGCAGCCGCAGCACCAGGTCTCCGGTCCGGTAGGCGCGGCGGCCGTCGGGCAGGAGGACGAACCGTTCGCCGGTGAGGTCGGGGCGGCCCAGGTAACCGCGGGCCAGCTGCACGCCGGTGACGTACAGCTCGCCGGGCCGGCCGTCCGGGACCTCGCGCCGCCGCTCGTCCAGCACGCTCACCCCGGTGCGGTGCACCGGAACGCCGATCGGCGCCGATCCGCGCGAGATGCCGTCCTCGACGACGGCGACCGTACAGGCCAGCGTGGCCTCGGTGGGGCCGTAGGCGTTGACGATGAGACAGTCCGCTCCGAAGTCCTCGCGCGCCCGCCGGGCGGTGGCCGCGGTGAGGTTCTCACCGCCCAGCTGCAGCGCGCGGATGCCCGTCGGACGGACGCCGAGCCGTGCCGCGAGGTCGAGATGGGTCGGGGTGAGCGACAGGGTGTTGGCGAGCCGGCCCGAGAACATGTCGCGGAGCTTGAGGTGGTCGAGCTCGCCGGGCACCGGCACGACCGCTCCGCCGTGCAGCAGCGGCGGGAAGATCTGCATCAGCGACAGGTCGAAGCCGGGCGAGAAGGAGTACGCGGCACGGGTCCCCGCGTCGCATCGCATGAGCGGGGCCAGCCAGCCGACGGCGTTGACCAGGCTCCGGTGCTCCACCTGCACGCCCTTGGGGCGGCCGGTGGACCCCGAGGTGTAGATGACGTACGCCAGGTCGTCCGGGCCCGGCGCGGCGGTGGCGAGTGCCTCCCGCGTCCGCGCGTCGAACGGACCGTCGACGGCGGCGACGTCCTCCAGGAGGATCGTCGTACTGCCGAACTCCCCGGCGAGGTCGGCCCAGGCGGTCTCCGCCAGGCAGAACCGGGCCTGTGCGTCACGCAGCAGCTCCGCGACACGCCGCGCCGGATTGCGGACGTCGATGGGGAGGAACGCCGCGCCGGCCTTGAGGACGCCCCAGACGCCCGCGAGCCCGTACGCCGTGCGGTCGGCGATGACCCCGACGACCTCGCCGCGCCGCACGCCCCTGGCGAGCAGTTCGGCGCAGACGGCGTCGGAGCGCCGGTCCAATTCGCGGTACGACCAGTGCGCGGCGCCGCCGGTCACCGCGGGGGCCTGCGGGGAGCGGGCGGCCTGCGCGCGGAACAGCCGGACGACCGTGGTGTCCAGCGGCGGCAGCCCGTCGGGTCCTGGAGCGAGGAGCCGCTCGGCGGCGCCGGGCTCGCGCAGTCGCCGCGACTCCCGCGAACCTGCTGCCCGCAACCCCCCGGAACCCGCCGCCGGTGCGTCCGTCACGAGCGACCCGGCGATCCGGTCGACCAGCGCGTCGCAGCGCTCACCCACGTCCGCGGCCCCTCGGGCGGAGACCACCAGCTCGGTGTGGCCGGGCAGTTCGACCAGCACGACGCTGAAGGGCACCAGGGGGGCGTGGACGGGCAGGGCGTAGACCGTCCTCGCGGCGAACCCGTCCGTGCTGAACTCCGCGGGGTCCAGCCGGCCGGCGTGCGAGACGATCGCCGAGGCGAGGTGGCGCTGCCGTGCCAGGCCCGCGGCCCTGGAGGCGCGGACGAGGGCCGCGGCTACGGGCAGCGGAAGCCCGGCGAGCGACGCCTCCGTGCCGGCCGCCAGCTCCCGCCGGTCCGCGAGGGCGGCCAGCAACCGCCGGTGGACGGCGTCCGGCCCCTGGCCGGGCGGCACGTCGAGGAACACGGGCAGGGTGAGGTTCGCCGTGGCGGACGAGGCACGTGCGTGCCGTCGCAGGTCGACCGGCACCATGATCCGGGCCGGGGAGCCGACGGCTTCGGCGAGTGCCGCCGACACCCTCGCGGTCGCCGCCGCGGGCCGGCCGGGCACGGTCCGCCGCCGCCACACGGCGGCCGGGCCCGCCCTGCCGCCGAGCGGAGAACGCTGGTCGAGCCCGAGGCGGGGACGCTGTCCGGTCCTGCCCAGCGAGGCCAGGAGCCGGTAGTCCGTCAGCGTGTCCGCGGCGTCCTGCGGCGGCTCGCCCCTGAGGGCGCGGAAGACCTCGGCGGCCCAGGTCCGCAGGCCCTTGAGGTCCATCACCGCGTGCGCGGCGCGGAAGACCACGGTGGACGGCTGCCCGGTGAGCAGCAGCACCTCGCACGCCGGACGGTCCTCGGCCTGCGCCAAGTGGCCGGTCAGCTCCGGCAGTCCGGTCAGCGCGGTGCGGTCGAAGGAGTCGGCGTCCACGACCACGACCCTGGCCGGCACCCCGCTGTCGGTCCACGTCCGGCCGTGGCGCACGACCCGGGAACCGGGGCAGGACCGGGAGGCCCGTGCCACGGCGCGGGCCAGTGCCCGGGCAGCGATCTCCCCGTCGCCTTCGACCACGAGCTGGATCACCATCATCTCGCCGAGCCGGGCGGCGGCGAGGTAGGACCACTCGGTGGGCGAGACGGGCCGCCGGAAGACGCGGGCGCCCTCACCGACGGACCCGGTAGCGGACCGGGTGGTCGTGTCGTGCACGGTCAAGGCTTCACCTTTCGGATGAACTCGCCGACTCCGCCGATCTCGTCGATCCAGGCCGCCAGTTGGGCCATCCCGGTCTCGTGGTCCACCAGCGGCGCGCCGAGGTCGCGGCGCGCCGCCGAGGTGTCGTACGTGGCCGACCGGGTCAGCAGTGCCAGCGAGTAGCGGGACAGGGATGGGGACGTGTGCCTGGCGAGCGGGGGCAGCTTGCGCGCCATGTCCGCCGCGAAGGCGGCGGCACGCAGCGGTCCGAGGGGGACCCGCCTGGTCGGGGGCGTGCCGCCGAAGCGCTCGGCGAGGTCGGCCAGGGTGCTCCACACCTCCACCGGCTCCGGGTCCGCGATGAAGTAGGCCCGGCCGCCCACTCCTTGGGCCCGGGCGGCCCGGACACTCGCCTCGGCGGCGTTGTCGCAGTGGCACAGCGAGGCGTGGACGGGCCTGCCTCCGGAGAGGTCGGGCAGGCGCGCGGTCATCATCTTCGCCAGCAGACGCGGCATGAACCCGGAATGGTCGCGCGGGCCCCACACGGCGCGCGGCCGCAGTGCGACCGTGGTGAAGTCCGGCCGGTCGGCGGCCAGGACGAGACGTTCCGCGGCGGCCTTGGTCTCCGAGTACAGGTTGAGGAAGCGCTTCGGGTAGGGCTCGCCCTCGTCGATGCCGAGCCGGTCGCCGTCGCGGACACCCATCAGCGCGCTGGGACTGCCGATGAAGACGAACCGCCGTGCCCCGGCGTCCCTGGCCGCCGTCATCAGCCGCCGGGTGCCGTCGACGTTCTCGTCGCGGAACTGGGCCCGGGTGCCCCGGTCGGTGACCCGGGCGGCGCTGTGGTGCACCGCGTCGATCCCGTCCGCCGCCGCCCTCAGCGAGGCCGGGTCCCGCAGGTCGCCGTAGGCGAACTCGATGCCCGCCACGGTGCGCAGATGGCTGAGGTCGCTCCCCTCGCGCACCAGCACGCGGACCTCGTCGCCGGCCCGCAGACAGGCGTCGACGATGTGGCTGCCCAGGAATCCGGACGCGCCCGTCACCAGGACCTTCACGGCGAAACACCCTTCCTGCCGCCGCGGGCCGTCCGCCACCACGTCGCCCCGAAGAGCATCGTGAGAGCGGCGGTGGCCCACGGCCCGCGCCCGGTGGCGCGTTCCCGCTCGGCCCGCAGCGCGGCCGGTGTCTGCGCCGCGTGGACGACGACGCTGAGGAAGACGTCGAGCCACCACAACGCGGTGAGCAGCGGATGGTCCCGGGGCAGCAGCGGCCGGGCGGCCAGGTACGCCCAGCCGGCCAGCGGTACGGCGCGCAGCGCCAGACCCGCGGCCGTGGGGCGCCGGCTCCCGGTGAGCCGGTCCTCGGCCCAGCCGGCCAGCAGCTCCCGGCGGATCTTGGCGTTGTGGCGGACATCCACCGGGAACGCCGGGTGCGGCAGGAAGTCCGAGATCGGCTTCGTCATGGGGTTGTCCGCGCCGAGGGCGCGCAACTCGTCCGAGATGCGCGGCCATTGGTCCCGGCCGGTGCCCGGCGCCAGCTCCACGCACAGCACCGGCCGCTCCCGCCCGCGCGGCCCGACGCCGACCAGGGCGGTGCGCCGGACCCGCGGATGGGCGTTGAAGACGCTCTCGCAGCGCACCGTGTGCAGGTCGCCTTCGGGTGTGCGGACCCGCTGGCTCTTGCGTCCGCAGAACCAGATCCGGCCCGCCTCGTCGATCCATCCGACGTCACCGGTACGGTGCCAGCGGGTGACGCCGTCCTGGATCTTGTGGTCGGCGTCGGCCTGCGCCGTTCGGAAGTAGCGGGGGCTGACGGCCCGCCCACTCACCACGATCTCGCCCGGCTCACCGGGCGGTACGGCCAGGCCCGGCGCCCACCGGGGAACCGGCCCGTCGCTGATCGCGACGGTGCGCACCGCCGTGCCCGGCGCCGGGCGGCCCAGGCAGACACCGAGTCCGGCGGCCGGACCGTCGGCGAGCCCGGCCAGCGCCTCACGGCTCTCCAACAGCGCCACGGGCAGGGCCTCGGTCGCCCCGTAGGTGCTGAACACGCGTGCCTCGTCGGGCAGTACGGCGCGCAGTGCGCCCATCAGAGCGGGGCTCACCGGGGCGCCGCCGGAGATGACCAGGCGCAGCGAGGGCACCGGGGTCCCGGTCGCGGCCAGGTGGGAGGCGAAGGGGGCGAGCAGCGCCGGGGAGGCGAACATCGCGTCCACCCGGAAGCGCCGGATGGCGTCGGCGAGCGGCGCCGGGTCGGCGGCGCCGACCCGGGCCATGTCCATCCTCGGCATGACCACGGTGCGCCCGGCCACCAGGTCGAACACGCCCATGAGCGGCATGGTGACCAGGGTGGTCCTCGCGTCGTCCGTGAAGTGGCCCTCCTCGGTCCCCTGCGCCATCGCGCGCAGCATGCCGACGGTGACCTCCACCGGCTTGGCCGGACCGGTGCTGCCGGTGGTGTAGCCGATGAGCGCGAGGTCATCCGGGCCGGTCTGCGCCGGGGGCGGCACCGGCCGGCCGGCGCCGGCGGCGATCAGCTTGCGCAGGGCGGTGCCGTCCGCGCGGCCCACCGTGACCGAGCTGCGCACCCCGGCGAAGGCGCGCGGGCGCAGCCGCCGCAGCACCTGGGCCTTCGGGACGCCGATGAAGGCCTCCACGTGGACCCGCCGCAGGCAGTCGAGCATGCGGTCCAGGCCCATACCGGGATCCACCACGACCGGCACGGCTCCCACGTGCATCATGGCGAGGACCAGCGTCAGCAGGTCGCCGCCGGGCGGCACCAGCAGGGCCGTGCGGGTGCCGCGGCGGATGCCGTGCGCTTCCAGGCCGGCGGCGCAGGCCGCGACGGTGGTGGCGAGTTCGGCGTAGCAGACCGTGGTGTAGGCGGCGCGGCCGTCCGGCCCCGTGCGTTCCGCGTCGGGGTGGACGAGCGCGGTCCTGCCGGGGGTGCGGGCGGCGTGTCCGGCGAACACTTCCGCCGGGGAGGCATGCCGCTCCCGGGGGAGGGAGGGGGCGGGCGTCATCGGGTCGTCCCGTCGCCGGTGGCGGTCAGTCGGTAGAGCGAGGCCGCGGAGGTGAGTCCCGCGCCGACCGCGAGGAAGAGCACCCGGTCGTGTCCGGCAAGCCGGCCGGTGTCCAGGGCCTGGCGGTATCCGTGGACGAGCGCCGAGGTGTGCGGGTCGCCGTGGACGCCTTCGACGGTGACGGCGGCGTCGGAGGCGAGGCCGAGGCGTTTGGCGAGGCGCGCGGCGAACGCGGGTGACGGCTGTGAGGTGACCAGCAGGGTGCGGTCGAGGGCGACGTGCGCCCGCGCGGTGTCCTCGGCCGTGGCTGCGCCGTCCTCGGCGCTCAGCACGGTGCGCACGGAGTCGACGGCGAGGGCCAGCATGCGCTCCACGGCGTCGTCGTCGCGGTCCACGACGATGCTGTTCCGTCCGTCGGCACCGACGTCGGGCAGCGGCAGGTAGCCGTTGACCCCGTGCCCGCCGGGCAGGGACCGGTGGTGCACCCGGCCGAAGCCGAGTGTGTCACCGGTGTGTTCCAGCAGCAGGGCCGCTCCGGTGCTCGCGTACGGGAAGGCGGCCGTGCCGGCGCGGGAGGGGTCCGTCGACGGGTGGGTGTCGGCGCAGACCACCATCACGCGACGGGCGCCGCCGGTCGAGAGCAGGGCGTCGGCCGCCTGGACGGCGTTGAGCACGCCGCAGGCCCCGTTCATCAGGTCGAAGGAGAACGCGGCCCGCCGGTCGGGGGAGCGGAGGTAGTCGAGGTTGATGCCGATGCTCTTCTGGATGAGCGCGGCGACGGACGGTTCGACGATGTTGGAGTCGCGGTAGACGCCGACGTTGACGAGGACGTCGACGTCGGCGGCGGACAGCCCGGCCTGGTCCAGGCAGGCGCGGCCGGCGGCGGCCGCGTGGCCGATGGAGCTGCCGGACCCGTCGGCCGGGGCGAGCGCGGCCGAGGTGATGACGGTGGCCATGGTCACACCTCCAGGGAGGAGACGGTCGCGGACAGGAAACCGGTCACGACACCCGAGGCCGCGGGCACCATCAGCACCTTCGACCCCTCGGGTATGCGGCCCTCGGCGAGCGCCTGGTGCAGCACCAGGTAGTGCGAGGTGGTCGCGGTGTTGGCCAGCCGGTCGACGACGGAGAGGGACGGCGGCATGGGTGCGGCGAAGCGGCTCTCGCCCGTGGCGTTCATGAAGTCCACGAACCGGGTGCCGACCTGGTGGTGGATGACGAAGTCGTATCCCTCGTCGGCGAATCGGCGTCCCTGCTCGGCCAGCCTGTCCCCGTGGAAGGCCGGCCACAGCGAGAGCCGGTCCTCGGCGTGCATCTGCTTGTTGTCGGTGTACATGGCCATGCCGCCGGTGCCGTCACTGGGCATGCCGAGGCACAGGTGCGAGTACTCCGAGCACGTCATGAGCTCGATGTCGTGGATCACGTCCCGGTCGTCCGTCGCGCGGTCCATCACCAGCGCGACGGCGGAGTCCCCCACGGACATCGACGCGAACTGCGGGTCCCTGCTGTCCTCCATCTCACGCGCGGCGGTGAAGGCGATGGGGGAGATGTGCTCCCCGCTCAGCACCAGGCCGTTGCGCACGGTACCGGCGCGGATCATCCGGTCCAGCAGGAGGACACCGGTCATCATGCCCGCGCAGGCGTTGGAGACGTCGAAGTGGACGGCGCGCTCCGCGCCGAGCTCCTTGGCGATGCGGTGCGCGAACGAAGGCTCGAACTGGAGGCGCCCGCCGTCGGCCGTGCGGCTGATGGAGCAGGAGATCACGGCGTCGATCTCGTCCGGTGCGTACCGGGACCGGCCCAGACAGTCCCGGGCCGCCGACACCGCCATCGTGAGGCTGTTCTCGGGGTGCTGCGCGGTGTCGTCCGCCACCCGTCGCTCCGTCGTCCCGGTGATCTTCACGAGGTCGAACTCCGGAGCCTTCTCCAGGCGGTCGAGGAGTTCCCGGGTGCTCATCACCGTTGCGGGGAGGTAGGCCCCGATGGCTTCTAACCGAGTCTTGTTCACGACACCCTCTTTCTTTCTCGCGCGGGTCCGGCTGATTAAAGCCACGTAAAATCACACGAGGTGAATCGACATCACCTTCGTGCACGCCGGAACTCGATGCGCCCATGGCTACTTCGCGGACTTCTCCCTGGCCGCGGGAGTGCCGCATGACGTGGCCGCGCCAATCACTGTCGGAGACTATCGCATTACTCAAAGCGACATCGCTTCGCGGGCGTGTGACGATCGCCACCCGCCATTTCCGGCCTCGCGTGCGCAGCCACGGCAAGGGGCTCGGAGCGGCCGGAGGCCGCGGATCCCTCCTGTTCGAAGGCGCCGTGGCGAACAGCTGCCGCACTGGCGGAGATCGATCGGCGGCCGGGACGGCCGGCGAAGGGAGCCCGACCCGTCCCGGGATTCGAAGCCGCCTGTGAAGAGGTCCCCCTCGGGGCGCCCGCTGTCCTTTCTGTGCGGATGGTTCGGCCCGGCGGGCGGGTGATCCGGTGGAGCGGGGAACTGCCCTTCTTTTCCCGGATTCCCGCCCCGCTGCCACCGAACCTGAAAGCGTGGTGTCGGGGCCGTTCGCCTGATGAGTGGGCGGCGTTTGAGATCCGACTGCCTGACGGGTGGGCGGTCCGAACCGACCTCGATCCAAGGCGGTCTCCGCGAATGACGACCCTCCGCGCGGGCCGTCCAGGGCAAGCCGCGGGACCGGTACCACCAGGCGCCGCCGATGCCCTTCGGCATGGACGCCGACGAGCTCGGCAAGCCGGCCGGGGCGCACCCGGCGATCACCGACGTGCGCGAGGTGTACCCGGAGGGCGGGCGCGGCCCGGTGCGCGCCCTGCTGCCTCCCGTTCGCGCGCTGGATCAAGCAGTGGCCGTCGGTGGTCGCGCCGCGTTTTGCCGAATCTTGAAGAAATGCTGGTCAGCCCGGAACCATGGCCTCGGGGCGTACGTCGTAACGACGGGTGATCGGCCGGGGGGACGGGCCGCCCGGCACGTTAGGCTGCGCCCCGGGGACACTTGGGGGAGCGGCCTGGTGCCGCCATCGGACAACCGCCGGGACGGTATGCGGCTCCTGCGAGGGCCGGGACCGGTCCCGACCTGCCACGGAGGTACTGGCCTTGCACATCGACGCCTGGATCGAGAGCGTCCCGCCGACCGCGGTGTACGCCCTGATCGGCCTGATCATCGGGATCGAATCGCTGGGCATCCCGCTGCCCGGTGAGATCGCGCTGGTCACGGCGTCCTTGATGGCGGTCAAGGGTGTGGTGAGCCCGTGGGGGATCGCGGCCTGCGCGGTCGCGGGGGCGATCATCGGTGACTCGATCGGCTACTCGATCGGCCGCAAGGGGGGCAAGCCGCTCTTCGAGAAGCTGGGACGGAAGTTCCCCAAGCACTTCGGGCCCTCGCACCTGGCGACCGCCGAGCGCTCCTTCCAGAAGTGGGGCATGTGGGCGGTGTTCTTCGGCCGCTTCATCGCCCTGCTGCGCATCTTCGCCGGTCCGCTGGCGGGCGCGCTGAAGATGCCGTACTGGAAGTTCCTGATCGCCAACGTGCTGGGCGGCGTGATCTGGGCCGGCGGCACGACGCTGCTGGTCTTCAAGGTGGGCAAGGCCATCGAGCCGTGGCTCTCCCGGTTCTCGTGGGCGGGGCTGGCGGCGGCGGTCCTGGTCGGTGCCACCTCGGCCTGGGTGATGAAGCGCCGGGCCGCCAAGACCCACGCCAGGATCGAGGCGGAGGAGGCGGCCAAGGCCGCCGAGGCGGCGCAGAGCGTCAAGGCTCCCGTCGCGGAGTAGCGGCGTAACCGTGCAACGCCGGCACGGAGCGTGGCGAGCGGTCGTCCGGAGCGTGGCGAGCGGTCGTCCGGAACGTGGCGAGCGGTCGTCCGGAACGTGGCGAGTGGTCGTCCAGGCGCTGTCGGGCCCCCGGAGTAGCATCGGCGGAACCTGCCGAACTCGCACCACTGGAGGGCCCGATGACGCAGCCGACGCAGCCGACGCAGCAGTCCACGTGGGACGCCGTGGACACGTACTTCTCCGAGCAGCTGGTCGGGCACGACCCGGCACTGGAGGCCGCGACCGCCGCCGCCGACGCGGCCGGGCTGCCGAAGATCGCAGTGGCCCCCAACCAGGGCAAGCTGCTGCACCTGCTGGCGCTGGCCCGGGGCGCGCGCCGGATCCTGGAGATCGGCACGCTCGGCGGCTACAGCGCGATCTGGCTGGCCCGGGCGCTGCCCGCGGACGGCACCCTGATCTCCCTGGAGATCGACCCCAAGCACGCCGAGGTGGCGCGCGGCAACCTGGCTCGCGCGGGGCTGGAGAAGGTCGCCGAGGTGCGGCTCGGCCGGGCCGCCGACTCGCTGGCGGCGCTGGTGGAACAGGGCGAGGAGCCCTTCGACCTCGTCTTCATCGACGCGGACAAGCCGAGCAACCCCGAGTACTTCCGCCGGGCGCTCCAGCTGACCCGGCCGGGCTCGCTGATCATCGTCGACAACGTGGTGCGCGGTGGCGCGATCGCCGACGCCGCCAGCACCGACCCGGCGGTCGTCGCCACCCGCGCCCTGCACGAGCTGATCGCGGCCGAGCCGAGGGTCACCGCGACCTCGGTGCAGACGGTCGGCAGCAAGGGCTACGACGGCTTCACGCTGGCCCGCGTACAGGGCTGAACCGGACCCAGGACCAGAGCGAGCGGAGACATCGTGCGGATCGGACTGCTGGGCACCGGCACCTGGGCGGAGCGGGTGCACGCGCCCGTGCTGGCGGAGCACCCCGGGCTGGAGTTCACCGGCGTCTGGGGCCGCCGACCGGAGGCGGCCGAGGCACTGGGCGCGGCGCACGGCGTGCCCGGGTACGCCGACCTCGACCGGCTGCTCGCCGAGGTGGACGCGGTCTCCATCGCGCTGCCCCCGTCCGTCCAGGCCGGCCTGGCGGTGCGGGCCGCCGAGGCCGGCTGCCACCTGCTGCTGGACAAGCCGGTCGCGTTCGCCGTACCGGACGCCCGCGCGGTGGCCGAGGCGGTGCGCGAGCACAAGGTCGCCTCGGTGGTGTTCTTCACGGTGCGCTTCGGCGGCGAGCAGATCCCGTGGATCGAGCGGCAGACCGAGTTGGGGGGCTGGTTCACCGGCCGCTCGGACTGGCTCGGCTCGGTGTTCGCCCCGGGCAGCACCAGCCCGTACGCGGCCTCGCCGTGGCGCCGGGAGAAGGGCTCGCTGTGGGACGTCGGCCCGCACGCGCTGTCGGTCCTGCTGCCGGTGCTGGGTGACGCGACGGAGGTCACGGCGGTCGCCGGTCGGCTGGACACCGTCCACCTGGTGCTGCGGCACGCCGGCGGCGCCTCCAGCACCCTCGCGCTCAGCCTGACCGCCCCGATGGCGGGCGGCGGCGTCGCCATGGAGCTGCGCGGCGAGCACGGCGTGGCGCACCTGCCCGAGCGCGGCGAGGGCCCGACCACCGCCCTGCACCGCGCCCTGGACGCCCTGCGGTCCTCCGCCGCCTCCGGTGAGCCGCACCCTTGCGGGGCGGACTTCGGCCTGCGGGTGGTGGAGATCCTGGCCGCCGCCGAGCGCTCCCTCGCCGACGGCGGCCCGGTGGCGGTCTGAGGCCGCTCCCGTATCTTCTCGATCTTCTCCACTTCGACCGGCACGGAACCCCGCCGGCAGACGTCGGTGAGGCCCGGTCAGGTCGGTGGCAGGGTGGGCCGGGGCGCGTCCGGGCGGCGGTCGGTGGGGCGGGCCGGGGGGATGACCGGGGCATGGAAGTCGCGCGGGCCGGTCCACAGGGCGGGGACGGCGTCGCTGCGGCGGGCCAGTTCGTAGGCCAGGGCCTCGTAGTTGACTCGCCAGCCGTGGAAGTGCCGCCAGGCGTCCTCGACCGGACGTTCGCTCGGGAAGCCGGAGGCGGTGATCATGGCGACCGCGCCCAGGTACTCGGTGTAGCTGAGGCGGATCGAGGTGCCCGGGTCCGGGTCGGGGTCGAAGTTGACGCGCAGTGAGCGGGCGATGTCGCGCATCGCGGTGAAGCCGGCCCGGAGCACCAGCCGGGCCTCGGCCGGGGCCGAGCGCGGGCAGAGGGCGAGGTGGAGGGCGGCGGCGTCCATCACCGCGATCAGGCCGACCACCCAGCTGCGGTTGGGCTGCGGGGAGCGGAAGGAGAGCAGCACCGGGTAGTTGGAGTGGCTCTCGCCGATGTCGGCGGCCAGCCGCTCCCAGTCCCGGTAGAGCTGGGGGAGCGCCGTCTCGGTGTCCACCAGGGACTGGCGGGCCAGCAGCTCCGGGCCCCAGGCGGGCTCGCCGGCCCGGGACTGCAGCAGCGTCACCTCGGTCTCGCGCCGCTGGTAGGCGGCGTAGAGGGTGGGCAGATACGCGATCTGCAGGGCGATCACCAGCGGGCCGCTGGCGGCGGCCATGAAGTCGAGCGCGGACAGCTGCAGCCGCTCGCCGCTGGCGTAGCCGAGGGTGAAGAGGCTGGATCCGGCCTCCCGGATGGCCGTCGACCAGCTGAGGTCGGAGGTGCCGTGCAGCAGCAGCGTGTAGGCGATCAGCATCCCGCTGAGCCACACCGTGAGCATGCCGAGCAGCACCAGCGGTGCCAGCCAGGTCAGCGCGCGGTCCTGCGCGTGGTAGCCACCGCGGAACGGCGTGGCCCAGAGCCGCAGCGCGGTGCGCAGCACCGCCCAGAGCCGGTACACCAGGGCCGAGTAGAGCCCGCGCGGGACGACCAGGGTGCGCAGGATGCTGCCGACGACCATCAGCAGGACGAGCACGCCGAGCAGCGTGTGGATCAACCTCATGCCGCCCATTCTGGCGGTCGCGCACGGTGGTCGCGGGGCCGGGCGCCGTCGACGGTGGGTGTGGCGTACTGCCGGCGGAGACGGTATGACCACGATCACACCGGTTCGTGCTGCCCTGATGGGACTCCCAGCACGTCTATCTGATCGAGGGGGTCTGTCCACCAGCGAATCGGAGAGCGGACTGTGCGTGCACACCAGGGCGGCGGGGACGAGGAGGAGAAGCCCGGGCGTCGGCGATGGCGTCCGCTGCGGCGGATCGACTACCCGCGCCGGGGACGGCGCGGATTCCGCCGCTGGCTTCCGTCCTGGCGGCAGCTGCTGCTGGCGACCGCGGCCGGGACGGTGGTGCTGACCGGGCTGGCCGCCTGGTTCTACGCGACCACCGCGGTACCGGAGGACCTGAACGCCTTCGCCACCCAGCAGAACAATGTCTACTACTGGGCGGACGGCACCGAGATGGCCCGGATCGGCGAGACCAACCGTCAGGAGGTGCCGCTCGACCAGGTGCCGGAGTCGGTGCGGTGGGCGGTGCTGTCCGCCGAGAACGAGACGTTCTACTCGGACCCGGGGATCTCGCTCACGGGCATCGGCCGGGCGGTCTACGAGATGGCCTCCGGCGGCGACACCCAGGGCGGCTCGACGATCACCCAGCAGTACGTCAAGAACATCTACCTGAACCAGCACCAGGACATCTCCCGCAAACTCAGCGAGGTCGTCATCGCGATCAAGCTGGACCGGAGGATGAGCAAACAGGACATCCTGGCCGGCTATCTGAACACCAGTTGGTTCGGGCGCGGCAGCTACGGCATCGAACGGGCCGCGGCGGCGTACTACGGCAAGGACGTCTCGCAGCTGAACCCGAGCGAAGGGGCCTTCCTGGCAGCCCTGTTGAAGGGGGCCGGGCAGTACGACCCGGCGATCAGCGCGGACAACCGCGAGCGGGCCGAGGAACGGTGGTCCTGGATCCTGGACCGGATGGTGAAGGTCGGCAAGCTGTCCGCCGCCGAGCGCGCCGGGTACACGGTGTTCCCCGAACCCCGGCCCCAGCCGAAGGGGGCGGGGCAGGGCGGCCAGGTCGGCTACCTGGTGGACATGGGCAGGACGTACGTGGAGGGCCACACCGACGTCACCCCGGCCCAGTTCGACCTCGGGGGCTACCAGATCCACACCACCTTCGAGAAGCCGAAGGTCGACGCCCTGGCCGCCGCGGTGCAGGAGGCCACCAAGGGGATCGACCCCGACGGCCGCGAGGCCGACAAGCTGCTGAAGGTCGGCGCCGCCTCGGTGGCCCTGGACGGACGGATCGTCGCGCTCTACGGCGGGCCGGACTACCGGAAGCAGGGCTTCAACAACGCCAACACCTCGACGGTGCCGATCGGTTCGGCCTTCACCCCGTTGGTGTACGCGGCCGGACTCAGCCAGGGCGTGCAGCGCGAGCGGGGCGGCAACCGTACCCCGGTGACGCCCGGCACCAGCTACAACGGCGACAACGGGGTGAACGTGATGACCCCCGAGGGGCCGTACTGGGGCCGGGACGGGAAGATCGTGAGGACCGCCAACGACGGTAAGCGGAACTGGGGCCCGATGAGCCTGCGGAGCGCGGTGGAGCAGTCCGTCAACGGGCCGATGATGCAGCTCGCCATGGACGTCGGCCTGGACAAGGTGCAGCAGACCGCCGCCGACCTGGGCGTGCTGCCGAGCAGCATGGGCGAACTGGTGCCGGCCTTCGGGATCGGCAACTCCACCCCCAGCGCGATCAGGGCCGCCGACGCCTACGCCGCCTTCGCGGCCCGAGGCAGCCACACCGACCCCTACTCGGTGCTGCAGATCACCCGCAACGGCGCGCCGCTCCCGCTGCGGCTGCCGACCGCCGTCCAGGCGCTGAGCACGGCGGCCGCGGGGGACGTGGATGCGGCGCTCAAGGGCGCGGTCCGCGGCGGCAGCGCCAAGTCGGTGGCCGAGGCCGGCCCAGATCTGGCCGCGAAGCCCGGCACCACCGTGGACCGTACGGCGGGGTGGTCCGTCGGCTACAACGGGCGGTTGTCCACGGCGGTCACGGTCTTCCGGGCGGACCTGAAGGACATGAAGCTGCTCCCGCTGGAGGGCGTCGGCGGGGCTTCCCCGGACACCCCGGACTCCGAACTGCCGACGCGGATCTGGACCTCGTACATGAAGGCGGCCGGCTAGGTGTATTGACTATGGGCGTTGCTTCTATGCGAAAGCACAGACGCCGGCCGATCCGGCTCAATGCCAGGCGGGCCGTCCAGCCCTGTTGGTGTCGATGCATCCGGGCTACCGTTGTCAGTGAGCAAGGGAGGAAAAGGTAGAAGGATCAACGGATACGGTATCTGAAATGAACGGCAAACCCATACGGCACCCAGGAATGCGGCGGGCGAGCGGTCTAACCGCTGCCGCCCTGATGGGGGTTGTGACGCTTCTGGGAAGCGGTGGAACGGCCCTTGCGGATGCTGCTCCGGCCGCGCTAAGCGCCCACCAGTACGTCGAGCAAGCAAACCCACCTCAACCGAATACCTATAGCGAGGGCTATCTGGTCGGCTTGCAACTCGGCCGGCAGTTGGCCAGAGCCGACTTCAAGCACGGCCAAATGAGCCGCGCATTTACGAAGTACCCCGCGGTGTCAGGCAATGACCCGAGCTACGTCTATCAAAGAGGGGTATTGCAGGGGACGAAAGACGCATACATCGAAGAAATAGACACTCTCCTGGGCAGTGCGCTCGTACCCGCTGTGCCCTCTAACCCGGTTCCCGAGCACCCGAACTATTCAGGGCCGGCGAAGACACCATCTCCGAGCTGCGGTTCGTGCGGTACGGCGACTAGCCCGAACACGGGTGGCTCGTCCACGACCAGCCCGAACACGACCAGCCCGAACACGGGTGGCCCGAGCATGGGCGGCTCGTCCACGACCAGCCCGAACACGACCAGCCCGAACACGGGTGGCCCGAGCATGGGCGGCTCGTCCACGACCAGCCCGAACACGACCAGCCCGAACACGGGTGGCCCGAGCATGGGCGGCTCGTCCACGACCAGCCCGAACACGGGTGGCCCGAACACGACCAGTCCGAGCACGGGTGGCTCGTCCATGACCAGCCCCAACACGACCAGTCAGTCCCCATCCGTCTCGGGACCTACACAGCCAGTGGTGTGACTCGTGCGGTGTGAGCGGAACATCCTCTGATCGGCAGGAAAGGGGGCTGCGGAGTTTCCGCAGCCCCCTTTTGCATGCTCGGCAGTGCCATCCCAGCGTGGTCACGGGGCTATATGCTCCCCCGGCCACAGGCACGAATCCCCTGCGCGCCGACGCGCGGCGAAACCGCGCGCGGCTGCTGGAGGTCGCTGGGGCGGTCTTCACCGAGCGGGGCACCGGCGCGTCAACGGCGGAGATCGCCCGGGAGGCGAAGGTCGGCATTGCCACCGTGTTCCGGTACTTCCCCACCAAGGAAGCCCTGCTCGAAGCGGTGCTCGTCCGGCGATTGGAACGGCTGGCCGAGGAGGGACGCCGCCTGCTCGCCGAGACAGGGGCGACGGACGCTCTCTTCGCGTTCTTCGACCTGGTACTGGATCAGTCTCCGGTCAAGAATGCCTTCGCTGCGGCGCTCGCGGACGCGGGAGTCGATGTGCGGGCCGCCACCTCTGAGGCCGGACGCGCCCTGCGTGAGGTGCTCACCGCGCTCCTCGATGGCGCCCAGCAGGCTGGTGTGGTGCGACGGGACCTGGAAGTGTCGGAGTTGACGGCGATTCTGGTGGGCACCTGCCGCATGCTGGAGTACCTGGACGGCCACCCGGAGTCCGCGAAGCGCGCCCCGCGCGGTCGTCCGTGACGGGCTGAAGGCGTGCACCGGGAGCCCGGAAGGACCCTTGCCGCAAGGAGGCGCCCACTCCTGAAGGAGTGGCGGGAAGCCGGGCGGCTGCGGGGCCCGCAGCCGCCCGGAGCAGGTCACTTGACCAGTCGCGACCAGTCACCCGGCTGCCCCGGGTCCAGCGCGCGCAGCTTGTCGAGCACCTTCGGGTCCTGGGCGTCGAGCCAGTCGGCGACCTGGCGGAAGGAGACGCAGCGGACGCCGTCCCGCTTGCAGACGCTCTTCATCACGTCCTCGATGGCCTGCATGTAGATGCCGCCGTTCCAGTTCTCGAAGTGGTTGCCGATGAACAGCGGGGCCCGGCTGCCGTTGTAGACGCGTTCGAAGCCGGCGAGGTAGCTCTCCCGGGCCTCCTTCTCCCAGACGTCGTACTTCCTCGGGTCGCCGTTGAGGTTGTCCCCGGACTGGCCGGCGAGGAAGTTGTAGTCCATCGACAGACCCTGGGTCGACCTGGCGGGGAAGGGCAGCATCTGCAGCGGGAAGTTCCAGATGCCCTCCTTCTTGACGGGCCAGACCTGGAACTCGCCCGGCGAGCTGGCGTCGTAGCGGAAGCCCGCCGCCTTCTCGGCCGGGAGCAGGGCCTTCTGACCCTCCAGACAGGGGGCGCGGCCGCCGACCAACTCCTTGGTGTAGTCGAAGGGGAGGGGAGGGAGGTCCTTGAAGCCGGTGTTTGTCTTCCAGTTGGTGACGAAGGAGATGGACTGGTCGAGTTCACTCTTCCATTCGTCGGTGCTCCACTCGCCGCCGCCCTTGGCCTTGCAGAAGTGGCCGTTGAAGTGGGTGCCGATCTCGTTGCCGTCCAGCCAGGCCAGGCGCAGTTGCTCCAGGGTGTCCTTGATGTGGGGATCGGTGGCGAAGTCGATGGAGGCGGCGCCCACGTCGTGCTGGGGTGGGTGGTAGAGGGCGCGCTTGGACTTGGGCAGGGTGTAGAGGCCGCTGAGGAAGAAGGTCATCTGGGCGTTGTTCTCCACGCCGAGCTTGCGGAAGCGGGAGAACAGGTGCTCGTCGCCCTCCAGCGCGCCGTCCCAGGAGAAGACGACGAACTGCGGGGGCTTCTCGCCTGGTTTGAGCTTCTCGGGCGTGGGCTGCTTCGGCTGCGGCCCGGTGTAGGAGGTGGAACCGTCGCCGAGCACCTTCACCTGGCCGTCCCAGGTCGGCGTCGCGCTGGGGGCGGGGGTCGGGGCGTCGTTGGTCGGGCTGGGTTCGGGGCTCGCGGGAGTGGTGCCGGCGGCGGTGGGTCTGCCCTGCGAATCGAGGCCTCCCGTGGCCAGGGCGAGGGCCACTACGACCCCCACCGCCAGCAGACCGGTCATGCCGCGAGCATTCCGCACCGTGCCTCCGTAAATAGCCCTACAGTTCGATCAGTGGGTCACTTAGACCGATGACTGAGGGGGCGGAGATGGTTGCATCTGCGGCCGTGAACTCTCCTACGGTGCCGATTGCCTGAGATGCCGTTCGAACGCCTCGGCGCCGGCGCGGGTGTAGAAGCGGCGGATCCGGTTGGAGGAGCCAGGTACGCGCAGGTACTCCTGGTTGTCGAGATCCCAGAGGCCCCAGCACTCCAGTTGGAGGAAGTGCGGGCTGGTGGAGTCGATGAGGCGGATCTCGAACGTGCTGCGCGGCTCGTTCTTGCGGATCCACGCCTGGGCGTGGGCGTAGGAGTAGAAGCGGAGCGGGTCGGGGGCGGGGGGCAGCGCCTTGACGAGGAGGTTGGTGCTGCGGTCTCGGATGACCCAGACCTGGTACGAGGCGCCGTGCGGGGCCTCGGCGGGGACGGCGGTGTAGCGGCTGGTCATCGGCGGGTCGCCACCTGGATGAAGCCGGAGGCCTTCTCGACGCGCTCGGCGAACTCGTTGAACTCGCCGTCGATGGGGGAGATGGTCGCCTTGCTGGGGATGAGGATGGCGCCGGCGCGGTTTTCGAGGAGCCGCTGGAGGGCGGCCCGGAGCATGGGCCGGTGCTCGGGACCCTTCGCGTCGACTTCGTCGTCCACGACGATCAGCGAGATGTCCCAGCGGAAGGCCTGGGCGTAGGCCTCGCACTGGCGCAACTCGCGCTCGGGGAAACGGGAGTTGGTCTTGGCCAGGTAGGTCACGACCTGGAAGTTCTGGGTGGGGGTGTTGGGGGGCATGGCTGTCTCCGTGGTTGCGCTTCGCGTCCGGCGTCTCACCGGGTGTAGCCATGGTGGCCTGCTGCGCCTTACGATCGGAAGGCGATCTGAATCTTGAAGTCGTTCCACGGCAAGTAGGAGAAGCCTCGTGAACCTCAAGGAGCTTGATCCAACATCAGGTCCATGGGCGCCCTTCGGGATTCAACTCCGCAGGTCGCGACGGGCAGCGGGGCTTACGCAAGCCCAGTTGGCAAGACTCGTCGGGGTCGACGCCTCCTACGTCTCCTATGCCGAACTTGCTCCGCCGGGTCGGACCCCGCCGAGCGAGAGGTTCGCCCGCGAGGCTGACCGGGTGCTGGAGACGGGCGGGACGTTGCTCCTCATGTGGCTCCAGGCCAAGCACTCGGCTCTGTTGGAAGGCTTCCCGGAGTTCGCAAGCCAGGAGCGGGCCGCCACTGAGATAAGGATCTACGAGGCGGGTGTCGTTCCGGGACTGTTTCAGACCGAGGCGTATGCAAGGGCGCTTGCGGCCGGTGATGTTCGAAGGGGCACGATCACTCAGAGCCAGGCGGACGAGCGAGTCACCTTCCTGCTCGCGCGGCAAGAACTGGTCCGGCGAAACCGGCCTCCGCTCGTGCATGCGGTGCTCGATGAGAGCTGCCTGCGCCGCCCCATTGGGGGGCGTGAGGTGATGCGGGCGCAACTTGCCCACCTGGAGGCGCTGTACGCGGTGAACAACGTCATCCTTCAAGTTGCGCCATTTGAGCTGGGAGAGGAGAGGCCGTTCGCCTTGCCGATGGTGCTCCTCACGCTCCCTGATCAGACCCTCCTGGGCTATTCGGAGTCGGAGGGGCGGAGCCATCTTGAGCGGGATACTGAAAGGCTGGCCACCTGGAGGAAACACTACGATCGGCTCCAGGTGGGAGCGCTGGCCGAGACGGCGACTCTCGAATGGATGCGCGCTGCTCGGAAGGGGACCGAATGTCCGACATCAACTTGACTGCCGTCCGGTGGATGAAGTCGAGCTTCAGCCAGCAAGGTGGCAACTGTGTCGAGGTGGCAGTGGTGCCCCTTGATCTGGCCGGGGCTCAGTGGGTGAAGAGTCGCCACAGCGGCAACGGCGGCAACTGCATCGAGGTGGCTCCCGACGCGCCCGGCGTGATGCCCGTTCGTGATTCCAAGGACCCTGAGGGGGCAGTCCTCCTCTTCCCGATCGAGGCGTGGCGCTCCTTCGTCGCCGCGACTGCCGCCGGAGAGTTTGGCGACATCTGATCCACGACCCCGCCGACGAGCCCCTGGACTAGCGAGTCCGGGGGCTCGTCGCATTGACAGGGGGCCTCCTGCGGCTGAATGCTAAGCAAGCGCTTAGTCAATGGATCCAACCCGAGGAGTCGCCTGATGTCCGAGACCCCCGCCGACCCGCCCGGCCTGGATCTGGCTCGCCTCCGTACCCACCTGGGCCGCGAGCTGCCCGGTGCTGTCCAGGGCCCGCTGCGGGCCGACCTCATCGAGGGAGGCCGCTCCAACCTCACGTACGTCCTCACCGACGGCATCAGCCGCTGGGTCCTGCGTCGCCCCCCGCTCGGGCACGTCCTCGCCACCGCCCATGACATGGGGCGCGAGTATCGGGTGATGTCGGCCCTCCGTGACACCGGTGTGCCTGTTCCCCGGATGCTGCTGATCGACCACGAGAACGACGTGCTCGGCGCGCCCTGGTACCTCATGGAGTACGTGGCTGGCGTCGCGCACCGGGACCGTGACCCCCTGGCTGCGGTCGGTGAGCAGCGGGTCCAAGCGCTCGGTCGCAGCCTGGTCGAGACCCTCGCCACCCTGCACCGGATCGACCCGGCCGCAGTCGGGCTCGCCGACTTCGGACACCCCGACGGCTACCTGGAGCGCCAGCTGCGCCGCTGGTCCAAGCAGCTCGCCGCCTCCCGCAGCCGCGACCTGCCCGAGCTCGACCGCCTGCACGCCCTGCTCGCCGACCGCCTGCCGACCTCCCCCTCACCCGCCCTGGTGCACGGCGACTACCGCCTCGATAACGTCCTCGTCGACGACACGGACACCATCACGGCCGTCCTCGACTGGGAGATGTCCACCCTCGGCGACCCGCTCACCGACATCGGCCTGCTGGTGATGTACACCGAACTCGCCGGCGTCGGCGGCGGCATCATCCCCTCCGCCATGACCGCCCCGGGCTTCCCGAAGCCCGACGAAATCGTCTCCCTCTACGCGGAGTCGACCGGCCGACAGGCCGAGGACCTGGACTGGTACGTGGCCTTCGCGTCGTTCAAGCTCGCCGCCGTCGCGGAGGGCATCTACTTCCGCTTCCAGCAGGGCCGCACCCTCGGCGCCGGCTTCGAGCGGGCCGGTGAGATGGCCCCGATCCTCGCCCGACACGGCCTGAGCACCCTCAAGGAGAACTGACCGATGGATTTCGCCTACGACGCCCGGACGAACGAACTCCGCGAGCGGCTGCTCGCCTTCATGGGCGAGCACGTCTACCCGGCCGAGGCCGTCCTCGCCGAGCAGCTGGCCGACCCGGCCCGCGAGCCCTGGGCCGTCCCGCCGGTGATCGCCGACCTCAAGGTCGAGGCCCGCAAGCAGGGCCTCTGGAACCTCTTCATCCCCGGTGAGCACGGCGCCGGGCTGACCAACCTCCAGTACGCCCCACTGGCCGAAATCACCGGCCGCAGCCCCCAGTTGGCACCGCCTGCGCTCAACTGCGCGGCGCCCGACACCGGCAACATGGAGCTGCTCGCCGAGTTCGGCAGCGCCGAGCAGAAGGAGCGCTGGCTGCGCCCGCTGCTGGACGCCGAGATCCGCTCCGCCTTCGCGATGACCGAGCCGGAGGTGGCCTCCTCGGACGCCACCAACGTCGCCACCCGGATCGTCCGCGACGGCGACGAGTACGTGATCAACGGCCGGAAGTGGTACATCACCGGGGCGATGAACCCGGACTGCAAGCTGATCATCGTGATGGGCAAGACCGACCCCACCGCCGAACCGCACCGCCAGCAGAGCATGATCCTCGTGCCGCGCGACACCCCGGGCGTCACCTTCAAGCGCGGAATGACGGTCTTCGGCTACGACGACTCCGACCACGGCGGCCACGCCGAGGTGCTCTTCGAGGACGTCCGGGTGCCGGTGGAGAACCTGATCGGCGAGGAGGGCACCGGCTTCGCCGTCGCCCAGGCCCGGCTCGGGCCCGGCCGGATCCACCACTGCATGCGCGCCATCGGCATGGCCGAGCGGGCGTTGGAGCTGATGTGCCGCCGAACCGGCGCGCGGGTCGCCTTCGGCCGTCCGCTCTCCGACCAGGGCGTGATCCAGGACTGGATCGCGGAATCCCGGGTCCGCATCGAGCAGTTGCGGCTGCTGGTGCTCAAGACCGCCTGGCTGATGGACACCGTCGGCAACCGTGGTGCCCACACCGAGATCCAGGCCATCAAGATCGCCACCCCGAGCACCGTCGAGTGGATCCTCGACAAGGCCGTCCAGGCGCACGGCGCCGGCGGCACCAGCCAGGACACCCCGCTCGCCCAGCTCTGGGCCGGCGCCCGAAGCCTGCGCCTCGCCGACGGGCCGGACGAGGTGCACAAGCGCTCGCTGGCCCGCCGGGAGCTCAAGAAGTACCGCTAGGTGTATTGACCCGTAGGGTCGAAACCGCGTGGAGCCGACCGGAAGACCCGCGCCACCCGCACCCGCCGCACGGCGAGTGCGGGGCGGGCAGGTGGCGCAACCCTCCCCCGCCGGCGGGGCGAGGAGGAAGCGCGAGACCGTACTCAGGACACCGAAGCGCAACTCGCACTCTGGTGACACCGCGACGGACCTTCCGGGCCGTCATGCCCGGATTGCTGATATCCGCCTGTGAAATCAGCAACGGATGTCATACCTGGGTACTCATGGGTGAGTTGGCTCCCCGGTATGACGGCGTCGGCCCGTCCCCGACCGTAGCGTCTCCCTCGTCAACGGATCAGAACGAGGAGGCAGCGATGGGCAGGCGTGGACGGGCCGTGGCGGCGGTACTGCTGGCGGCGACGGCGGCCCTGGGCGTGGCGGGCACGCCCGGGGCGGTGGCGGCACCCGAGGGCACCGGCGGCCAGCGGCAGGCCACGGCGTGGCTGCCGCAGCCGACCGGGCCGTACCCGATCGGCACCACCTCGTTGCACCTGACCGACGAGGACCGGGAGTACCCGCTGAAGCCGGGGAAGCCCCGCGAACTGATGATCAGCTTCTGGTACCCGACCGCCCGCCCGGCCACCGGCGGCGACCGTGCCCGCTACATGGAGCCCGCCGCGGCCGCGCACTTCGGCAGCGCCGGGAGCGTCGGCGGGGCGAACTACGGTTTCGAAGCGGGCCGCACCGACTGGGCCGACGTCCGCACCCACGCCCGCGCCGACGCGCCCGCCCTCCCCGGCGGCAAGCGCCCCGTCGTGCTCTACTCGCCCGGCCTCGGCGACCCGCGCACCTGGGGCACCGCCCTGGTCGAGGACCTCGCCTCGCGCGGCTACGTGGTCGTCACCGTCGACCACACCTGGGAGGCCTCCGAGGTCCAGTTCCCGGGCGGTGACCTGGCCACGTCCGTCTTCCCCGAGCTGACGGGCAAGCCCGACCTCGACATCGCGGCGGTGCTGCGCACCTCGCTGCAGACCCGCGTCGACGACACCCGCTTCGTCCTGGACCGGCTCGCCGGGCTGCGCCGTGACCGGAGCCTGCCGGTCGGGCTCGCCGACTCGCTCGACCTCGACCGGATCGGCATGGTCGGCCACTCGGCGGGCGGCTTCACCGCCCTGCAGACCATGCACGACGACCCGCGGATCGCGGCCGGGATCAACCTGGACGGGCAGCTGCACTTCCCCGGTCCGGACGGCAGGACCGGTGTCTTCCTGTCCAGCGTCGCGAAGGACGGCCTGGACCGCCCCTTCCTGCTGATGGGCACTCGGAGCGGCGACTCCGGCAGCTACCACCAGCAGCCCGGCTGGGACGCCCTGTGGCAGCACAGCAGCGGCTGGCACGCCGACCTGACCATGGAGGGCTCCCGGCACGGGTCCTACACCGACGCGCAGTCCCTGCTCCCGCAGCTCGCCCGGCAGGGCGCGATCAGCCCGAAGAAGCTGGCCGAGGACGTCGGCGACGTCCGCCCCGACCGCGCCGAGCTGGCCACCCGCAGCTACGTCGCCTCCTTCTTCGACCGCTGGCTGCGCGGCCACGACGACCACCTGCTGGACGGGCCCTCGGCGCGCTTCCCGGAGATGGTGTACGAGCGCTAGCGGGCTCTACCCCAAGGCGCGGTCGTGCCACGTCCCCGCCCGGGCCACGGACGGCGTGGCGCGGACCACGCGACGGCCGCTCAATGACCCGGATCGCGCGCCGCCGGGGTGAATCGAAGGTGTGCCAGGTTGGCTGCGGGCCGTGGCCCGGGCTGTCCACCGATCGGCTACGCGCGTCGAACTGAGGGAACCCTCCCGATTCAGTTCACGTCATGAACCTCGGAGAACATGCAGTTGTAGTCGGGGGGAGTGGTCGTTGATGGACTTCAAGGCGCGCACGGGGAAGCCGGGCAACCGGTCGCGGGTGGCCGTCGCCATGGCGGTCGTCGCCGTGGCGGCGACCGCCTGGGCGGTTCCGACGGTCACCGGGTCGATTTCCGCCCACCATCGGAACGCCGCACATGAGGGGGACGCGACCGCCGACGGCCACAGCAGCCAGGCCGGCGCCCAGGGCAACGGTGGCGGTACGCAGCAGGAGCACATACCGGACGACATAGCCCACGCCTCCGAGGCCGGAGGCAACGCCGTCAACATCACCATCGACGACGGCCCTGACCCCGTCTGGACCCCGAAGGTCCTTGATGTGCTCAAGCGGTACGGCGTGAAGGCGACGTTCTGCATGATCGGACCGCAGGCCAAGGCCCACCCCGACCTGGTCAAGCAGGTCATCGCGGCCGGCCACCGGCTCTGCGATCACACCGTGGACCACGACACGTCCATGGACAAGAAGCCCGTCGCCTACCAGGAGAAAGAGATCCTGGACGCGAAGAAGATGATCGAGGAGGCCGCGGGCGGCGGCGCCAAGGTGCTGTACTACCGGGCTCCCGGTGGCTCGTTCACCCCCGACAGTCGACGCATCGCCGCCGCGAACGGCATGCGTCCGCTCGGTTGGAACGTCGACTCGAAGGACTTCACCAAGCCCGGCACAGCTGCCATCGTCGCCACGGTCAAGAAGGAGATCGGCCTCGGCCCGACCATCCTGTTCCACGACGGCGGCGGCGACCGTCAGCAGACCGTCGAGGCCCTCGACCAGGTGCTCGGCTGGCTGAAGGAGCAGAACCGCCCCACCGGCTTCCCGGTCCAAACCACCCCGTGACACGTCGTCCGACGGCGAACGGCCGATGGCCACAGGGAACAACACAAGCCGGACATGCGTGAAGTGCCGGATCAGTCTTGGCCCGCTTCGGACAAGGCCTCCGCGATCAAGCGCGTGGCGAAGCCGGGATCGTTGCTGCCCGACACCCGGTTGACGTGTTCCGCGAGCAGGACGGCCGTGGCCTCCAGGGGATTCATCTCGGCGGCGGTCCACGGGCCGTACTGCGCGCGCCACAGGTTCGGGCTCAGACCGGTGCCCGCGGCGATGAGCAGGCCGGCCATGGTGGGGATGACCTCGGGACGGAAGGTCTTGGGCATCATGCGCATCGTGGCCACCAGGGTGGGCACCACGTACTCGACGACGTCCTCGTCGTGCTGCTCGAACGCCGACCGCAGCCAGCTCATGTGCATGTAGATAAGCGTGCACGCACCGTCCAGGAGCTCGCTGAGCCCGGCAGCGCCCATGGACGCGGCGAACTGGTCGGCCATCCGCCGCTGTTCGGGGTCCGCCCCACTTCTGCCGTCGTTGACGGCCTTGAGTCGGGAGTCGATCATCATGAGTGCCGCGCTCACATCGCCGGCGGGGGCGTAGCGAGGGTCACAGGGCGATGACATGGGACTCCTTCTCAAGCGGACACAGCACGTATCGCGACATGTTCGCAGGGTAGTCGGTCCGATCGGATGGTGTCCGGCAAATCCGACGGAGAACCGTGCGGTGACGGCACGTGGAAGTCCCGACACGGGCTTCACCGCTCAGATCCGGTGTCCCGTGCGACCACCGGCGGACGTGCGCGGCTCTGCGCGGGAAGTCGGCCCGGCCGACTTCCCGCGCAGCGGCACGGCAGTGGGGTATCAGGCGAGCGCCAGGCTGATCTGGTCGTTGAAGATCACCCAGTGCTGCCCGGGGTCGGTGACGTTGCGCGGCTTCGTGCTGACGTTCGGGGTCTGCCAGGCGTTGGCGAGGCAGTAGGCCGGGGCGAAGGTGAGGGAGATCTCCTCGCCCGAGACGGTCCAGTACTGCCCCGGGTCATTGGGGTTGCACGGTTTCACCGAGACGCTCTGGGTGCCCCAGGTGTTGGCGAGGCAGTAGCCCCGCGCGTCGCTGAGGGAGATCTGCTCGCCCGAGACGGTCCAGTGCTGGCCGGGGTCGCCGGAGTTGCACAGCTTCGTGGAGACGTTCGGGGTCTGCCAGGAGTTGGCGAGGCAGTAGAGGCCCGGGGTGCGCGGGGCCGGCTGGGCGGCGTCGGCGGCCCCCGCCTGACCGGCGGGCAGGAAGGAGGCCGTCAGCGCCAGCGTGGCGAGGGCGAGCGTCTTGCGGATGGCGATTGCCATGAGGCAGTTCCGTTCTTGCTGCGGGTCGTGCGGTTCGCGCACGACCATGGTGTGGTGTCACAGCTCAGGCCCGAGTGCATGGCAATTGGAGCATCGCTCGTCGGCGAACTAATGGCGCCGTGCGGTGCATTCATCCGAACGGGCCATCATGGGCGATCCGGCGTTTATCAAGTGGAGTGCCCCAGGTCGCGTCCACCCGGCTTCGTCGCAGCGTTCACCGACATCATCGGAACGACCCCGGGCCCTTGCCGAACCGGTCGCCATAGCACCGTCCACGCATCTCGACCATCGGCTTGACCACGCGACGCCTCGCCGGTCACGCTGCTAGCGCAGTTCGGAGCCCGGGTTGGCCTCGTCCCAGGCCCGGCGCGAGTCGACGATCGCGCCGTGGTGGTCGTAGGACCAGTCCACCATCGCCCGCACCAGGTGGGTCAGGCTGTGCCCGAGCGGCGTCAGCTCGTACTCGACCTGCGGGGGGACGGTCGGGTGGACGGTCCGCGACACCAGGCCGTCGCGCTCCAGCCGACGCACCGTCAGGGTCAGCATCCGCTGGGAGATCCCCGCCAGCGCCCGCTGCAGCTCGCGGAACCGCCGTACGCCCTGGGCGAGTTCGACCACGGCCAGCACCGACCACTTGTCGCCGAGCCGGTTCAGCAGGTCGCGGATCCCGCAGTCCACGCCGTCCTCGCACCAGAGGACGGGACGGGGGGTGGTTACCGTGGTGTGCCCTACTGACATGGAAGTGCCTCCTTACGCCTGACGCCCAGGCTATCGAGGATGGTCGCGTAGCCAACGGCCGATCATCCCTGGAGGGGAACCATGCTGCTCGTCACCGGTGTCAACGGAGGGCTCGGCGCCCTCGTGCTGGAGCGCCTCGCCGGGCGTGCGGGCGTCGTCGCCGGGAGCCGGACGCCCGAGCAGGTGCCGGCCGAAATCCCTTGCCGGCTAGTGGACTTCGACCGGCCGGAGACCCTGGCGGAGGCCTTCGCCGGGGTGATGACCCTGCTGCTGATCTCGGCCGGTGCCGCCGAGGACGACGTGGTGGTCGCCCGGCACGGTGCGGCGATCGAGGCGGCGGAGAAGGCGGGCGTCGAGCACGTCGTCTACACCAGCCTCTCCGGCGACGGGGACCACCTGCCGTACGCCCTCGCGCACCGCTGGACCGAGCGCCGACTGCGCGAATCCGCCTCGCTGCGCTGGACGGTGCTGCGCAACGGCCTCTACGCGGAGCTCCTGGCCGCGATCGCCGCGCCCGGCCCGGACGGGGTGATCACCGCGCCGCTCGGCGACGGGCGGCTGGCGGCGGTGGCCCGGGCGGACCTCGCCGAGGTGGCGGTGAACGTCGCCCTGGCGCCCGCCGCGCACGCGGGCCGGATGTACGAGCTGGTGGGGGAGCGGGCGTTGGGCGGCGCGGAGGTGGCCGAGGTGCTCGGCGCCGAGTACCGCCCGGGTCGGCTGGGCGAGGCCCGGGCGGCGGTGGCGGCCTCGGACGCGCCGGACTTCCAGGTGCCGATGGTGGTGGGCACCTACTCGGCGATCGCACACGGCTTCCTGGCCGGGCCGGGCGGGCCGGGCGACCTGGCGGCGCTGCTCGGCCGCCCGCCCCGCCCGGCCCTGGAGGTCATCGCGGGGCGCTGACCTCGGCGGCGGCTTCCGCGACCCAGTCGGGTAGCGGTTCGCGACAGGCCAGCCAGACCTGCGGCACCCGTGCCAGTCCGGTGCGGGCCGCGACCACGCCGCCGGTGATGGCACAGGTGGTGTCCACGTCGCCGAGGCCCTCGGCGGTGGTCCACAGCGCGTCGGTCAGGCTGTCCAGGTGGTGCGCGGCGGACCACAGGGCGAAGGGGACGGTATCGCCGGCCGTGATGCGCTGTCCGTTGCCGAGGAGGTCGGCGGCCCGCCAGGGTTCGGTGTCCGCGGGCAACTCGGCGGCGCGGTGCAGCCCGTCGCGGACGGCGCCGGCGGGGGTGCGGTCGGCCACCGCTGCCAGCAGCTCGGTGCCGGCGGGCGCGGGGCCGGTGCGGCCGCGGGCGGCGAGGGCCGCCGCCAGGGCGACGGCGACCGCCCCGGCCACGCCCTGAGGGTGCGCGTGGGTGACCTCGGCGGACAGCGCAGCCTGCTCCGCCGCCTCGTCGAGGTCCGCGCAGAACCAGGCACCCAGCGGTGCCACCCGCATGGCCGCACCGTTGCCGAGGCTGCCCTGGCCGTCGAACAGCTCGTGCGCCTCGGTGCGCCAATTCCCGGGCTGTTCGGCCAGCTTGGGCAGCAGCAGGTGCATGCCGTGCCCGTAGCCGCGGCCCTGGTCGGCCAGGTAGGAAGCCCCGAAGGCCTTGGCGAGGCGCTCCTGGTGCACCGCGTCGAAGGCGGTGAGGACCCCGTACACCGACAGCGCCATCGCGGTGTCGTCGGTCCAGTGCCAGGGCCCTTCCTGCGGCGTGCGCCGGGCCCGGATCTGGTCGAACGCCTCCCGGGGCGTCCGGAAGAGGGGGAACCAGCGCTCCCCGAATCCGTCCCCGAGGGCCAGGCCCTCCAATGAGTCGCGAGCGGCGGAGAACGATGTCATCCCGGCATCCTGGCAGGAGCCGCCGCCCTCGCGCAGCGGGATTTCCGGCGGTGTCAGGACGGTTGGGCGGTGCGCTGGGCGTCGATCCGGGCGTGGGCGTCCGGCCAGGGGATGGGGAGCTTTTCGGTCGGGACCTCCCAGAAGGTGAAGGTGGACTCCGTCATGGTGGCCCGCAGGCCTCTCATGACGCTGCGGTGGGGTTCGGCGGCCGCGAAGGCGTTCAGCGCCTCGCGGCTCTCCCATACGGACAGGGTGTAGAAGGTCCGCTTGAGCGGCCGGGCGATCAGCGAGGCGCCCAGGGCGCCGGGTGCGGTACGCAGCTGGCGCCAGATGGCGAGCGACTTGAGGAAGAAGCGCGGGACGTCGGTCAGCGACCGGACCTCGAAGCGGGAGGCCATGACGACCGCGTCGGTGCCGGGGCTGGCGGGGTTCGGGGTGATCCAGGGCAGCGTGGGCATGGCTGAGCTCCTCGTGGGCCGGCGGCGCCATATTGGGTAGCGGCACTATCTATGTTAGACAGTGTTGGTATCCAAAAGCCAGACGAAAGCGCCGGACGAAGGCGCCGGACGAAAGAGAGGGTGGGAGTGCGCATCTCCGAACTGAGCCGCCGCAGCGGGGTCCCGACCGCGACCATCAAGTACTACCTACGGGAGCGGCTGCTGTCGCCCGGCCGCGCCACCGCGGCCACCCAGGCCGAGTACGACGAGAGCCACCTGCGCCGGCTGCGCCTGGTGCGCGCGCTGATCGGTGTGCGCGGGCTGAGCGTGAGCGCCACCCGCGAGGTGCTCGGCGCGGTGGCCGCCCACGCGGAGGAACGGCACCAGGTGCTCGGCCTGGTGCTCGGGGCGCGCCCCGTGGACGAGGAGGCGGAACCGGCCCCCGCGCCCGGGGCCGCCGAGGTGGACGCCCTGATCGGCGAACTCGGCTGGGAGGTCTCCGAGCGCGCGCCCGCCCGGGCCGTGCTCGGCGAGACCCTGGAGACCCTGCGCTCGCTCGGTGCGGAGGTCTCCCGAGGCGCCCTGCGGGGGTACGCCGAGCTGGCCGAGCGGACCGCCGTTCTCGACCTCGACCAGCTCGATCCTGACGCCGACCCGCTGGAGCAGGCCGAGCGCGCCCTGTTGCGGACCGTCCTGATGGAACCGGCCCTGCTGGCGTTGCGGCGGCTGGCCCAGGAGAACGAGTCCGCCCGCCGCAACGCCTGAACCCGACGGGCCCTACTCGCCGAGGACGGCGATCCGGCCGGTGCTCAGCCCGTCGGCGACCCGCTGGACGGCCTCCGCGGCGCCCGCCAGCGGCACCCGGGCGCTGACCAGTGGCCGGACCACGCCCTGCTCGGCGAGCTTGGTCAGCTCGTCGTGCGCGGAGCGGACGGCGCGCGGGTCATGGGTGTTGTAGAGACCCCAGTGCAGGCCCAGGATCGAGTAGTTCTTCACCAGGGCGTGATTGAGGGCCGGCGCCGGGATCTTTCCGGCGGCGAAGCCGACCACCACGATCCGGCCCTCGAAGGCGACGCACTTGGCGGAGCCGGTGTAGGCGTCGCCGCCGACCGGGTCGAAGACCACGTCCGCGCCGCGCCCGCCGGTGGCCTGCTTGACGGCGGCGACGAAGTCCTCGGCCGTCCGGTCCACCACCAGGTCGGCGCCCAGCGAGCGTGCCGTGTCCGCCTTCGCCGCGCCGCCGACCACGGCGATCACCCGGGCCCCGGCGGCCCGGCCGAGCTGGACCGCGGCGCTGCCGACCCCGCCGGCCGCCGCGTGCACCAGCAGGGTCTCCCCGGCCCGCAGCCGCGCCCGGCGGTGCAGCGCGAACCAGGCGGTCTGGTAGCCGATGTGCAGTGCGGCCGCCTCGGCGTCGTCCAGCGCCTCGGGCGCCGGGAACGCGGCCGCGGCGTCCAGCAGCGCGTACTCGGCGAAGGCGCCGTGCGGCAGTACCGGGGTGCCGATCACCCGCTCGCCCTGCCGGGCGCCGTCCGCGACCTCGCCGCACAGCTCCACGCCGGGCGTGAACGGCAGCGGGGGGCGGACCTGGTAGTGCCCGCGCACCATCAGCGCGTCCGGGAAGTTCACCGCCGCCGCCCTGACCCGGACCAGCAGCCGGTCCGGCCCCGGCACCGGCCGCGGCACGTCCCCGGCGAGCCGCATCACCGCGGCCGGCTCGCCGAGCTCACCCACCTGCCAGGCCCTCACAGCGCCTCGCTCCTCTCCAGCCCCTGCTGGAGCCGGTTCATCCCGGCGATCCAGCGCTCCGGCTCGGTGGCCCGGACACGGTAGTACTCGGCGACCTCGGGGTGCGGCAGGATCAGGAAGCGCTCGTGGCGCAGCGCGTCCATCACCTCCTCGGCGACGTCCTCCGGGTCCAGCGCGGTCGGCGCGAGCAGCGCCTCGCCGACCGGGCCGGTCGAGGTCAGCATGTCGGTGCGCACGCCCTGCGGGCAGAGTGCGTGCACCTTGACGCCCCGGTGGCGGTAGGTGGCGGAGAGCCACTCGGCGAAGGCGAGCGCGCCGTGCTTGCTGACCGCGTACGGGGCCGAGCCGAGCATGGTGAGCAGCCCGGCAGCGGAGACGGTGGCCACGAAGCGGCCGTTGCCGCGCTCCAGCCAGCGGGGGAGCAGCAGTTCGGCGGCCCGGACGTGCGCCATCACGTTGACCTCCCAGGCGCTCGCCCAGGACGCGGCGGAGGCGTCGGCGCCGCCGACCGGGGCGACGCCCGCGTTGGCGCACCACACGTCGATCTCGCCGAGCGCGACGCGGGCCCGGCCGACCAGGGCGGCCAGGCCGGTGGCGGAGGCGGCGTCCCCGGGCAGGGCGGTGCCGCCGCACTCCTCGGCGACCTCGCGGGCGGCCTCGGCGTCCAGGTCGTTGACCGCCACCCGGGCACCGGCCTCGGCGAAGGCCCTGGCCAGGGCGGCGCCGATGCCCCGGCCGGCGCCGGTCACCACCACACCCTGGTCTTCGAGCGGATTCGTCACAGGCCACCGCCGAGGGTGACGCCGCCGTCCACGACCAGGGTCTGGCCGGTGATCCAGCCGGCGTCGGACGAGAGCAGGAAGGCGACCGCGCCCGCGATGTCCTCGGGGACGCCGAGCCGGCCCAGCGGGTAGGCCTTGGAGACCTGCTCCTCCCGGCCCTCGTACAGCGCCTCGGCGAACTTGGTCTTGACCACGGCGGGGGCGACGGCGTTGACCCGGACGCCCTGCGGGCCCAGCTCGGCGCCGAGCTCGACGGTCAGCCGGATCAGCGCGGCCTTGCTGATGCCGTACATGCCGATCCCGGCGGAGGAGCGGATGCCGGCGATCGAGGCGACGTTGACGACCGCGCCGCCGTGCTCGCCCATCCACGCGGCGTGCGCCCGGCGGGTCCAGGCCAGCGGGCCGAGCACATTGACGGCCATGATCTTGGCGGCGGCCGCGTCGTCGGTCTCCAGCGTCGGCCCGTAGACCGGGTTGATGCCGGTGTTGTTGACTAGGTGGTCGAGTCGACCGAACGCCTCCAGGGTGCGGGCGATCGCCTCCTCCTGGTGGGCCGGGTCGTCGGCCTTGCCCGCGACGGCGATCGCGTTGTCCGGGCCGCCCAGGTCGCGGACGGCCTCGGCGAGCGGCTCCGGGTTGCGGGCGGTGAGGCAGACCTTGGCGCCGCGATCGACCAGCTCGCGGGCGATGCCGAGGCCTATGCCCCGGCTCGATCCGGTGACGACGGCCACCTGGCCCTTGAAGGAGTGCACCACGGAGGGTCCTGCCTTTCGCGCGAGGATCCCGAATCCCGAATCCCGAATCCTGAGGACGGTCGCTGACTAAGCGCTTGCTCAGCATGGTGTCGGTGCGGGAGCCTGTCAACAGTCGGCGGACGCGGCAGCCTGCCGGTCCACCCGCCGAACGGTCGGCGGGAATGCCTGTGCGAGTTCTCTGGGAGGATGACGCCATGACCAGCACGCCCATCGCCGACCTCTGGCCGACCCTGCCCGGCGCCGACACCCGCCCCGAGGCGGCGTACCGGCTGCTCCAGGCGGCCGTCGAGTCGTTCGCGGAGCGCGGCTTCCATGCCACCACCACCCGGGACATCGCCACTGCCGCCGGGATGAGCCCGGCCGCGCTGTACATCCACTACCAGTCCAAGGCCGCCCTGCTCGCCGAGATCAGCCAGGCCGGGCACGCCGCCACCCTCGCCCTGGTCCGGGCCGCGGCGGCCGGGGACGGCGGCCCGGCGGAGCGGATGCGGCGCCTGGTCGACCAGTTCACCGTCTGGCATGCCCGGGCCCGGACCGTCGGCCGGGTGGTCAACTACGAGCTGCACGCGCTCCCCGAGGACGCCTACGCGGTCGTCGCGGCGCTGCGCCTGGACATCGAGCGCGAGGTCAGCGCGCTGATCGAGGCGGGCGTGACGGCGGGCGAGTTCCAGGTCTCGGAGGTGCGCACCGCGGCCCGCGCCGTCACCTCGCTGGGCATCGACGTCTCCCGCTGGTACACCGAGCGCTCCTCCGAGAGCCCGGAGGAACTCGGCCGCCGCTACGGCGAGTTGGTGCTGCGGATGCTCGGCGCCCGGGTCTGACCCGGGTTTACCCCGGGCCCGGGCCGGATCCGCCCTTGACCTGCCCCGGAGGGTGCGAGGAGACTCGTGTACGAAGTACGTGTGCCTCGTAGGCGTACAGTGTTCCCCGCGCACTCCCATCGCGGTCCCACCGCGGTGCCGACGGCCCCTCCGTCGTCACCTTCGACGTCGTGGT
Source organism: Kitasatospora sp. NPDC004669 (assembly GCF_040609455.1). Lineage (NCBI taxonomy): Bacteria > Bacillati > Actinomycetota > Actinomycetes > Kitasatosporales > Streptomycetaceae > Kitasatospora > Kitasatospora sp. NPDC004669. Next base: position 69,751 of record NZ_JBEXKB010000032.1, read on the forward strand.
GACCCGTGACGACAGCGTCACCCCGGTGCCGGTGTCCCTCGACCCGTTCTTCTTCCACCGGGCCGCGTGAGCGCAGTAGTTGGGGCGAGCACAGTACGAGCACAGGCGGGCACAGTACGAGCACAGTAGTTGGGGCGCCCGCCACGACCGGTCGTGGCGGGCGCCCTGCTGTCGGGCGCGATGGCTTGTGGGTGTGGGTGTTTCAGGCGGTGGCCAGGCAGAACTGCACCAGTCCGGCGTCCACGTCGAGGATGATCTTCTCCATCTCCGCCCACGGCGGGTGGAAGAACTTCAGGCCCCACTCGACGGTGAAGCCGAGCACCTTGTCCCGGTCGGGGTCGGTGAAGTGGCGGGAGTAGACGTAGTCGTCGCTGGTCCCGCTGGTCGGGTAGAGGTGGAACCCGGACAGCGGTTTGTAGGTGATGCCGCGCACACCCTGGACGCCCCGGCAGAACGCCTTGGCGAGTTCGAGGGCGGTGTCGGCGTCGTCCTTGGGGATGTACTCGGCGTACGCCTCGTCGCCGGGCAGACCGCGCTTGCCGTTGTACCGGGAGTTGCGGAAGTTCATGTCGGGGTCCACCGACTGGTTCTCGTCGTCGCCCCAGTTGTAGAGCACGTCCTGGGAGTAGCTGTGCACGTCGACGAACCACCTGGTCCGCGGGAACCAGCCCAGCAGCTGACGGACGTTACGGGTCTCGGGTTCGGAGAAGGCGCTCGGACCCTCGTAGACCTGCTGGTCACACGGGTCGGTCGACACCCGCGGGGTGGCGGTCGGCGCGAATGCGCGTTCGAAGTCGAAGAGGAAGTCGTAGTTGCGGTTGATGTCGACGCCGATGCAGTCCGGATTCGAACTGCCGCCGGAGTTGGCCGGGTTGCGGTTCTTGCGCCACATCGAGTCGACGGTCTGGCTGTACAGCCGGCCGTCCGGGTTGACCAGCGGGAGGAGCACGATGTCCAGCCGCTTGAGCAACCCCTGCACCTGGTCGGCGGTGAAGGTGGTGCCGCCGTACCCGAGGCCCGTGCCGGCCGTGAAGGCCTCCAGCAGGTCGGCGGCGAAGTGGACGAGGATCTCGCAGCTGCCCCACTCGCGGGCGTGCACGCCGCCGATCATCATCACGCAGTCCTTGGGGATCGGGGCGGCCGCTCCGATCTGCAGGGCGTGGACAGTGCGGCCCTCGGACGAGGGCTCGGGCAGGGTCATGATGTGCGACAGGCCGGGGTAGGCGGTGGCCAGGCTGGTCACGGCGGAGTCGACCTCGGTGATGTTCAGGTACGACATGACGGGTCTCCCGGCTCAGCCTGCGATCTTCTCGGCCAGGCCGTGCGGGACGGCGTCGGCGGGGGCGAACCGGTCGCCGGTGCCGACCTCGGCCTGGGCGGCGCGCCCGGCCTCGCTGGCGTTACCGATGCGGGTGACCGTCACGCCCTCGCGTTCGAGGGCCGCGATCTGGTGTTCGGGAGCGTAGACGTCGATGCCGACGCTGCCGTCCGCCTCGACGTGCGGGCGTCCGCCGACGTCGGAACGGGTTTCGCGCAGCAGTGCGCGCAGGGTGTCCGCGTCCTTGGCGGTGACGCGGAGCTGGAGGATGTCAGGTCTGGGCTGTGCGGATGGGACGGCGGACATGGTGACTTCTTCCGGGCGCCGTCGGGTACGTGGCCTTCAGACAGTGGCCTTCGGGCTTCGGTCGTCGGGCGGGGCCTGAGCGGCGCCGTTCATCTGGGTGGATATGTCCGACGCGTACCTCGTATACCTCAGGATGTGCCGTCGCCGTAGAACGCGTCAAGGGGTGGCTCAGGTATCCCGTTCAGCAGGCTGTCGAGGCCGGCCAGCATCTCGCGCTCGTCGTCGAAGTCGGCGAAGCGGGGCACCAGGGCGCGCAGCCGGGGGTACTCGGCGGCGGGCAGCCGGTGCAGGCCCAGCCGCAGCAGGGGGTCCGGCTCGTCCGGGTTGTCGACGACCTGGCGCTTGTCCACCAGCGTGCAGCCGAGGTTCCAGGCGACGAAGGTGCGGTAGGCGGTCAGTGTGGTGGCGTCGTCGAAGCCGGCCCGCCCGAGCACCGAGAGGATGTGCTCGGTGAGTTCGAGCACCGGTGCGGGCCGGCGGGCCATCGGGACGGTGAGCGGGCGGGTCGCCACCAGCGGCAGGATCTCGGGGTGGGCGTGCGCGGCGGCGGCGAAGGCCCGGGCGATCCGACGCAGTTCCAGGCGCCACTCGGGCTCCTGGAGGTCGGTGTGGGCGCTGGTCCGCAGCCGGGCGTTGACCTCGGCGAAGTAGGCCTCGATCAGGCCGTCGAGCAGTCCCTCCTTGCCCGGGGTGTAGCGGTACAGGGCCATCGACTCGACCCCGAGCTCGGCCGCCAGTCTCCGCATGGTCAGCGCGGCCAGGCCCTCACGGTCGACCAGCGCCACGGCGGCGTCGAGCACCAGCGGCCGACTCAGGCGCCCCCGCTTCTCGGGGCCGTCCCGCTCAACCATGTCCGCGCTCCTCCGGGTCGGTGCCAACCCCGTCGGCCGTGCCTGGGCCGGTCGGGCGGATGGGCAGGTAGCGCAGCGGATATAGAACCAGGATACAAGGTACGAATAAGCCGAAAACAGGCGTCGACCGGGGCGTGGTCGGTGACGGAGCGCAATCAGCGGTGGCGGTGGTCGGCGGTGGTCGACGGTGGTTGGCCGCGGCGGCGCCGTGGGGCTGGTCCGGTCGGTCACGGGTTCAGTCGCGCAGCAGGCGGACGGCGAGCCAGCCGACCAGCGCGGCCGAGCCGAGGGCGGTGAGCAGGCGGCCGCGGGGACCGGTGAGCGCCCGGCCGAGCAGTGCGCCGCCGGAGGCGAGCAGCAGTTGCCAGCTGGCGGAGGCCGCGAAGGCGGCGGCGGTGAAGACGGCCCGGGCGAGCGGGCCCGAGGCGGTGCCGTCCTGGCCGCTGCCCATCCGGCGCTGCCGGGTAGCGTGGGGAACTCCGGTGGCCACCGTTCCGAGGAGAGCTGATGGGTATTCAGAGCGACCCCGTGCGCGACCTGTTGGCGGAAGCCTGGGCTTCCTGGGGGGAGCGCGGCGCGGCGCTGGGCGCCGAGGACTGGGGCCGGGCCACCCGGCTGACCGATTGGACCGTCCGGGAGCTGTACGCCCATGTGGCGCCGGTGCCGGAGATGTTCACCGGGTTGCGCGCGGCCGTGCAGGACGGGCCGGCCGAGGTGAGCAGCGGGGCCGGCGTCCTGCGGGCGTACAACCGGCCGGGCGGGATCGCCCACACCGCCGCCGGGCAGATCGCCGAGACGGCCAAGCGGACGGCCGAGGCGGCCGAACCGGCCGTGCTGATCGCCCGGTTCGGCGTCGAGGGCCCGGCGGCCCTGGCCGGGCTCGCGGACCTGCCGCCCGACACAGTGGTGGCGCACCCGCTGCTCGGCAGTGTCACGGTGGGGGCGCTGGGCGAGGTGGCGCTGATGGAGGCGACCGTCCACCTGCTCGACCTGATCGCGGCGGTCGGCGGTCCGGCGCCCGCCGAGGGGGCGCTGAACTTCACCCGGGACCTGCTGGCGGAGGTCGCCGATCCGGTGGCCTTCATCGAGGCGGCGGCGGGCCGCGGGTCGGCGCCGGTGCTGCCGGTGATCCGCTGACCCCCGGCGGCGGCCGTTCGTGCTGGTCAGTCGTATGATCAGCGCCAGGAATCGGTAGCAGTGGGGGGCGTCAGTGGATTCGTTGTGGAACCTGTGGTGGTTGGTGCCCGCCGTGCTCTACGGCAGTGGGTCGGTCACCGCGAAGGTCCGTCGGTCCCTGAAGGTGCGCCACGAGCGCAAGTTGGAGCTGCTCGACGCCGCCCAGCGCCGGCAGCTCGCCCTGGAGACGGCCAACCGTCCGCCGGAGCCGGTCTGCGGCTGCACCCACCACCTGGCCAAGCACGACAAGCAGGGCCACTGCCACGAGGTGGTCGAGACGGCCACCGCCTGGGACGCCGACCGCCGCCCGCTGAGCTACGAGCCGCGGCCCTGCAACTGCCAGCAGTACGTGGGCCCCGAGCCGTTGGGCACGGTGTTCGCCCCGGAGCTGGTCGACCCGCGCTGAGCGTCGCGTCGGGCGGCTCCCCGCACCCACCGGGGTGCGGGGAGCCGCTTCGGCTTCGCGGCCGGCCGAGAACGCGGCGCCGGCCGAGTGCGAGCGCCTCCGCAGCCGAGTGCGTGTCGTCAGCCGAGGGCGAGTGCGCTCAGGCGGTCGGAGGCGCCGTTGAACAGGTCCTGGTCGCCGGGGAACGTGCCGGTGTCGGAGTACTGCCAGAAGGTCTGGTAGCCCCAGCCGTTCGGCAGGGTGCCGACGGTGGAGGAGTAACGGGCGATCCACAGGGGGTTGGTGGCGCCGAAGCCGCCGTAGTCGCCGGTGCAGCTCGACCACCAGTTGGTCGTGGTGTAGATGGTGGGGTAGCGGCCGGTGCGGTAGTGGACGGTGTCGCTGAAGGCCTGGATCCAGCTGACCATGGCGCTCTGGCTGAGGCCGTAGCAGGTGGCGCCGTAGGGGTTGTACTCGATGTCCAGTGCGGGCGGCAGGGTCTGGCCGTCGGCGGACCAGCCGCCGCCGTGGTCGACGAACCAGTTGGCCTGGGCGGAGCCGGAGGAGTTGCCCGGCAGCGCGAAGTGGTAGGCGCCGCGGATCAGGCCGGAGCCGTAGGAGCCGTTGTACTGCTGGGCGAAGTACGGGTTGGTGTAGCTGGTGCCCTCGGTGGCCTTGATGTAGGCGAACTGGGCGCCGTTGACGGCCGCCGAGGACCAGTCGACGTTGCCCTGGTAGCTGGCGACGTCCAGCCCCGGGGTCTGGGTGACGGCGAGCGGGGCGAGGGGCGCGGTGCCGGAGCGGCCCTCGTGGGCGGCGACGGTGGAGCCGGCGAAGTCGCGGTCGGGGTGGAAGGCCGTGCGGCCCTCGACGACAGGGGCAAGAGGGGCGGGGTCGGCCGCGTGGGCGGGCGCGGCGACGCCGGCGACCAGGGCGGTCGCGGCGGCCAGCGCGGCTGCCAGGGGCAGCCTGCGGCGTACGGCGAATCTGCTGGTGCCGGTGGGGCGGACGGAGCGGGAAGAGCGGGGCATGGACACTCCTCTGGTTCCGGTGGACGGCCTGCGGCGCGATGGCCCAACGGGCCTGGTGCGACCGGCGGTTGGTCCGGTCGGGGAGCAGGGTAGCCAGGTACCCGCCAGGGCCGCCAGGTGTCCGCGGCCACACCCTGAACCCGTGTCACATGGCGCGGGGCGCCATTGCCCGGCGCGGGTGCCCGCTCTGCGCGGTGCGGGTGCTGTGGCACCGTGCCCCGGCCTCCCGCGCCGCACGGCCGCGCAGGCCCGGCGAAAACCCGTGACCGGCCGCCGCGCCGGACGGCGACCGGTCGGCCGGCTGCGGCCCGGGCCTGCGGCTCCGGCAGGTGGACGGCCGGCTGCTGGTCGGCCGCGGCGGCTCGATGCCCGGCTTCCTCGCCTCGCTCTTGTTCGATGAGCAGGACGATGTGGCGGCCGTCACGCTCGCCGACACCACGGTCGGCCTCAACCTCGGCCGGGTGGCCCGCGACCTGATCGCGATCACCGCCGAGCACGAGCCGCGGATCCCCGAGCCCTGGCGGCCCCGCACCGATGCCGACCCGGAGCTGTCGGCGCTGACCGGCCCCTCGTGCTGGGGCGCCGACGCGGTCGCGCTGCACCTGTGAGCGGGCCGCGTGCTGGAACTCACAGCGCTGGGCGGCGCGGCCCGCACCTCACGCTTCCAGCCTGAGCCGGACGGGGCCTGGACCGGGCTGGCCGGCTACTGCGCGGGCGAGCCGCTGCGCGTGGTGTGCCGGGCCGACGGCACGGTCGACCACCTGGACCAGGCCGGCTTCGTCTGCACCCGCACCCCGTGCGACCCGGCAGCCGAGGCGCCGGGCGGCGTCGATATGCCGGGCCCGCACACGGGTTGACTACCGGTCAGGTCGGCGTGCCCCGGGGCGGGCGCGCCGGCCCGAACCCACGACCGCACGGCGCGCCATCGGGCGGTGGCTGCCGCACCGGGCCCGGCGGCCCGCACCCATAGGGCCGTTACCGTATCGTTATCAAGAACTGTTGTGGATCATTCGGACAATCCGGTCGGGCCGTGACCCAGCTCACGAGGGCTTGTGCTAATGGCTCCGGGCCGTTTACGGTCCTTCTCGTTCGTCTCCGTACGAAACGAACCCCGCTCTCCGGAACGCCGAATCCTGCCGCCGGATCGGGCGGGCACGTGCACCAATGAAGCACCACGGCAGGGGCGGGGGACCCACAGGTAAGTCGCCTCATCCGGACTGGTTCCGGTGGGGCTAGGGGTGAAGCCGCGTCTCTGCGCGGCCGGGCAACTCCAGCCCGAACCCGACAGCTCACCTCGCAGGCGTGTGAGAGGAATCGCACTTCATGCTGCCCGTCAACGCTCGCCCCAGCCTGTTCGCCGCCGGTTCCGTCAAGCGCATCGTCGCGGCCGCCGTGGTCGTCGGCGTCGGCGCCGGCATCCCGGTGGTCGCCGCCACCGCCGCGAACGCCGCCCCCGTCAAGTCCGCCCCGGCGCACTCGGCCCAGGCCGCCGCCCCGCAGGCGCCCGCCGGCTACACCGTCCGGAGCGGTGACTCCCTCACCAAGATCGCCACCGCGCACAACGTGCAGGGTGGCTGGCGGAAGCTCTACGACCTCAACAAGTCCGTGCTGACCGGCGGCCCGAACAAGATCTACCCGGGCCAGCACCTGACCCTGGGCGCGGCCGCCCCGACGAAGGCCCCGGCTGCGCCGGCGCCCGCCGCGGCTCCGGCCAAGACGGCCGCCGCCAGCCCGCTGGCCGCCACCCCGGTCGCCAACACCCCGGCCGCGCTGCAGGCGCTTGCCGCCTCGATCGTCCCGGCGAACCAGCTGGCCTCGTTCGACCAGATCATCAGCCACGAGAGCGGCTGGAACATCCACGCCACCAACCCGAGCTCGGGTGCCTACGGTCTGCCGCAGGCGCTGCCCGGCAACAAGATGGCCTCGGCCGGTTCCGACTGGCAGAACAACCCCGCCACCCAGCTCAAGTGGGCCCTGCAGTACATGAACACCGTCTACGGCAGCCCGAACGCCGCCTGGGCGTTCTGGCAGGTGCACAACGCGTACTGATCGGACCTCTCCCGATCAGTACGGCCTGATCGGACCTGATCGGCCTGTTCGAACCGATGGGTCCGAGCGAGTACCGCCCGCCCGCCGGATGTCCGGCGGCTGACGGGCTGTCGAGCGGCCACTTGAACGGCCCGGTTCACGTCGCGGTGCGTGAGCCGGGCCGTCGGCCTACCCGGGGTCCGGACGGGACCGCGGCGCGGTCGGTCCGCCGCGCGGGCGGCAGTTCGGTGATCTTCTCCGGTCCGGCGCGGTCGAACCACATCTCCAGTTGCCGCCCCGCAGCCGTCACCGAGCTCACGGTGGCGCGAGGTGGCGGCGATGGCCAGGGAGCGCGAGCTGTCCTTCGCCGAACTCGGAGGCCAGGAGCGGGCACGCCTGCGTGAACGGCTGCGCCGGTCCTGCCGCCCGCCCATCGAGCAGCAGTAGGAGGCACCCGGTTCCGGCGGAGCGCGAGGAACTGCGTCGGCTGCGCAACTGAGGTGAACCGGCAGGGTGATCACGGGGGTTGGAACATCAGGCCGGTCTCGGCAATGAACACCACATTTGTCCCCCTCAAGACAATCTCGGTTGCGGCGCGATGGCCCAACGGGCCCGGTACGAGCGGTGGTTGGTCCGGACGGGGAGCAGGGTGGCCAGGTATCCGCCAGGGGCGCCAGGCACCCCGGGCCACATCCTGAACCCGCGCCACATGGTGCGGGGTGCCATGGCCCGGCGCGGGTGCCCGGTCCGCGCGGTGCGAGTGCTGTGGCACCATGCCTCGGAAGTCGCCTTTTCCGTGGAGAGGAACCGCCATGTCCGAGACCGTTACGGGCCCTGCCGGGGAGCCCGTCTTCCGTGTCGCGACCGTTGCCGACGTCCCGGCGCTGGTCGAGCTGGTCGAGTCCGCCTACCGGGGCGAGGCCAGCAAGGCCGGCTGGACCACCGAGGCGGACCTGCTGGACGGGCGGCGCACCGACGCCGAGGCCGTCACCGGGGCGGTCCAGGACCCGGACGGCGTGGTGCTGCTGGTCGAGCGCGACGGCGAACTGGTCGCTTGCTGTCAGCTGGAGCGGCGCGCGGACCGTGCCTACTTCGGCATGTTCTCGGTGCGGCCCACCCTGCAGGGCGGCGGGATCGGCCGGGTGGTGCTGGCCGAGGCGGAGCGGGTGGCCCGGGAGGAGTGGGGCGTCGGGCTGCTGGAGATGAAGGTGGTCGAGCAGCGCAGCGAGCTGATCGCCTGGTACGAGCGACGCGGATTCCGCCGCACCGGTGTCTACAGCCCGTTCCCGTACGGGGACGAGCGCTTCGGCATCCCGCTCCGGCCGGACCTCCGCTTCGAGCAGTTGACCAAGGAGCTGAAGGCGGTCTGAGGGCGGCCGGGAGGAGGGGTGGAGAGCGGTCGGGGAGGAGGCTGGGAAGGGGATCATTCGTCGATCGTTTGATGCTCGGAACCCTCACCGTGCGCAACAACGTGCTCGGCCGCACTTGCGACGAGTGCGACCGCTGGCGCGAGAGCACCCTCACCCGCCTCACCTCAGGCCCCAAGCCCCGGCTGATCATGTTCTCGGGCCTCAACCGCTACGGCAGCCAGGAGGAACGGACGGCCGGCTGGACCCGCACCCCGGACCGGCCGGCGGCCCTCGGCGCCCCGCTCGCCCACCTCGGCGACACCCCGCCGATGCCGGGCAAGGACATCCCCACCTGCCTCGCCGCCTCCGACGGCTGCTCCGACGCCCGCTTCTTCCCCCGCGACACCGCGTTCGAGCCGGACCCACTGCTGGACGGCGGCCTGGCCGCCCCGCTACGGCGTCCGGACCCTGGACCTCGGCCCGCTGCTCTGCCCGGGCAGCGGGCCGAGCTGCCCGGCGGTCCGGGAGGGCGTGGCTGTACCGGGACACCGGGCACATCACCGACACCCTGGCGCAGGTGCTGGCACCGCGGCTGGACAAGGGGCTGCTGGGCGCGCCGTGATTCGGCCGGGCCGCCGGGCCGCCGGGCCGCCGGGCCGCCGGGTCGCGGGCTCCGGCGACCCGACCAGTGGCCGGTCACGGCCCCCGCTCAGGGGCCGGGGTACTCAGCCGTAGATGCTGTGGCAGATCCGGGCCTGTTCGGAGCCGGCGGGCCAGCGGCCGATGCGTTCGGCCTGGTCACAGATGGTGCCCGGGCCGAGGGTGGGGGCCGAGGCGCCCGGGGGCGGCGAGCCGGGGCGGGCGGAGGGGCCAGGGCGCGGGGTGTGGCCGGGCTTCGGGTGGGCACCGGCCGTGGGGTGCCGGGCGTCGGACGCCTCCGGGGCCGCTGCCGGGGCCGCCGCCTGGGCCGTCGGCTCGTCCGTGCCGCCCAGCTGGGCGATCGCCGGGCCGGGCGACGGCAGCGGCGAGGATGAGGACGAGGGCGAGGGCGAGGACGAGGGCGAGGGGGTGGGCGCGGGCTTCGCGGCCGGTGGGGAGACCGGTGGCAGGCCCGACGGGGTGGCGGTGGAGGGCGAGGCACCCGGCAGGGCCACCACACGGACGTCGTCGTCCGAGCCCGGCCCGCACATCACCAGGACGGCGGCCAGCACCGCGAGCGTCCCGCCCGCCGCGGCCGCCCACACCTTCCGGGAACAGCGCGGCGGCGGCTCCGGCGCGGGCGTGAAGGGCGCGCCCGGCGGGGGAGGAGCGGGGACCGGAGGCGGCTGCCAGGCGTTCGACGGCCACTGCCACTGCTCTCCGGTGGGCTGCCCAGTCATGTCCTCGTCCTTCCAACGTTCCCCCCGTCGTACGTTTCCGTGCTCAACGAGCGCGCCGACGCCGGGACATGACCCGGAAGAGGGGTCTGAAGGGGCGCTGATTGCCACCGCGCCACATGCTGGAGGTCATGGAGACCAACAGCACGACCGCACCCCTGGTCGAGGTGGCCGAGTTCCGGACCGACAGCCGCTACCGCCTCGTCCACTTCGAGGGCCACGGCTGGGAGCCGCTCGCCCCCGAGGAGTTCGAACCCCGCATCCACCAGCTCTTCCCCGGCCTCGACCCGCGCGATCCGGTCAAGGTGCACTGGGCCGACCGCCCCTGGGAATGGCCGGCCTGGCACCCCGGCGAGGCCTGAGCCAGCGATCGCCGAGCCCCCGTTCGCTACGCTTTCCGGGTGAGCGTGGATCACTTCTGGTGCCGCCTGCCCGGGCAGGCCGTGGACACCTGCTCGCCGGAGCAACTCGGCGAGCTGGTGCCCCGCCGCCGCGACGTGCGGTACGACCGGCTGGCCGCCGCCGGACTCGCCCTCGGCGTCCGGCAGACGCCCGTCCTGATGGAACTCGCGCTCACCGAGAACGGCCTGCACCCGGACCCGACCGCCCGGCTGCCCGTCTACGGCGGCACGCGCCGGGAACCCGGTACCGACATGCCGGTGCTGCGCCCCGAGCAGGTCGCGGCCGCCTTCCTGTTCCTGCGCGACTCGGCGCTCGGCGAACTCGTGCGCCAGCAGGACACCGTGCTCGCCCGTACGGTCGCGGAGCTCGACTATCCGACGCCCTGGTCCGAGTCCTGGGCGGCCCGGGTGGTCGGCGACCTGCGTGAACTGCGGGACTTCTTCGCGGGCGCGGCGGCGGCCGGCGACGCGGTGGTCGTCCGGGAGGCCGAATGAGCGAGCGCAGAGAGGCAGGCGCATGACCAGTCCCGCGAGCACGGCCGGGTACGGTGAGGCGGCGGAACAACTCGCCGTCCAGTACGAGGGTGTGACCTTCGCCGAGGTCCACCGCTCGCGGCTGCACCTCTACCCGGCCCCGCCCGCCGCCGTCCTCGACATCGGCGCGGGCACGGGACGCGACGCAGCCGCCCTCGCCGCCCTCGGCCACCGGGTGGTGGCGGCCGAGCCGACGCCCGAACTGCGGGCCGTGGGGGAGCGGCTGCACGCCGGGTCGGGCGTGCGGTGGGTGGCGGACGCGCTGCCCACACTCCCCCTGCTGGGCGCCGAAGGCGGGCGCTACGACCTCGTGCTGCTCACCGCCGTCTGGATGCACCTCGCGCCGGCCGAATGCCCGCCCGGGATGGACGCCCTGGCCCGCCTGCTGGCCCCCGGCGGCCGCCTCGCCCTCACCCTCCGCCACGGGCCGGTCCCGTCCGGGCGCCGCATGTTCGACCTACCGCCCGAACACACCATCGCCCTCGCGGCGGCGCGCGGCCTGCACCTGCTGCACCGGGGCGGGCGCCCGGACCTGCACGGACGCGAGGGCGTTCGGTGGACGGAGCTGGTCTTCGAGCAGGGGCGGTAGTCTCGCCGTCCTCGGTTCCGGGGATCCGGTAGCTTCGGTGGCGCGCGGACCAACACGTCGCCGCCGCAGAGGAGTTCCTCGTGCCGGGTCCGAACGAGGGCGTCCGCCACGAGGTATCGGACGGGACGCCCGGGCTCGCCGTCCAGGCTCGGACCGCGAACGACGGCCCGCTGAGCTGTCGGCCGGGAACCTCACCTGTGTGTCAGCGAGCCACCGGTCGGCTGTCCGCCTCGGTGTCGCCGTCGGCGGCGAGTGGATCGTCCGGAGCCAGGGAGCGGATGCGCGGTATCGGTGAGGGGAGCAGCCAGAGCAGTGCCAGTGTTCCTCCGACGGCGGCCGTGATCAGGGTGGTCCTGAGTCCGAGGTGGGTGGCGAGCATGCCGCCGACGATGGCGCCGAGGGGGCGTATGCCGTAGTTGACGGTGCTGTAGGCGCCGGCCGCGCGACTGCGCATGCTGTCGGGTATCACCGCGGCTTGCAGGGAGTTGAGGTTGACATCGAACAGCATCACGCCGATTCCGGAGAGGAACTGCGCAGCGCCCAGGGCCCCTGCGCGGGCCCATGTGGGGCCGCTCGCGGTGGCGGCGATGGCGATGGGGGCCGGGAAGAGGACGGCGCCTGCCGCGATGCTGCGTCCCACGCCGATCCGTCGCGAGATCCTCGGGGCGATCACCGCGCCCGCGAGAGCTCCGGTTGATCCGATGCCGAAGGCCAGCCCGACGGCCCCTGCGGAAAGGCCGAGCACCTGGACGGCGAACAGAACGGTCAAGCCGGCGCTTGACACGAAGGTGAAGAAGTTGAGGGTCGTCGCGCAGCCGAGGCTCGCCCGCAGTACCGGGTGACGAACGACGAAAACCAGCCCCTCTGTGGCCCGCCGCAGCAGCGAAGGTCCTGCCGTCTCCCCGGCGGCGACGGCTGGTTCGTCGACCCGGATCGGCCCGAGCAGAGCGGCCGAGGCCAGGAAGGACAGGGCATCGGCGATCACGGCGACGGGCGCGGTCAGGACCTGAACGAGGGCACCGCCCACGGCAGGGCCGACGACGTGGGAAGCGGATCGGCTGGCGCTGAGCTTGCTGTTCGCGTCGACGTAGGACGAGCGTGGCACGAGGTGGGCGAAGAAGGGCGGATAGGCGGTGTTGAACAGCACCGCCGCGGTGCCGGTCAGCAGCGCCACGGCATACAACTGGAGAAGCGTCACGGTGCCCGACAGGTAGGCGACGGGCAGGGTGAGCAGTACGCACGCGCGGATCAGATCGGCGAGGATCATCAGGCGGCGCTTGTGGACGCGCTGGTCGACCCAGGCGCCCAGCACGACGGCGAGGAGATTCGGGGCCCAGGCGAGCGCGGTCAGCCATGCGACCTGGCCGGCCGAGGCGTGCAGCGCCGCCACGGCGATCAGGGGTAACGCCAGTTCGGAGATCCGGTCGCCGAACTGCGACACCGACTGCCCGGCCCAGAGGCGGACGAAGCGCCGATCCCGCCACAGTGGTATCGAGGGGGCCGTGTCCTGTGGGGAGTTCATGTCGTGTCGCCGGTCCGCTCCTCGGCGGCCTCCGGCAGGACGTAGCGCAGCAGCCGGACGCCACGGCTCCCGCTCGGCCGCTGCGCCGGGTCACGCGTCACATAGGGCGCGAGGACGCTTTCGATCGCGTCCTCGATGGCCGCGAGTTCCTCGGGGGACACCACCACGCGGGTGTTCGCCAGCCCCGCGTGCTTGCGCCACTCCTGATCGAGTCCGGGTTCGGTCTCGGTCACCCACCGATGTGGCAGGCCCGCGGAGCGGGCGAACATCTCCCGGGACAGCACCCGTGCGGCGGACTGGCCCTCCTCGTCCTGTGGCATCGCGAATCGGAAGCCCCGTGCCACGGCCTCCCACCGCCGCTCCCGGCGATCCGTTCCGGCCTCGGCGTCGCGGACCAGCCCGAAGCCCGCCAGGTGGCGCAGATGCCAGCTGGTCACGGACGGGGTGGCTCCGACATCCGGTGACAACTGCGTCGCCGTCGCCGACCCGTGCCGTTGCAGACGTTCGAGGATCGCAAGCCGTACCGGATGCGCCAACGCTCGCATGGCCTTCGGGTCGGTGATCTCGATATCGCCCAGGCGATTCCCGTGCTCCATGGTGTGAGAGTATTCTCTCATAATGTGTGAGAGTCAACTCTCACACATTGCCCGATGCCGGTGCTGGACGGTCGAGCTGCGCGGGCCCCTGGAGACCTGGGAGCTCCATGGGTTCAGGGAAACTGAAGGTTCTTCAGCTCACACATCTCGTCGGGGGAGCTCATGACCGCATCGACCCGCCCGCCCCTCGACCCCGCGTCGAGCCATCGGGCCATTGAGAACCTGATCGCGCGGTACGCCGAGCTCGTGGACGACGGGGATTTCGCGGGGCTCGGCGACCTTCTCGCCGATGCCACCTTCACGGGCAGTGGCGAGCCGGTGAGCGGGCGGGAGGCGATCGAGCGGATGTTTCGGGAGACGCTGATCGTCTACTCCGACGGTACGCCACGCACCCAGCACGTCGTCACCAATGTCGCGATCGAGGCTGACGAACAGGCGGGTACCGCGGTCTCGCGCTCGTACGTGACCGTGTTGCAGGCGTTGCCCGAGCTGCCGCTGCAAGCCATCGCCGGCGGTCGGTACCACGACCGCTTCGAGCGCCGTGACGGGCGGTGGCGCTTCGTGGAGCGGCGGGTCCGCATCACCCTGGTCGGCGATCTGAGCCGCCATCTGCGCCCGGGGCCCGCCGGAGGGTCTCGATGGGCAGCAGGGGGCAGCTGACCTCCTCCTCGGTCAGGTCCGCCAACTCCTCCGGCGGTTCGGCCCCGTGCCGCACGGCGAGGAGGTAAGCCCTGGCCTGGTGCAGGCTCAGGCGTGGTGCCCTCCGGCGCAGGTGGGCCATTGCGGCGACGGGCCCGGCGGATCGGGCGAGTTCACGGACAGTCGACGCCAGGGGGTCGGGCGGCCTGATGCCCTTGATCTGGCGGAGGTAGAGAGCCTCCCAGCCGTCGGTGACCCAGGTGGTGACGGGGATGTGGTGGATGCTCCCGTCCTGCCGGTCCACCAGGTAGGGGCCGCTGCCGACGAGGCGGTCCTTCAGATCCCGGGTACGGGCGAACTCGGCCGTGTTCCAGGAGACGACCCAGCCGAGGGCGTGTTCCTCCACGTGGTACACGGCCGGGTCGGGGATCGGGCCGCGCCACATCCAGGTCAGCCGCTCCTGCGCCAGCAGCGACTCGACCAGCTCGACGGCGCGCTTCTCGGTGATCACCGTCTCATCGTCCGCGGTCGGTCAAGCGGGTTTCGGCGCCGGATTCTCATGCCGGCGGTGATTCGCCGCTCCAGTGGTGGCCGAAGTTCTCGGCGGCGAGGCGGGTGGACCAGCGCTGGAGAGCGGGGACGACGGGCGGGTGGGCGAGGCCGGCCGCGGTGGCCAGACGGTCGGCGGAGGTGGTGTCGTAGCGGTCCTCGGAAAGGAACGTGAGGGTCTCCGGGTCGGCTCCCGTGAGCGAGCGGGGGAGGCGGCGGACGAGGGGGACGGGGATCAGGCCGCGGGGTGGGCGGACGCCGAGGTGGGTGGCGAGGAGGGCGATCAGGTCTGGGAGGTGCGGGGTGCTGGGATCCAGGACGGTGTGGGCCGCGACGGGGGCTCGGTCGTGTTCGGGGGCCGCGGCGAGGAACCGGGCGAGGTGGTCGACGGTGACGACGGGCAGGAAGGTGCGCCGGGTGCCGGGCAGCAGGGGGAGGCGGCCGCGGTGGAGTTGGCGCACCAGCTGGGCAAGGCCGAGGTACTGGCCGGCTTCGCCGGTCTCCGAGTGGCCGATGACGCTGCTCGGGTTGACGGTGGTGAGGGGGACGCCGAGCCGGGGCGCGGTGACGCGGACGGCGGCGTCGCCGAGTTGTTTGGACGCCTCGTACGCGCCGAGGCGGGTGTAGAGGGCGGCGGTGGTGCCGGGGTCGAGCGGGTAACGGGGGCGGGGGTCGCGGCCGACCCGGTAACCGGACAGGTGGACCAGACGGCGCAACCGGGGCCGGGTCGCGGACCAGCACAGTGCGTGCAGTGCGCCGTGGACGTTCGTGGGTTCGGCCTCGGCGCGGGTGAGGCCGAACCGGTAGCGGGCAGCGAGGTTGTGGACGTCGCGGACCTCGGTGAGGCGGGCGTCGTCGTCCGGGGACAGGTCGAGTCCGGGACGGGTGAGGTCGGCGGTGACGGTGGTCAGTGCCGTCGTGTCGGCGCCGTGTTCGCGCAGCCACGCGCGCAGGGCGGTGTCGCGTCCGGCGTCGCGGACGGTGGCGGCCACGGCCCCGCCCTGGCCGAGGAGTTCGAGGAGCAGCCAGCGGCCGAGGAAGCCGGTGGCACCCAGGACAAGGGTGCGTAGAGGGGGAGGGGTGGGCGGCATCGGCGCTTCCGTATCTGTAGACCGGTCTGCATATTTTTGTCGACGCCCCTCCGATCCTTGGACTCCCCGATCCTCGGGCCCTCAGATCCGCAGTTCGGGCGGGAAACCCGTCCAGCGCAGTTCCTCCGGCAGGTGGCCCTGGTCGTTGAGCAGCAGTACCGATGCCGGTCGGCCGGGGGCGAAGCGGAGGACGGTCAGGGCGGCATTGGCTGCGTTGACGCTGAGCCAGCGCCAGGTGGGGGCGTCGAGGGTGTGGCGGATCAGCCAGCCGACCAGGAAGGCGTGGGTGACGACCAGTTCGTGGCGTTCCTCCGTTCCCGCCACTGGGCCGGTGAACCGGGCGACGGCCCGACGGGCCAGAGCCCGGCCCTCCGCGGCCTCCTCCGCCGTGGTGTCGGCGAGGAAGCGCAGCAGGAACTCGGCGCTGCCCTCGGGAAGTTCGTCGCGCGGCGGCAGGTGCGGAACGTAGTCCCCCGCCTCCGCGCAGGCCGACACCGCCACCCCACCGCCCAGTTGCTCGCCGATCAGCCGTGCGGTCTGCGCTGCCCGGGGAAGCGGGCCGTGGTGCACCGCGGTGATGGGCCGGTCGGCCAGCCGGCGGCCGAGGAGGACGGCCTGGCGGCGGCCGGCGGCGCTGAGGCCGCCCTCCTCCGAGACGGCCTCGCCGTGGCGGGCGAGGTAGAGGTAGCGGGTGGCGGTGTCGGTCATGCTGCGGGGCTCCTCAGGGAAGGGTGATGTGACGGAGCGACGCAGCCGGGGCGGTGATGGTTCCGGTCAGCCGGTGTGGGCCTCGTCCAGCAGGGCGAGTTCCTCGGCGGTCAGTCGGAGGGCGCCGGCGGCGATGTTGTCCTCGAGGTGGGCCAGGTCGCCGGTGCCGGGGATGGCGAGGACGTGCGGGCCGCGGTGCAGGGTCCAGGCGATCCGGACCTGGGCGGCGCTGATTCCGTGGGCCCGGGCGACCGCCTGGATCTGGGCGGGTTCGGTCTCACCGGCGCCGTCCTGCCGCCCGGCGCCGGCGATGGCGTAGAAGGGGACGAAGGCGATGCCCTGGTCGCCGCAGAGTCGCAGCAGCGCGTCCTGTTCGGCCGAGGCGCCGATGCCGTACGGGTTCTGGACGCAGACCACGGGGGCGATGGCCTGGGCCTCGGCGAGCTGGTGTGCGTGGACGTTGGACAGCCCGAGGTGGCGGATCAGCCCGGCCTCGCGCAACTCGGCGAGCGCGCCGAAGCGTTCGGCGACCGAGTCGGTGCCGAGGATGCGCAGGTTGACCAGGTCGAGGTGGTCACGGCCGAGTTGGCGCAGGTTCTGCTCGACCTGGGCGCGCAGCCGCTCGGGGGTGCGGGCGTGCTCGGTCCACTCGCCGTCGATGCCGCGGGCGGGGCCGACCTTGGTGGCGATCACGAGCTCGTCGGAGTAGGGCGCGAGCGCCCGGTTGATCAGTTCGTTGGCGGAACGCAGCGGGGAGAAGTAGAAGGCGGCGGTGTCGATGTGGTTGACGCCCAGTTCGACGGCGCGGCGCAGCACTCGCAGGGCCTGCTCGCGGTCGCGCGGTACGGCGTCGGGCCTGAGCGCCGGGCCGGTCTGCGGCAGGCGCATCGAGCCGAAGCCGATCCGGTGGACGGTGCGGTCACCGAGGGTCCAGGTGCCCGAGGCGATGGCGGTCGCAGTGGTGTCGGAAGTCATGCCGGTCATGATCGTGACTGCACTAGCCTGATCGCCACTGATTCGGGCATGTGTGAATCCACGGGGGTGGGTGTTGGCGGCCGAGCTGTTGTTCACGGCGGGGGACCTGGCGCGGATGCGGTTCGCGGTCTCGCCCATGTGGGAGGTCGGCCCGAGCCTGCGTCTGCTGTGCTCCGGCCTCCCGCACGCCGTCCACCGGCCGTGGGCGGAGCAGGTGCGGCCGCGGCTGGCGGCGCTCGGCCCGGCGTACGGGCTGCTCGCCGAGCTGGTACCGCCGGCCGGCTATGTGCCCGACTTCGTCAACCCGGCTCCGGCCGGGCCCGCGCCCACCCTGGCCGAGGAACTCGCCGCGATCCGGGCCACCCCGGTGGGGCAGGTGCGGCGCGACCTCGACCGGCTGGCGGAGGAGCAGCGCCGGCTCGGGCCCCGGCTGCGGGCGCTGCACGCGGATCCGGCATCCGGGCTGGCCCGGCTGACCGAGGCGGTCGAGGCGTACTGGGAGCTGGCGCTCGCGCCGTACTGGGCGAGGATCCGGGCCGTGCTGGACGCGGATGTGCTGCACCGGGCCCGGCAGGCCGCCGAGCACGGCGCCGCACGGGTGCTGAACGACCTGCACGCGGAGCTGCGCTGGACGGAGGACACCCTGCGGCTGCGCCACCGCACCCGCCCGCTGCGGCGTCGGACGGCGGGGCCGGGCCTGCTGCTGATCCCGTCGGCCTTCACCGGTCCGGGCCTGTACACCCGGCTCGGACGGCTGGAGCTGTCAGGCCCGCCGGACTCGTCAGGCCCACAGCACCCGTCAGTTCCGCCGGACCCGCCGCAGCTCGCCTACCCGGCGCGCGGGATCGGCGGCCTCTGGGCTGCCGCCGCGCCGACGCCCGGCACCGAGGCGCTGGCGGGGGTGCTCGGCCGCTCCCGCGCCCTGCTGCTGTCCGAGCTGGCCGCCCCGGCCTCGACCACCGAACTGGCCCGGCGAACGGGCCTGTCGCCCTCGGCCGTCTCGCAGTACCTGGCGGCGCTGCGCGACGCGCGCCTGGTGAGCGCCCACCGCGCCGGGCGCTGGGTGCTGTACGCCCGGACGGCCTCGGCGGAGGCGCTGTTGGCGCCGCTGGCTTCCCCGACTCCGAACGGCTGAACCACCCGACGAAGTGTCTGGACGGTGGACCGGCCCGCCCGCTGGAAGGCCCTGGAGGGCGCCGGCGTGGACGGCATCGTCACCAACCGGCCCGCGGAGCCGGTCGGTTGGAACCGGGCCTGGGCGCAGCGCGGCGGCGCCCGTTAGGCTGCCGGACGTGGACCGGGACGGCCCCGGTGATCGGATGGGACAGAGATGAGCGGGATCGACTGGGCGAACCTCGTCCTGGAACCGCAGGGTTCGCTGACCGCCTTCGACGGCCGGCTCGTCCTCGACCTGGACACCCAGGTGGCCACGGCGGACGGCCATGAGGCCCAGCTGACCCGTGCCGACAGCAGACTCCTGCGCGGTCTGATCGAGCTGGGCGAAGGGGTACACGACCCGGACGTGATCCTGTGGAAGGTCTTCCGCGCCATCCTCGACCCCCGCGAGCTGAAATTCCCGATGACCGTTCTGAACATGAAGCTCGGCGAGCCGCGCTGGATCGAGCGGACCGAGGCGGGCTGGTCCCTGCGTCCCCCCGGGTCCCCCGGGCCCACCGGGTCGTGAAGTCGCCGAAGACCGCACAGCCGGTCGGGCGGTAGGTCAGCAGTGCCGTGCCCGAGTCGCCGGTGATCCGCGACTGCGCCAGCTCGAAGGCGGTCGGCCGGCCGTCCTCCGGGAAGAGCCGCACGCCCCGCGCCCAGCGCCGCCGGCGCGACCAGCAGGTGGTACTCGTCGATCAGGTCATGGCTCATCAGGGAGCGGGCCAGCGCCCCGCTGCCGAGGATCTGCAGCTCGCGCGCGCCGCCTAGCCGCTCCTGCAACCGGGCGACCTCGGCCGGGACGTCCTCGCCGGGCACCGTGGTGTGCGCCGACCGCGGGTCGGTGAGGGTGCGCGAGGCGCCGTCGAGGGTGAGGAAGGTGGTGAGGCTCAGCCTGGCCATCGTGCGTCTCCCGGATTCGGTCGATGCCCCCGGGCCACCCTGGCAGACCGGTGGGCCCCCGCCGGACCCGGCGCGCCGGGTCCGGGGAGCCGTCTGCGAGGCTGAGGTCATGACACTTCCGACACTTCGCTGTGCGGTCCTCGACGATTTCCAGAACGTCGCCTCCAGCATCGTCGACTGGTCCCCGGTGGCCGATCGGGTCGCCGTGACGGCGTTCCACGAGCACCACGGCTCGGAGGACGAACTCGCCGCAGCGCTCGCCGACTTCGACATCATCGTCACCCTGCGCGAGCGCGTGCCCTTCCCCGCCTCACTGTTCGCCCGGCTGCCGAAGCTCAAGCTGCTGATCGCCTCCGGCATGCGCAACTCGGTGATCGACCACGCGGGCGCCGAGACACACGGCGTGACGGTCTGCGGCACCGCCAGCTCCGGAACCCCGCCGGTCGAACTGACCTGGGCGCTGCTGCTCGGCCTGGCCCGGGGCATCGTCCAGGAGAACACCGCGCTGCGCGAAGCCGGACCCTGGCAGAGCACCGTCGGCGCCGACCTGCACGGACGGGTGCTCGGGGTGCTCGGCCTCGGGCGGATCGGCGCGCTGGTGGCCAAGGTCGGGCTGGCCTTCGGGATGGACGTCGTCGCCTGGAGTCGGAACCTGACGGACCAGCGGGCGGCCGAGGCCGGCGTGCGCCGGGCGTCCGACAAGGAGCAGCTGCTGCGCGAGAGCGACTTCGTCTCCCTCCACCTCGCCTCGAACGAAGGCACCCGGGGGCTGATCGGCGCCGCCGAACTCGCCCTGATGAAGCCCGAGGCCTACCTGGTCAACACCTCCCGGGCGGCGATCGTCGACCAGGACGCGCTGCTCGCCGCGCTCACCGAGGGCCGGATCGCGGGCGCCGCGGTGGACGTCTTCGACATCGAGCCGCTGCCTGCCGACCACCCGCTGCGCACCGCGCCCCGGCTGCTCGCAACCCCGCACCTCGGGTACGTATCACGGGACAACTACCGGCGGTACTACGGCGAGGCGGTGGAGGACATCGCGGCGTTCCTCGCGGGGGAGCCGATCCGCCGTCTGGGCTGATGTCGGCGCCCCCGGCCGGGCCTCCGGTCGCATACTGACCGCATGACGTGCGGAGACGGTGACCGGGGCACTGGGCGGCGCGAGGTGTTGAGGGCGGGTGCGGCGTTGGTGCTGCTGGGTGTGGCGGGGTGTGCGAGCGGGGGCAAACCGCAGGCTCCGGCAGCGAGTTCGGGCACGGCGGCGACGACGGCACCCACGCCGGGCGTGTCCGGGGCGCCGACGTCAACCCCGACCCCGCCGCCCAACCCCCCGCTCTGGCAGCCCGGCCCCGGCGAGATCCAGCCCGACGTCAAGCGCCGTGCCGTCGAGCTGGTCGCCGCGCTCGGGGCCTGGCCGCCCGGCGGGCGGGGCGCGGAGGCGGCCCGGGCCCGGGTGGCGGCGCTGGGCCTGCCGCCCGGGCTGGCGGACCAGGCCGGGCCGCTCGCCCCGGCGGCGGCCGAGGCGACCCTGGAGGTGATCGATGCCCAGTACGGCGGGATCCTGGCCGACTCGGCGAGCGTGCTGGTGGTCTGCCGTCAGTGGACAAGGGCCTCCGACGGCTCGGTGACCGAGGGCGGCACCACCGTGGACGTGCGGCTGAGCCGGGCCGAGTCGCGCTGGGCCGTCACCGCGCTGTACCCGGGGAAGCCGGGCCCGGCGACCGCCTCGCCGGCCCCGACGGTGGCCCGGGTGCTGGCCGAGCCGAGGATCGAGCTGCCGCCCGCGGCGGCGGCCGACCTGCGCAGCGGTGCCGTCCACGACAGCGCGCTGGAGGCGATGCTGCGGCTGGCCGGCCCGTACACGCTGTCGGTGAGCGTGGTGCGCAGCGGACACCCGCTGGACGTCTTCGGGACGACCCGGCCCAGCGACCATCCGCTGGGCCGGGCCTTCGACGTCTGGCGGATCGACGGCCGGGCGGTGGTGGACCCGGCCACGTCCAGGCAGCTGGTCGAGTCCTTCATGCGGGACGCGGCGGCCGCCGGTTCCTACAACGTGGGCGGGCCGGTGGCGATCGCGGGCGCCGGCAACCAGTTCTTCACCGACGACACCCACCACGACCACGTCCACGTCGGGTTCAACAGCTGAGCCCGGGGCGTCAGTTGACGCCGACCGCGCTCCGAGCCGCGGCGACCGCGCCGTACTCGGCGCTGCCGGCGCCGTAGAGGTCGCGGGCGGCGTTGAGCGAGGCGGCGCGGGCGCCCTTGTAGTCGGTCGTGGAGGTCATTTGAAGTGCTCTCCCGGCGGCGGTGGTCGTCTGGTGCTGCCAGTCCGAGGCCCTGCGCCTGGATTTCGCGCGGAGTCCTGCGATCTGGTCGTAGGTGTGGTGCAGTCGGCGGCTGGTCGGCTCGCCGGGCTTGCGGTGGTGCGTACGCTGCGCGGCGCGCTGCTCCAGGTGCAGGAGCCTGGCCTTCTCCTTGTCGGTCAGCCACTCGCCGTGCTCGTACGTTTCGCCGCCCGAGAGGGCGATGGGCACGGTGACGCCCATGTCAACGCCGATGTCCGGCCCCTGGTGGGGTGCGGGTTCGCCCTCAAGGGTCTGGACACGGAAGGCGATGTGCCAGCCGAGCGCGTCCTTGACCAGCCGGCCCCGGTGATCCGGTTCTCCGCGCCCGCGTGCCTGCCCACGGGCAGGTCCTTGGTCCACCGGAACCGGACACGGCCCACCTTGGGAATGTTGACCTGCCCCCACCGGCGGTGCACGCGGACGATGTTCAGGTCCCGGCCCTGCGGGATGTCCGCGGACATCACCGTGCGGAAGCGGCCCTTGAAGTTCGGGGCGTCGGCGCGGCCGTCCCAGCAGTTCCTCCAGGCCTGGAAGTACGTCTTGAGCACTGATTGCGCGGCCTGCGCGGGCAGGACGGCGAGAAAGCCGATGTCCTCGCGGGCCCGGCGAACCGTGGCGTCCGCGTTCGCGAGAGTCCGCTCTCCCTTCGGCATCATCTGCCACCAGGCGTGGAGAAGGTTCCACATGGTGCGGGCCGCGTGCGCTCGGTCATCGGCCTTCAACACCTTGGAAGGCGACAGCGCAAGCCGGGCGCGATGCCCGAACTGCCGCTTGGCCATGGTGTCTTGACTCACAATCGAGAGCCTGGCGTTCGCCTGGGTCACCGCGCTGGGATCCCAATCCCGATGTCGGAACCGGTCGCCGGTTTGTCTACAACCTGCACGTTCACTTGGTCTTCGTCACCACGTAGGGCGGAAGGCGCTCACCGACGCCATGCCGACCCGCAACGAAGAGATCACCCGGGAGGTAAGCGGTCTACGCTGCCGTCGTGACGATCGACTACCCGGCGACCGACTACCAGTGGCGTGGCGCCCTCACCGACCCCGAACTCGACGCCCTGCACGCGGAGGGCTTCGGCCTTCCCGTCCAACCCGGCGGGTGGCTCGCCCGGCTGGAACGGCACAGCCTCGGCTGGGTCACCGCCCGCCGGGCCGCCGACGCCGCCCTGGTCGGCTTCGTCAACCTCGCCTGGGACGGCGGAGTTCACGCCTTCCTGCTCGACACCGTGGTCGCACCGGCCGCCCAGCGGCAGGGCATCGCCACCCGCCTGGTCGCCGAGGCCGCCGACGGCGCCCGCGCGGCCGGCTGCGCCTGGCTGCACGTCGACTTCGAGCCACAGCTGCGCGCCTTCTACCTGGACGCGTGCGGCCTGAAGTCCACCGACGCGGGGCTGTTGGCGCTGTGAAGCCCTAAGCTCTCGGCTCATGGACGGATGGGTGGGGGCCTGGACCGGCGGGCGGGCGGCGGTTCACATCGGCAACGTCGCGGACTTCAACGCGCAGTTCTTCGCTCCGGGCATGGACGCCGCGCAGCGCGCCCGGCGGCTGCGGCAGGCGCACCACTACGCCTGCCTGGCCGTCTGCTACAGCCCGGAACCGGCGCTGCTGGTGCTGCCCGCCGAGGTCGACCGGGAGTGGACCGACTGGCTGGCCCGGGAGTTGGACTGGGGCCCGGTCGAGGTGCACAGCGGGGTGGCGGGCGGCCGGACGATGGCCGAGGCGCTCGCCGACCGGCCCTTGCTGGCCGCTCGGATCGCCGACTCCGGCCGCCCAGTGGTGAGTTGGGGCCGTACCGCCGGTCAGGACGAGGGGCCCGAGCTGGCCGCCGTCCGCCGGTACGAGTCCAAGGCCGCCGCCCACGAGCTGTTCGCGGCCCTCGCGCCCGAACACCCGGGGATCACCGTCCCGGAGCAGGAGCGCCCGGACGGCCGCCGCCGGGCCGCCCGCCGGCTCACCGCCCGCGCCGCCCGGGGCCTGACCACCGTGCTGAAGAGCCCGCACGGCGTCGGCGGCTACGGCACCATCGTGGTCGAGCCCGCCGACCTGTTCGCCGCCGGCGGTGGCGGCTCCCTGCTGCGCCGCCTGGTCCGTTCCGAACTCCTGCCGTCCCAGGGCGAATTGCTGCTGGAGCAGTTCATCGACCCGGGCCCGGCCGCCCGGCTGCGCGACCTCACCTACGACGCCGTGGTCGGCCCGGACGGCACCGTCCACCGGGTCGGCGCGGGTGCCATGGACGTGGCCGGCACCCGCTACCAGGGCGTCACCGTCGGCCCCGGCGCGGTGCCCCGGGCCGCCGCCGAGACGGCTCGCGGCTTCGCCCTCGCGGTGGGGGAGCGGCTGGCCGCCGAGGGTTACCGCGGCTGGTACGACGTCGACTTCGTCACCGACCGGCAGCGCCGGCTCGCCCCCACCGAGATCAACCTGCGGCTCACCGGCCCCGCCGCCGCCTTCATGCTGCGCGAACGCCTCGACCGGGTGCGCGGCCCGGGCCACGTGGTTCGCACCGTCGACGCGATGCCGCTCGGTGCCCGGCTCGCCCCCGAGGCGCTGCACGACCACCTCGACCGGCTGCGCCCGCGCTGCGCCCGGCTCGGCGTCACGTTGCTGCCGCTGATCCCGACGGCGGGCCACGACCCGGAGCCCGCCGTCGGCGTCGCCCTGGCCGGCCCGGACGCCGAGGCGCTGGACGCCGCGCAGGCGCTGCTCACGGCGGCCAACCACGCGCTGACCGGGATGTTCGAGGCGCTGCGCTGACAGCTACTTCTTCGTGGTCTTCGGCTTCCGGAGCAGGAAGGTCACGACCACCACCGCGGCCAGCATCAGCGGGATGTTGAACACGTAGACCAGCACGGCCTCGCGGGTCCAGTCCGTGGCGGAGGTGAGCCGGTAGAGGTTGTCCTGCGGCCACCAGGAGGCGAGCAGCCAGAACACCGAGAAGTGGGTGAGCAGGGACAGCCTGTACGACCGGCCCTGCCGCAGGATCGACGGGAAGCCGAGGAGCAGGAAGGCCACCCCGGTGCCGAAGGCCAGGTTCTCGCAGAGGTAGAGCAGCGAGAACCAGAAGTGGTAGGCGTCGGGCACGCCCCAGAGGTCCGTCGCGCCCTTGAAGAACACGTGGGTGAAGAGCCAGGCGAAGAGCGCGCCGAACACCACGATGAAGCCCGCCAGGCAGCCGGTCGCGTCCGCCGCCGACCCGCCGCCCCCGGCCTTGCCGCCGCCCTTTCTGCTGCCGCCCGCCTTCACGGAGCGCGGCCCGGTGTGCTCCGGCGGGGCCGGCAGCGGGAGCTTGGAGCGGTCCAGCTTCCCGGCCCGGGTGCGCGGCAGCTCCGGCACGGAGACCACGGCGGCGGGCACCGAGAAGCCCTTGAGCTCCGCCAGCAGGTACTGGGTGAGCGACCAGCCGTCCACCCCCGCCGCCTCCGGGGCCCCCTGCACGGGCACCGCGTAGCCGACCATCACCCGCTGCCCGGGCCGCGGCTCCACCTCGACCACGGCCGCCTCCTGCACCGCCGGGTGCGCGCGCAGCGCGCCCTCCGCGCGGGCCGCCGCCTTGACCCGGGTCGCCACCGAGGTCGCCCGGTCGGCGCCGACCGACCCGACCACCGTCGAGGCCCGGCCGATGAACTCCAGTACGCCGTCCGCCCGGAGCAGCCCGAGGTCACCGGTCAGCAGCACCCGCCCGTCCGGATCGAAGTCCGCCCGGACGAAGCGGCGGGCGGTGTCCACCGGCCGGTTGAGGTAGCCGCGGCTCAGGCCGCCGCCCGCGATCGCGATCTCGCCGACCCGACCGGGGGCCACCGGGGTGTCGTGCGGCCCCAGGACGTACACCCGGGTGCCGGGGAAGGGACGGCCGACCAGCGAGACCCGCTCGGCGCCCTCGGCGGCGGCCGCGCCGCGAACCTCGAAGTAGGTGCTGTCCACGGTCGCCTCCGCCAGACCGTAGACGTTCAGCACCCGGGTGCCCTCGCCGAGCAGGCGCTGCAGGCCCAACTGCTCGTCCAGGTACCACTTCTCGGCGCCCACGGTGAGCAGCCGCACCCCGGGCAGCGAGCCGTTGGTCGCGGTCAGCAGGGCGGTGAGGCGGCGCGCGGTGCGGACGTTCAGCTCCATGACCGTGATCCGCTCCTCCGCCACCAGGGCGGGCAGGGCGGCCAGATCGGCGGTGCGGTCCAGGGTCAGGTTGAACGTGGTGACCACCAGGGTCGCGCCGGTGCCCAGCGCGCGGACCCAGTCGGCGGTGAAGACGTCGAACTCCAGGCTCGCCGTCTGCAGGATCCGGTCCTCCGGCGAGAGCCCGTAGACCTCGCGCCAGCCCGCGTACGCGGCCAGCAGGTTGCGGTGCTCGACCAGGGCGCCGGTGGGCAGGCCGGTGGAGCCGGAGGTGTAGAAGACACCGGCGACGTCGCCCGGGGAGATCTCGGGACGAACGAACTCCCGCTGGGTCAGGGTGAGTTCGTCGATGCAGACCAGCCGCGCCCCGCCCGCGTCCGCCAGCCGCACCCGGTGGCGCGCCTCGGTCACCACCAGGTCGGGCGACGCGTCGCTCAGCACGTGCCGCAGCAGCGCGTCGGGCGCGGTCGGCTCCAGCGGCACGAACGCCGCGCCGGCCTTGAGCACCGCCAGCAGCGCGACGTACACCCCGGTGCCCCGGCCCAGCGCGACCGCCGCCCGGCCACCCGGGGCCAGTCCGCGCCCCGCCAGGTGGGCGGCCAGCCGGTCGGCCCGCGCATCCAGCTCCCCGTACGTCAGCTCGTCGTCGCCGCAGCGCACCGCCACCGCCTCCGGCGCCCGGCGGGCCTGCCGCTCGACCAGCTCGTGCAGCGTGGTGGTGGTGCGTTCCCCGTCCGTGGTCATCGATTCCGCGGTCATCGATCCTCCCCCTCGTCCCCCTAGGAAAGGCACAATCCTCCTCCCAACTCCCCTCGTGCAACAGGGTTTTGATGAGTCCACCCCTCGGACGGCCGGAGTCCGCTTCGGTCGGCGGTTGTACGGTGCACACGGACGGTCGGCGCCGACCGGTCCGGTGCGGCGCGTCCCGCCCGCACCCTGCCCGGCCCGCGATCGGAGACCTCCCATGAGTTCGTACGGCCCGCTGCTGCGCACCCAGGACGTGGACGTCGTACGCGACGGCCGCCACCTGCTGCGCGGGATCGCCCTGGAGATCCAGCCCGCCGAGCACTGGGCACTGCTCGGCCCCAACGGCGCGGGCAAGTCCACCCTGCTCGCCCTGCTCGGCGCGGTCTCCCACCCCACCCGGGGCACGGTGGACGTGCTCGGCCGCCGGCGCGGCCGGGTGGACATCCGGGAGCTGCGCGCCCACCTCGGGCACGTCAACCCGCGCCACCCGCTGCGCTCTCCGCTGACCGTGCGCGAGGTGGTGCTCACCGGTCACGCCAGCACCATCGAGCCGGAGTGGCACCGCAACGGCCCGCGCCGCCGCCCGCCGCGCGCCCGGGCGGTAGTCGCGGGCCCTCGGGATCCCTCGCGTGCCCGGGCCGCAACGGTTGGGGCAACGACCGGGACGGCGGTTCGAGCCGGGTTCGAGGGGGGTGGGTATCGACGGTAAAGGGTTCTTACGTAAGGTATGCCTTAGCTAAATGCGGAGGCGTCGACCTGGTCGGCGCTTTACCACGACTTGGCACCCCCATGCCCTTTTCCGTTGGAGCCCCCATGCCCGCCCGTCGCCGTTCCACCGCAGCCGCGCTGCTCACCCTCGCCGTGGCGACCGCCACCCTGGCCGGCTGCGCGTCCAAGAAGGACGACAAGGCGGGCGGCTCGGACGCCGTCAAGGTGAACGCAACCGACACCGCCTGCGAGGTCTCCAAGACCGGCTTCCCGGCCGGTCACGTGGTGCTGGACATCAGCAACAAGGGCTCCAAGACCACCGAGGTCTACGTCTACGGCGCGGGCGACAAGATCGTCACCGAGCGCGAGAACATAGGCCCGGGCACCAAGGCCACCATCAACGCCGAGATCAAGGCCGGCTCGTACGAGATCGCCTGCAAGCCCGGCATGGTCGGCGACGGCATCCGGCAGAAGATCACCGTGACCGGCGAGGGCGGCAGCTCCGCCGCGGCCGATCCGCGCCTGGCCACCGCCGTCGACGCCTACCGCAAGTACGCCCAGGAGCAGGCCGACGCGACCATCCCGGCCGTCGAGGCCTTCGCCGCCGCGATCAAGGGCGGCGACCTGGAGAAGGCCAAGTCGCTGTACGCCCCCTCGCGCACCGGCTGGGAGCGCACTGAACCGGTCGCCGAGAGCTTCGGCGACGTCGACCCCAAGACCGACACCCGCGAGGACAAGCTGGAGCAGGGCCAGGAATGGACCGGCTGGCACCGGCTGGAGAAGGCCCTGTGGGCCGACGCCAAGATCGGCGACGACGAGAAGAAGCTCGCCGACCAGCTGGTCAACGACCTCAAGGACTGGCAGAAGAAGATCCCCTCCGCCGAGATCACCGCGACCAGCATGGCCAACGGCGCCAAGGAGCTGCTGGACGAGGTCGCCACCAACAAGATCACCGGCGAGGAGGACCGCTACAGCCACACCGACCTGGCCGACTTCCAGGCCAACGTCGAGGGTGCGCAGAAGGCCTACGAGCTGCTGAAGCCGGTCGCCGCCGAGAAGGACCCGGAGCTGTCCAAGACCCTCGACTCCGAGTTCGCCGCCATCAACGCCCTGCTCGCCAAGTACAAGCAGGCCGACGGCACCTTCACCCCCTACGACAAGGTCGCCGAGGCCGAGCGCAAGACCTTCTCCGACGCGGTGAACTCGCTGGGCGAGCCGCTGTCGAAGCTGGCCGCCGCCGTGGTCGTCAAGTAACCGGCCACCGGCACCAGTACCCCCGCGCCGAGCGGTTCAGCGACGGCGCACCTCAGTAGCAGAGCAGTTCAGCAAGAGTGAGAAGGGCCCGCCCGCCGATGGACGCCGAGAACGAGCAGCAGAACGGCATGACGGCCGCTGCCGCCGCCACCACCACCGACCGGGGCACGGTCAGCCGACGCGCCGTCATCGGCTGGGCCGGCGCGGGCGTCGCGCTCGGCGCCGCCGCCGTCGGCTCGGTCGCCGCGGCCAGCCGGCAGGACGACGACCCGGCCCCGGCGCCGGGCGCGGCCGGCGGCGGGGAGGTGCCCTTCTACGGCGATCACCAGTCGGGCATCGCCACCCCGGTCCAGGACCGGCTGCACTTCGCGGCCTTCGACGTCTCCGAGAAGGCCACCCGGGAGTCCCTGGTCAAGCTGCTGAAGGAGTGGACCAAGGCGGCCGCCGCGATGACCGGCGGCCGCGAGGTCGGCACCGGCGCGGCGAGCGGTCTGCCCGAGGCGCCGCCGGACGACACCGGCGAGGCCATGGGTCTGCCCGCCTCCCGGCTCACCCTCACCGTCGGCTTCGGGCCCAGCCTGTTCGAGAAGGAGGGCGTCGACCGCTTCGGCCTCAAGGCCCAGCGCCCCGAGGCCCTGATCGACCTGCCGAACTTCAAGGGCGACAAGCTCGACCCGCTGCGCAGCGGCGGCGACATCTGCGTCCAGGCGTGCGCCGACGACCCGCAGGTCGCCGTGCACGCGATCCGCAACCTGGCCCGGATCGGCATGGGCACCGTCAGCATCCGCTGGTCCCAGCTGGGTTTCGGCAAGACCTCCTCCACCACCCCGGACGCGCAGACCCCGCGCAACCTGATGGGGTTCAAGGACGGCACCCACAACATCGCGGGCACCGACACCGCGAAGCTCTCCGGCCACGTCTGGGCCGCCCCCGGCGACGGCCCGGAGTGGATGACCGGCGGCTCCTACCTGGTCGCCCGGCGGATCCGGATGCACATCGAGACCTGGGACCGCACCTCGCTCAAGGAGCAGGAGGACGTCTTCGGCCGCACCAAGGGCGAGGGCGCCCCGTACGGCAAGGCCAAGGAGCACGACGCCCCCGACCTCAAGGCGATGCCCGCCGACTCCCACGTCGCGCTGGCCCACCCGGACGCCAACAACGGTCTGATGATCCTGCGCCGCGGCTTCTCCTTCACCGACGGCACCGACGGCCTCGGCCGCCTGGACGCCGGACTGTTCTTCCTCGCCTACCAGCGGGACACCCGCAAGGCCTTCGTGCCGCTGCAGCAGCGGCTCGCGGCCTCCGACAAGCTCAACGAGTACATCCAGCACGTCGGCTCCGCCCACTTCGCCTGCCCGGCGGGCGTGCGCAAGCCGGGGGAGTGGTGGGGCCAGGCCCTGTTCGGCTAGGCCCCTGGCCCCGACCGTGTCCCCCCGTACCTCCCCCACGACACCCCAGGAGCCCGCGTGTTCGGCAACTACCTGATCGGCCTGCGCGAAGGCCTCGAAGCCAGCCTCGTCGTCTGCATCCTGATCGCCTACCTGGTCAAGACCGACCGGCGGGACAAGCTGCCGCCGGTGTGGCTCGGCGTCGGCTCGGCCGTGGTGCTCTCGATGGCCTTCGGCGCGGTGCTGCAGTTCGGCTCCTCGCAGCTGACCTTCGAGGCGCAGGAGGCGCTCGGCGGCTCGCTGTCGGTCATCTCGGTCGGGCTGGTGACCTGGATGGTGTTCTGGATGCGGCGCACCGCCCGGCACCTGAAGTCCGAGCTGCACGGCAAACTGGACGCGGCGATCGCGATGGGGACGACGGCCCTGGTGGTCACCTCCTTCCTGGCGGTCGGCCGGGAGGGCCTGGAGACCGCGCTGTTCATCTGGTCCGCGGTGCAGGCGACCGACGACGGCTGGAACCCGCTGATCGGCGCCGCGCTCGGCCTGCTCACCTCGGTGGTGCTCGGCTGGCTGTTCTACCGCGGCGCGCTGAAGATCAACCTGGCCAAGTTCTTCACCTGGACCGGCGCGATGCTGGTCGTGGTCGCGGCCGGTGTGCTCGCCTACGGCGTGCACGATCTGCAGGAGGCCGGGTGGCTGCCCGGCCTGCACGACCTGGCCTTCGACATCTCCAGCACCATCCCCAAGGACAGCTGGTACGGCACCCTGCTGAAGGGCGTGTTCAACTTCCAGCCGGACCCGACCGTGCTGCAGCTGGTGGTCTGGCTGCTCTACCTGCTGCCGACCCTGGCCGTGTTCTTCAACCTGTTCGGCGGTGGCAAGGCCGAGCCCGCCCGGCCCGTCGCCGCCAAGTCGGCTGCCTGACCCGGCAGTCCACCGTCACCGCCCCGCCCGGCACCCCGTCGGCCGGGGCGGTCGCGTGTGCGTTCCGCCCCGGTCAGTGGCCGGGCCGGAGCACCGCCAGGCCGATGACCAGCGCGATGAACCCGAGGATCCCCAGGATGATCGGCGCCGGGCTGAACTCCTGCCGGAACCCGCCCGCGTCGTGGTCGGAGGACAGGTGCTCCTCGGCCTTGGCCCGGGCCGAGAACACGGCCTGCTTGCGGTAGCCGCAGGTCTCGCACCTCACGTGACGGACGTTGCCGTAGCCGCGGGTGACCCGCATGACGTGCTGGTGGCCGTCCGGGCCCTCGCCCGTGATCCGGCTCGACTCCATGACCAACCCCCTCGCGACGCACCTGCTGTGCGGATCGATGCTTGCACACGCCACCGACAAACCGTTGCCGGCGTGGAACGGCACGCGCCCCGCCGTCACGCTGAGGGGTGGACGGCTTCGCCGGTCGTCCAACTCCTGGTCTCCGTCGCCGGACTGACCACCGGCTCGCGGCAACCGTCCGACCGGAGCGTGGTGTTCGCCGGGCCGTGACGCGAAGGAGCCCCCGGGGCGGTTCGCTCGAACCGCCCCGGGGGCTCCCTTCGTACGGCCCCGGGCCTACTCGCTCTTGATGGCGCCCAGGATGTCCATCTTCGCCGCCTTGTAGGCGGGCCAGAGGGCGGCCACCAGGCCCACTACGGCGGCCGCCAGCAGGAAGCCGAGGATCTGCAGCGGCGGTACCTCGGTGGTGATGCCCTTGAAGGTGTCCGTCAGGGTGCGCAGGCCTGCCCAGGCGACCACGATGCCGAGGACGACGCCGACCAGCCCGCCGAACAGCGCGATCAGGAGCGACTCCAGCCGGACCATCCGGCGGATGCCGAGCCGGTCCAGGCCGATCGCCCGCAGCATGCCGATCTCCCGGCGGCGCTCGAAGACCGACATCGCCATGGTGTTGACGACGCCGAGCACCGCGATCACCACGGACATCCCGAGCAGCCCGTACATCATGTTCAGGATGCCGGTGACGATCTGGCGGTTCTCCGCCTTGATGTCCTTCTCGCCCTTGACGGCGATCAGCGGGTTGCCGCCGGTCGCGTCGCGCAGCGCCTGCTTCAGCTTCTCGGTCGGGCCGTCGGTGCCCTTTACCAGGACCCGGTTCGGGCCGGTGCCGGGTGCCGCGTGCGGGCCGACCACGGCGTCGGGGGCGACGATCCCGGCCAGCGAGGTGTTGGACTCCAGCACGCCGCCGACGGTCAGTGAGCCCTTGGTGCCGTCCGGGTAGGTGACGGCGAGCGTCTCGCCGACCTTGTAGCGCGTGCGCCCGGCGGAGCCGGAACCGACCAGCAGCTTGCCCTGCTTGAGGGCGTCCGCGGCGCCCTCCTTGACCTTGACGGTGGCCAGCTGGTCGATGGTCGCGGCGTCCACCGCCGTCAGCCACTCGGTGTCCGAGCCGTCCGCGCCGTCCGAGTCGTCCGCGCCGTGCGAGCCGTTCGAGCCGGTCGTCACCGGGATGGTGCGCTCCACGCTCATCGCGCTGACGCCGGGCGCCTTGGCGATCTGGGCGGCGACCTCGGGGGAGAGCATCGAGTAGTTCTGCATGGTGACCGTGAAGTCGGCCTTGAGGTCGCTCGCGGTCGCCTTGTCCACGGCCTTGTTCACCGAGGCGCCGACCACGGTCAGCGCGGTGATCAGGGTGACGCCGATGGTCAGCGCCGAGGCGGTGGCGGCGGTGCGGCGCGGGTTGCGGATCGCGTTCTCCTTGGCCAGCCGGCCCGGGGTGCCGTACAGCCCGCGCAGCAGCGGGGCGAACAGCGCGATCAGCGGCCGCGACAGCAGCGGGGTCAGCACGAACACGCCGATCAGCAGCGCGCCCGCGCCGGCCCCGACCAGCTTGACCTCCTTGCCCGCCGCACCCGCGGCCAGCGCGGCCGCGCCGGCCAGGGCGAACACCAGGCCGATGGTGTTGCGGACCACCAGGCTCTTCTGGGTGGCGGGCTGCTCGGCCGAGCTCATCGCCGCCACCGGGGCGATCCGGGAGGCGCGGCGGGCCGGGAGCCAGGCGGCGACCAGGGTCACCAGCACGCCGACCGCGAGCGCGGCGATGACGGTGCTCGGGGCGATCACCAGCGGGCCGTCCGGCAGGTTGGCCTCCAGCGGGCCGTTCAGCAGCGCCTGGAGCCCGGCGGCGATGCCGATGCCGGCCACCAGGCCGGCCACCGACGCGGTCAGGCCGACCAGCGCCGCCTCGATCTTGACGGAGCGGGTGATCTGCTTGCGGCTGGCGCCGATGGCGCGCAGCAGGGCCAGCTCCTTGGTGCGCTGGGCGACCAGCATGGTGAAGGTGTTGGCGATGATGAAGATGCCGACGAAGAGCGCGATGCCCGCGAAGACCAGCAGGGCGGTGCTCATGCCCTTGGTGCCCTGCTGGATCATCCGGTCCTGCTCGTCGGCCAGTTCGCGGCCGGTCCTGGCGTCGAGGTTGTCACCGTGCGGGACGGTCTGCTTGACGGTGGCGAGCAGCGCGGAGTCGTCGGTGCCCGGCTTGGCCTTGACGTCCAGCTCGCCGAAGCGGCCCGGGCTCAGGTAGAGCTGCTGGGCGGTGGCGCTGTCGAACGCGGCCAGCGAGCCGCCGGCCACCACACGCGGGTCGTTGGTGCGCAGGGTGCCGGTGAGCTTGAGCTCCATCACCGGGCCGTTGACGGCCACCCGGACGGTGTCGCCGACCTTGTAGCCGCCCTTCTCGGCGGTCCTGGCGTCCAGTGCGATCTCGCTGGCGTTCTTCGGGCCGCGCCCCTCGACCAGCGGGTAGCGCGGGTCGGTGCCGTCGGCGCCCGGCACGTAGTTGGTGCCGGTGGTGGAGAAGCCGTTGCCGATCAGCGCGCCCTTCTTGTCGGCGATGCCGGCGAAGCCGCTGACCACCCCCCGCACGTCGGCCACGCCGGGCAGTGCCGCGACGGCCTTGCGGGTGTCCTCGGTGAGGGTCGGGCCGGTGTGGGCCTTGCTGCCGTGGTCGTAGCCGCGGCCGACGGCCTCCCGGTCGCTGACCGTGACGGCGATGTCGGTGTAGCTCTTGGAGTTCTGTGACCTGAGCGCGCTGCCGAGCGTGTCGGTGAAGACGAGGGTGCCTGCCACGAAGGCGGTGCCGAGCATGACGGCGAGCGTCGTCATCAACAGTCGGCCCTTGTGGGCCAGCACGTTGCGTAGTGCGGTGCGGAACATGAGGAGGTGTCAGTCCTGGGGTCGCTCGTGGGACGGGTGGCTTCGGGGTTTCGGGGCTGCGGGCTGTCGCCGGGTCAGCTGGTGCGGCCCTTGGCGTCGAAGCGGCGCATGCGGTCCAGGACGGTGTCGGCGGTGGGGCCGTGGAGTTCGTCGACGATCCGGCCGTCGGCGAGGAAGACGACGCGGTCGGC
>NZ_JBEXKB010000033.1:0-81069 GCF_040609455.1 Kitasatospora sp. NPDC004669
GGACGACGCAAACCTGGTGCCGGCCCCCACAAACACCTCCCAGGACGTGTTCCTGCGCCGCCCGTGACCTGCCCGGCGCGGAGCCGGGGGCGCCCCGGCCTCCGCGCCGCTTACGACAGTTGACGTATTCCCTGACCAAATCCATCTCAGCTGTTGACCTGCGGCCCCACCCGGCGCTTGGCTCTCCCCCGTGCCCGCCGCCGGAACGACCAGGACCGATCCCGGAAACCGCGAACGGGGGTGGGACGCCGGTGCGGACCGGCGTCCCACCCCCGTAGCGGGAGGGTGCGACAGGTGGTCGGTGGGCCGTGCAGCGCAGACGCATCGATTCGCCTCCGCCGCACGGACATCGTGAGCCCGCGGGCCGGTCCGGTTCCGAGCGGTCCGGCCCGCGGGCAGTCGGTGCGGGCCCCTGCCGGGCCCGGTGGGGGTTACTCCCCCAGGGCGGCGCGCGCGTCCACGAAGGCCGCGACGGCGCGCTCGACGTCCTCGGTGGAGTGCGCCGCGGACAGCTGCACCCGGATCCGGGCCTGGCCGTGCGGGACCACCGGGTAGGAGAACCCGATCACGTACACCCCGCGCTCCAGGAGGAGTTCGGCGAGCCGGCCGGCCTTGGCCGCGTCGCCGATCATCACCGGGGCGATCGGGTGGTCGCCCGGCAGGATCTCGAACCCGGCCTCGGTCATCCGGCTGCGGAACAGCGCGGTGTTGGCGGCCAGCTTCTCGCGCAGCTCGTTGGACTGCTCGACCAGGTCGAGCACCTTCAGCGAGGCGGCCGCGATCACCGGGGCCAGCGAGTTGGAGAACAGGTACGGACGCGAGCGCTGGCGCAGCAGGGCGACGATCTCCCGGCGGGCGGCGACGTAACCGCCGGAGGCGCCGCCGAGCGCCTTGCCCAGGGTGCCGGTGATGATGTCCACCCGGTCCATCACGCCGTGCAGTTCGGGGGTGCCGCGGCCGCCCGCGCCGACGAAGCCGACGGCGTGCGAGTCGTCCACCATGACCATGGCGTCGTAGCGGTCGGCCAGGTCGCAGATCTCGCGCAGCGGGGCGACGTAGCCGTCCATCGAGAAGACGCCGTCGGTGACGATCAGGCGGCGGCGGGCGTCCTGGGTCTCCTTGAGCTGCTGCTCCAGGTCGGCCATGTCGCGGTTGGCGTAGCGGTGGCGGCGGGCCTTGCTCAGCCGGATGCCGTCGATGATGCTGGCGTGGTTCAGCGCGTCGGAGATGACGGCGTCGCGGTCGTCCAGCAGGGTCTCGAAGACACCGCCGTTGGCGTCGAAGCAGGACGAGTAGAGGATCGTGTCCTCCTGGCCGAGGAACGTCGAGAGGCGGTCCTCCAGCTCCTTGTGCACGTCCTGGGTGCCGCAGATGAAGCGGACCGAGGCCATGCCGTAGCCCCAGCGGTCCAGGGCGTCCTTGGCCGCGGCGAGCACCTCGGGGTGGTCGGCCAGGCCGAGGTAGTTGTTGGCGCAGAAGTTCAGCACCTCGCCGGGGCGGCCGCCGCCGGTGACGGTGACCGCGGCGCTCTGCGGGGTCCCGATGACCCGCTCGGGCTTGAACAGGCCGGCCTCGCGGATCTCGTCGAGGGTGGCGGCGATGTCGGCGCGCACGTTGTCGAACACGAGCAGACTCCTTGTGTGATCGGCGAGGCGGGGCTCAGGCGGTCCAGTCGAGGATGATCTTGCCGCAGTTGCCGCCGGCCGCGTCGTCGAAGGCGGCCTCGAAGTCGGCGGCGGCGTAGCGGCCGGTGATCACCGGGCTGAGGTCCAGGCCGCCCTCCAGCAGCACGGACATCGCGTACCAGGTCTCGAACATCTCGCGGCCGTAGATGCCCTTGATGGTGATCATCGAGGTGACGATCGAGGCCCAGTCCACCGGGAAGTCCTCGGCGGGCAGGCCGAGCATGGCGATCTTGCCGCCGTGGGTCATGTTGGCGATCATCGACTGCATCGCCTCGGGGCGGCCGGACATCTCCAGGCCGACGTCGAAGCCCTCGCGCAGGCCCAGCTTCTGCTGGCCCTCCTCGATGGTGTGCTCGGCGACGTTGAGCGCCAGCGTCACGCCGACCCGGCGGGCCAGGTCGAGGCGGTACGGGGAGACGTCGGTGATCATGACGCTGCGGGCGCCGGCGTGCTTGGCGACCGCGGCGGCCATGATGCCGATCGGGCCGGCGCCGGTGACCAGCACGTCCTCGCCGACCAGCGGGAAGGACAGCGCGGTGTGCACGGCGTTGCCGAAGGGGTCGAAGATCGCGGCCACGTCCAGGTCGACCGGCACCCGGTGCACCCAGACGTTGGAGGCGGGCAGGGCCACGTACTCGGCGAACGCGCCGTCGCGGTTGACGCCCAGGCCGATGGTGTTGCGACACAGGTGACGGCGGCCGGCCAGGCAGTTGCGGCACTTGCCGCAGACCAGGTGGCCCTCGCCGCTGACCAGGTCGCCGACCGAGATGTCCGCGACGCCGGCGCCGATCTCGGCGACCTCACCGACGAACTCGTGGCCGAGCACCAACGGGGTCTTGATGGCCTGCTGCGCCCAGCCGTCCCACTTGCGGATGTGCAGGTCGGTGCCGCAGATGCCGGTCCGCAGCACCTTGATCAGCACCTCGCCGGGGCCGATCTCGGGCTTCGGGACATCGATCATCCAGAGGCCGGGCTCGGCGTTCTGCTTGACGAGTGCCTTCACGGGCGACGGCTCCTGACGTGCGGATCTGAGGACGGCCTTCGGGGGTCGGGCAGGCCGAGCGGCCCGGTTCGGCCGCCGTTGACGGGCGCGCTCCGGGCAGGCAGAAATCTGCCTGGTGAGGGCGGGTGCGGTCCATCGAGGAATTCTTAAGGGCGACCACAGCTGGGCTAAACGATCGTGCCCGAGCCGGGGCCGGGGGCGGGTGCGGCATGCCGGTGCTCACCCGTTCGGCCGAGCGCGGGGCGCCGTCCGCGACACCAACCGACCGGCGGATGAGGGTACTTGACAGCAAGCCGCCAGCCGGGTTGGGACACTCGGCTGACGGCGGGCCCGTTCGGGCCAGCCCGGCCGCAGCCGACGCGCGGGTGTTCGAGGGCGGTGCTTACGGTGACGACGCTCCCCCGCGGCCCCGTGGAGCAGCGCTCCGGGGCCCTTCGCCCAGAGAGGCGCCTCGACCGATGACCGACACCCGACGGCCTCGCCCGGCCGTTCCCCGCACCGCCGGCCGCGCGACCGCCGCCGCCCTGGCCCTGACCGGCCTGCTGGCCGTGTCCGCCTGCTCCAGCGCGTCCAAGCCCGCGCGGCAGGCCACCGGACCGGCGGTCACCGCCGAACCGGCCGCGCTCAGCCCGTCCGCGACCATCCCGCCGAGCCCCTCCCCGGGGGCCGCCTCCGCGGGCGCGGTGGTGCCGCTGACCCCCGACGCCACCTCCCAGCTGGACGCCGCGATCCAACGGGTGATGAGCCAGGCCTCCGTCCCCGGCGTCTCGGTCGGGATCATCACACCCGGCGGCACCTACCAGAAGTCCTTCGGTGTCGCCGACAAGACCGCCGGAACGCCGATGGACCCCGGGCTCCTCAGCCGGATCGGCAGCGAGACCAAGACCTTCACGGCGACCGCCGTACTGCGCCTGGTGGACCAGGGCAAGGTGGGCCTGGACGACCCGATCTCCCAGTACGTGGACGGTGTCCCCGGCGGCGGCGGGATCACCGTGCGCCAGCTCGGCGAGATGCGCAGCGGCCTGTTCCCGTACACCTCCGACCCGGACTTCGTGAACACGCTGATCAGCGACCCGAACCGCGTGTTCACCCCGGACCAGCTGCTCGCGTACGGCTACAGACACCCCGCCGTGTTCCCGCCCGGCGCCCAGTTCCAGTACAACAACAGCAACTACATCCTGCTGGGCAAGCTGATCGAGAACGTCGGCAAGAAGCCGGCCGACGACTTCCTCAAGGACCAGGTGTTCACCCCGGCCTCGCTGGGCAAGACGAGCTTCCCCGTCGACGGGACCATGCCCGTCCCGTACGCCCACGGCTACACCAACCAGACGCCCAACGGGGACGTCCAGGACGCCACCAACTGGAACCCGTCCTGGGCCTGGACCGCCGGGGCCGTCATCAGCACCCTCGCGGACCTGGAGGGTTGGGCGAGGACGATGGCCACCGGCACCCTCCTGAGCCCGGCCACCCAGGCCCAGCGGCTGAAGACCCTGCCGACCGGCGACCCCGGTGTCACCTACGGCTTCGGACTGTTCGACAACAACGGGTGGATCGGGCACAACGGCTCGATGCCGGGCTACGAGAGCGTGGCGGTGTACATGCCGGAAACCCAGAGCACACTGGTGATGCTGCTCAACACCGATGTCCTCTACCAGGGTTCCGAGCCGTCCTCACTGTTCGCGAACGAGATCACCAAGATCATTTCACCCAAGAACGTCTACTCGATCCCGCCGGCCACCGCCGCGCCGTCGGCCCCGGGCTCCGCTTCCGGCTCGCCCTCCGGTTCCGCGCCCGGCATCGGCTCCCCCGCCCACCCCGCCACCAACTCGCCCTCCACCGTGCGGGCTTGATCCTCGCCACGGGAACGTCGCGGGAACGTCGTAGGCCCGACCCGAACGCCCGGGTCGGGCCTACGACGTTCCGTCGGATCCCCGGCGCCGTCAGATCCCCAGCACCTTGCCGAGGTCGTACGAGACCGGCTCCTCCAGCTGCGTGTAGGTGCAGCTTTCCGGTGTGCGGTCCGGCCGCCAACGGCGGAACTGCGCGGTGTGCCGGAAACGGCTGCCCTCCATGTGGTCGTAGGCGACCTCGACCACCCGCTCGGGGCGCAGCGCGATCCAGGACAGGTCCTTGCCGCCGGTCCAGCGGCTGACCGCGCCCGGCAGTCGGCCCTCCGCGTGCGCGGCCTCCTCCGCCCAGGCACCCCACGGGTGCTCGGAAAGGTCGGCCATCCGCAACGGGGCCAGTTCCTCGACCAGTTCGCGGCGGCGGGCCATCGAGAAGGCGGCGCAGACGCCGACGTGCTGGAGCTTCCGTCCGTCGTCGTAGATGCCGAGCAGCAGCGAGCCCACCACCGGACCGCTCTTGTGCTCGCGGTAGCCGGCCACCACGCAGTCCGCGGTGCGCTCGTGCTTGATCTTGTACATGGTCCGCTCCCCCGGCCGGTACGGCTGGTCCAACGGCTTGGCCACCAAGCCGTCCAGCCCGGCGCCCTCGTACTCGGCGAACCAGGTCCCGGCAAGGTCGCGGTCGGTGGAGGCGGGCGCGGTGAACACCGGGTCCGCGGCGTCGGCGAGCGCGGCCTCCAGGGCCGGGCGGCGCACCGACAACGGCTCGTCCACCAGCGAGTCGTCACCGAGGGCGAGCAGGTCGAAGGCGACGAAGGAGGCCGGGGTCTGCTCGGCGAGCAGCTTCACCCGGCTCGCCGCCGGGTGGATGCGCTCCAGCAACTCCTCGAAACGCAGCCGCCCGTCCCGGGCGATCACCACCTCGCCGTCCAGCACGCAGCGCGGCGGCAGCTCCCGCTTGAACGCCTCCACCAGCTCGGGGAAGTACCTGGTCAGCGGCTTGCCGGTGCGGCTGCCGAGCTCCACCTCGTCACCGTCGCGGAACACGATGGTGCGAAAGCCGTCCCACTTGGCCTCGTACTGCATCCCCGGCGGGATCTCGGCCACCGACTTGGCGAGCATCGGCGCCACCGGCGGCATCACGGGCAGGTCCATGCGTCCGATCCTCGCCCGGTCCGCCCCGGGGCGCGCGCCGGACGCGGCGCGCTTAGCCTCTGACACATGGGCTCAGCCGTGGAACTGGAAGTCGCCGGGCGGACCGTCCGACTGTCGAACCCGGACAAGGTGTACTACCCCGAGCGCGGCTTCACCAAGCTGGACGTCGCGCAGTACTACCTGGCCGTCGCCGACGGCGTCCTGCGCGGGCTGCGGGACCGGCCGACCACGCTGCAGCGCTTCCCCGACGGGGTGGACGGCGAGTTCTTCTACCAGAAACGCGCACCCAAGGGCCTGCCGGACTGGCTGCCCACCGCCCGGATCGACTTTCCCAGCGGCCGCTCCGCCGACGAGATCTGCCCCACCGAACCGGCCGCCGTGCTGTGGGCGGCCAACCTGGGCTGCCTCACCTTCCACCCCTGGCCGGTCCGGCGCTCCGACACCGAGCACGTGGACGAGCTGCGGATCGACCTCGACCCGCAGCCCGGCACCGACTTCCACGACGCCGTCCGCGCCGCCCACGAGCTGCGCGCCCTGCTGGAGGAGTACGGGCTGCGCGGCTGGCCCAAGTCCTCCGGCGGGCGCGGCCTGCACATCTACGTCCCGCTGGTGCCCGAGTGGACCTTCACCGACGGCCGGCACGCGGTGATCGCCCTCGGCCGGGCGCTGGAGCAGCGGATGCCCGGGAAGGTCACCACCGCCTGGTGGAAGGAGGAGCGCGGCGAGCGGATCTTCGTCGACTACAACCAGATGGCCCGCGACCGCACCATCGCCTCCGCCTACTCGCTGCGCGCCCGCCCCCGGGCCACCGCCTCCACCCCGCTGCGCTGGGAGGAACTGGACGACGCCGCCCCGGAGGACCTCGACCTGCGCACGGTACCCGCCCGCTTCGCCGAACTCGGCGACCCGAACGCGGAGATGGAGCAGCACGCGTTCCGGCTGGACCCCGTGCTGGAGCTCTACGACAAGCAGCTCCACGACGAGGGCCTCGGCGAACTCCCGTACCCGCCCGACCACCCGAAGGCCGCGGGCGAGCCGCCCCGGGTGCAGCCGAGCCGAGCGCGCAAGAAGTCCTAGCCCACTGGCATCCTGGCGCGATGCCCTTCGACCACAACAACCACTATCACCGGTTACTACTGCGCCAACTCCCCATCGGGGCCCGCCGGGCGCTCGACGTCGACTGCGGGACGGGCGCCTTCGCCAGGACGCTCGCCCGGCGGGGCATCGAGGTCGAGGCCGCGGACCGCGACGCCGCCGTGATCGCCGCCTGATCAACTGGCGGGACGACTTTCTCGGGAGGGTGGCCAACTATTTTCAATTTCATCAGTGTTCCTCAATGTTCCAAACATTTCGCGCGGCTGTCGGTGGTAGGCGGTACGGTCGCCTGGTGATCGTGACGCAGGCGTACCGCTTCGCGCTCGACCCGACGGAACGTCAGGTCGGCGCGTTGCTTCGGCATGCCGGGGCGGCCCGGGTGGCGTACAACTGGGCGCTCGCGCGGGTCAAGGCGAACCTGTCCCAGCGGGAGGCGGAGAAGTCCTACGGCATCGAGGACCTCACGCCCTCCTTCGGCTGGTCGATGTACTCCCTGCGCAAGGCGTGGAACCAGGCCAAGAACGACGTCGCGCCGTGGTGGGCGCAGTGCTCCAAAGAGGCGTACACCACCGGCCTGGACCAGCTCGCCACGGGGCTGAGGAACTGGTCCGACTCCAGGAACGGCGGGCGCAAGGGTCGCCCGATGGGTTTCCCGCGCTTCAAGTCGAAGCACAAGGCCGTCAAGTCGTGCCGGTTCACCACCGGCGTCATCCGCCTGGAGGGGCGCACGCACGTCGTGCTGCCCGTGCTCGGCCGGATCAGGACCCACGAGTCCACCCGCAAGCTGGCCCGCAGGATCGAGAACGGCACCGCGAGGATCAAGTCCGCGACCGTGCGCCTGGACGCCGGACGCTGGTACGTCTCCTTCTCGGTCGAGGTCGAGCGGAGCGACCCCACGCCGAGGCGGCCGGACGCGGTGATCGGCGTCGATCTCGGCGTGAAGACCCTCGCGGTCTTCTCCGACGGCCGGCCCCCGGTCGAGAATCCGAAACACTACGACCACGCCCTCCGGAAGCTCCGGCGCCTGTCCCGCACCGTCTCCCGCCGCGCCGGGCCCGACCGTCGCATCGGCCGACACCCCTCGAAGCGATGGCTGCGCGCCAACGACCAGCGCAACAAGGTCCACCACCGCATCGCCGACCTGCGCCGCGACGGCATCCACAAACTCACCACCGAGCTCGCCCGCGAGTACGGCACGATCGTGGTCGAAGACCTCAACGTCGCCGGGATGGTGAAGAACCGCAGGCTCGCCCGGGTCGTGTCCGACGCCGGATTCGGCGAGATCCGCCGCCAACTCGCCTACAAGACCGTGTGGAACGGCGGCCGGCTCGAAGTCGCCGACCGCTGGTTCCCCAGCTCCAAGACGTGCTCCCACTGCCGGGCAGTGAGACCCAAGCTACCTCTACGGGTACGTACGTTCACCTGTGGACACTGCGGACTCATCATCGACCGCGATGAGAACGCCGCACTCAACCTC
Source organism: Kitasatospora sp. NPDC004669 (assembly GCF_040609455.1). Taxonomy (NCBI): domain Bacteria; kingdom Bacillati; phylum Actinomycetota; class Actinomycetes; order Kitasatosporales; family Streptomycetaceae; genus Kitasatospora; species Kitasatospora sp. NPDC004669. The sequence goes on from NZ_JBEXKB010000033.1 coordinate 8,263, forward strand.
GCTTCCCTCGTGAAGCGCCACGTCGCCGGGAGTGGCCCGGAGACGCGAAACGGACGTGGAGCCGACCGTAAGACAGGACCTGGTCCCGCCGGTGGCTACGAAGCGTCTACCTCGCACCGGCCCCCAGGCCGGATCAGACGAGGACCTTTGCCCAGTGATGGGCAAATCCCTGAGATTCACTGATCTCTCAAGGAACGGGACTGTGATGAGCCGGCGCGGGCGGCACGGGCACTGGCGGAGATCCTGGCGGACGCGGCGGGCGGGGTGTTCCCGCCGCCGGACGGGTCGGTGACGGTGGTGCCGCAGCCGTCACCGCGCAAGGCCGGGGTGGTGTCCTTCGCCGCGCACGCCGTGGTGTTCACCGACGAGGACCCGGCCTGGGTGCACGAGACGCTCGCCGCCGACCCGGGCGATCCGCTGGCCGCGCCGCTCTGCCCGCCGTTCCTGACCGCTTTCGCCGGGCGCACCGGGCGGACCGTCAACAACATCGACCTGCTCTCCGTCGCCGACCGCCTCCCGGGCGAGCCGCCGCTGCCGCTGTCCCGGGTCGAGGACCGCGAGCACCCCCGGGTGGTCCGCGCCCTGCGCTACCGCGAGGACGTCCGGATCTTCACCGCCGACGGCGGCGTGCTGGTCCTCGGCCGCGCGCTGGCCACCGCCGCCCGCCACCTGCTGCCGGAGGGCGGCGTCGTCTGGGCCCAGCAGGCCCCGGGCAACGCCCCCAGCGTCCGCGCCTTCCATGCTGCGGGCTACCGGCCGGTGGGCGCGGAGGCGCTGCTCGTGGTGGGGCAGCCGTAGGGCTCCGGGATCATTCGGTCGGCCCGGTCCACAGCACCCGGACCCGGTCGGCCGCGACGTCGTACCCGAGGAACGGCACCCGGGTGTCGCCTTCGAAGTACGTCGGCACTGATGTGCCCAGCCGCCGTCCGATCGCGGCCAGGAACCCGCACAGGACGTCCAACCCTTCCTGGCTGTGCAGTTGGCCGAGGTCGATGTCGAAGTCGATCTGCGCGTCGCTGCGGAACCGGAAGATCACGCCGATCTCGGGGCTCGGCCGCACGGCCAGGACCGGGCACACGACACCGGCCGGCCAGGACAGTACGGTCTCGGCCCGCAGCAACGGCAGCGCGAAGCAGCCCACGATGAACTCATGGGCCCAGTCCTGCTCCTCCAGCAGGTCGAGCAGGGCCTGCCAGTCCGCCACCGTCGTGTCCGCGATGCACACGTCCGGGAGCCAGCCCTCACCGGCCGGATCGAGCAGCCACGCGACGTGGTCGTCCCAGCGCAAATCAGCCATCCCACCATGATGCCGGCGGCGTCGCCCCGGACCGACCGATTTTCCGGCGCCGAGACCCTGCTGGCGGTGGGACCGCCCGGAGGCGCCGGATCAGCGCTCGATGGCCTCCCACCGCTGGTTGTTCCCGCCGTTGGACTCCCACTGGGTCGCGTTCACGCCGTTCGCCGTGTCCCAGCCGGCGATCTCCAACACCTTCACGCTGTTGTTGTTGGTGATCAGCCATCCCTCGGTCGGGCTGTTGCGACGCCACGACCAGCTCTGGTTCATGCCCCGAGTGCAGGTCCACTGCCGGGCGGGCGCCCCGCCGTCCGTCCGCCAGTCGGCGATCTCAAGGCATAGGCCGCTGTTCAGGTTGACGAACGCGCCCGGGATGCCGGAGACGAAGTTCCACACCTGGTTGGCCCCGCCGTGGCAGTCCCACTGGCGCACCGGCGCGCCAACGTCGGTGCGCCAGTCCGCGACCTCCAGGCACTTGCCGCTGTTCGCGTTCCGCAGCATCGCCACCTGCGGGGGAATGCCGTTGGGGAAGCCGGGCGGGAAGGAGTCGGCGCTCGCCACCGGGGCGCTGACGGCCACCAGCACGGCGGCGCCGAGCGCGGCGGGCAGGAACGAGCGGCGAACGGCGTGGTTCATGTGCGGAGTCCCATCGGCGAGTCGGAGCGGTCGATGTCCGACGGGCACCCGCGCACGACGGCACGGCGCACCGGAGGCTGCGCCCCCGACCGCCGCCCGGATCCCCCCCGAACGATCCCGCACCCTACTGTGTGATCCCATTACGATCCACTGGAATTGCCCCCTCCGGGGCCAGCTCGGCGATGATCCGGACGGCGTCCGTGATCTGCGCGTCCGTCAGGTCCCCGCGGGCCGTCAGCCGCAGCCGGCTGACGCCGTCCGGGACGGACGGCGGGCGGAAGCAGCCCACCGCGAGGCCCGCGCGGCGGCAGTCGGCGGCCCAGGCGACGGCGAGCTCCGGTCCCGGAGCGCGGACCGACACCACGGCGGCGTCCGGCTTGCAGGACCGCAGGCCGGCGGCGGCGAGGCGGGCAGCGAGGGTGCGGGCGACCTCGCGGGCGCGGTCGGCGCGCTGCGGCTCGGCGCGCAGCAGGCGCAGGGCGGCGAGGGCGGCGCCGGCGGCGGCCGGGGCGAGACCGGTGTCGAAGATGAAGGTGCGGGCGGTTTCGGTGAGGTGGCGGATCACCCGGCGCGGGCCGAGGACGGCGCCGCCCTGGGAGCCGAGCGACTTGGAGAGGGTGACGGTGGCGACGGTGTCCGGCCGGCCGGCGAGCCCCGCCGCCGCCAGTGCGCCGCGCCCGCCGGGGCCGAGGACGCCCAGCCCGTGCGCGTCGTCGACCAGCAGCGCGGCGCCGTGCGCGCGAACGGCCTCGGACAGCCCGCGCAGCGGTGCGGCGTCCCCGTCCACCGAGAACACCGAGTCACTGACCACCAGCGCCCGCCGCCGCGTCCGCCCGGCCAGCACCTCGGCGACCGCCGCCGGGTCGCTGTGCGGGGCGCGGTGGACGTCGGCGCGGGAGAGCCGGCAGCCGTCGATCAGCGAGGCGTGGTTGTAGGCGTCGGAGACGATCAGCGTGTCCGGGTCGGTCAGCGCGGTGAGCGCGGCCAGGTTGGCGGTGTACCCGGAGGAGAACACCAGCGCCGCCTCGGCCCCGCAGAACTCGGCGAGCTCCTCCTCCAGTTCGGTGTGCAGCGCGGTCGTCCCGGTCACCAGCCGCGAGCCCGTCGACCCGCCGCCCCACCGCAGCGCGGCGTCCGCCGCCGCCTGCGTCACCACCGGGTGCCGGGTCAGCCCCAGGTAGTCGTTCCCGGCCAGGTCCAGCACCGGGTCCTCGGCGGCCCGGCTGCGCAGCGTACGGGTGAGCCCGGCGGCGGCGCGCAGCTCGGCGGCCTCGTCGAGCCAGTCGAAGACCTGCGCCGGGGCGAGCTGCGCAGTGTGCGCTTCGGGAGTGAGGGGGAGGGTCATGCCCGGCACTCTGGCACGCCCCGCGAACGGGGATCAATGTGCCACTCGGCACATGATCGGTGCGGCCCGCTGGTCGGTCGTGACAACGCGGGCGCCGCCTCCCGCTTGCCCGGGGCTTTGCCCGGGGTGGCGGCGAGCAGGCAAGATAGCCGAGTGACCCTCCTTGATCTGATGCCGAAGCCCGCCACCCCCGACGCGCTGTACGAGACGTTCGCAGCCTGGACGGAGGAGCGGGGGATCACGCTGTACCCGGCGCAGGAGGAGGCGCTGATCGAGCTGGTGTCCGGGAACAACGTGATCCTGGCGACGCCGACCGGCTCGGGGAAGAGCCTGGTGGCGGCCGGTGCGCACTTCGCGGCACTGGCGGGGGGGCAGCGGACCTTCTACACCGCGCCGATCAAGGCACTGGTCTCGGAGAAGTTCTTCGACCTGGTGAAGATGTTCGGCACCGAGCAGGTCGGCATGATGACCGGCGACGCCAGTGTGAACCCGACCGCGCCGATCATCTGCTGCACGGCCGAGGTGCTGGCCCAGATCGCACTGCGGGACGGCGCGCGGGCGGACATCGGCCAGGTGGTCATGGACGAGTTCCACTTCTACGCCGAGCCGGACCGCGGCTGGGCGTGGCAGATCCCGCTGCTGGAGCTGCCGCAGGCGCAGTTCCTGCTGATGTCGGCGACCCTCGGTGACGTCCGCCGCTTCGAGGAGGACCTGACCCGCCGCACCGGCCGTCCGACCACGGTGGTGCGCAACGCGACCCGCCCGGTGCCGCTGTTCTACGAGTACCGCCGCACCACCATGCACGACACCCTGGAGGAGCTGCTGCAGACCGGCCAGGCACCGGTCTACGTCGTGCACTTCACGCAGAAGGAGGCGGTGGAGCGGGCGCAGTCGCTGATGAGCATCAACATGTGCTCGAAGGCGGAGAAGGAGGCCATCGCCGACCTGATCGGCAACTTCCGTTTCACCACCAAGTTCGGCCGCAATCTGTCCCGTTACGTGCGACACGGCATCGGCGTGCACCACGCGGGCATGCTGCCGAAGTACCGTCGCCTGGTCGAACGCCTGGCCCAGGCTGGCCTGTTGAAGGTCATCTGCGGTACCGACACGCTCGGTGTCGGCGTCAACGTGCCGATCCGCACGGTGCTGTTCACCGCGCTGTCCAAGTACGACGGCACCCGGGTCCGGATCCTGCGTGCCCGCGAGTTCCACCAGATCGCCGGGCGGGCGGGCCGGGCCGGCTTCGACACGGTCGGCCAGGTGGTCGCGCAGGCGCCGGAGCACGTGATCGAGAACGAGAAGGCGATCGCGAAGGCCGGGGACGACCCGAAGAAGAAGCGTAAGGTCGTCCGGAAGAAGGCGCCGGAGGGCTTCGTCGGCTGGAGCGAGGAGACCTTCGACAAGCTGATCGCCGCCGACCCGGAGCCGCTGGTCTCCCGGTTCAAGGTGAGCCACGCGATGCTGCTGTCGGTGATCGGCCGCCCGGGCAACGCCTTCGAGGCGATGCGGGGGCTCCTCACCGACAACCACGAGGACAGGGCCGCCCAGCGCCGCCACATCCGCACCACGATCGCGATCTACCGCTCGCTGCTGGAGGGCGGCGTGGTGGAGCGACTGCCGGAGCCGGACTCCGAGGGCCGGATCATCCGCCTGACCCTGGACCTCCAGGAGAACTTCGCGCTCAACCAGCCGCTGTCAACCTTCGCGCTGGCCGCTTTCGAGCTGCTCGACCCGACCTCGCCGTCGTACGCGATGGACGTCATCTCGGTGGTCGAGGCGACCCTCGACGACCCGCGCCAGATCCTCGCCTCGCAGCAGAACAAGGCGCGCGGCGAGGCCGTCGGCGAGATGAAGCGGGACGGCATCGAGTACGAGGAGCGGATGGAGCGGCTCCAGGAGATCACGTACCCGAAGCCGCTGGAGGAGCTGCTCACCCACGCCTACGAGGTGTACCGCCGGGCCCACCCGTGGATCGGCGACCACCAGCTCCAGCCGAAGTCCGTGGTCCGCGACCTGTACGAGCGGGCGATGACCTTCTCGGACTACGTCGGCTTCTACGAGCTGGCGCGCACCGAGGGCATCGTGCTGCGCTACCTGGCCGGCGCGTTCAAGGCGCTGGAGCAGACCGTCCCCGAGCACGTGAAGACCGACGACCTGAAGGACGTCATCGCCTGGCTCGGCGAGCTGGTCCGCCAGGTCGACTCCAGCCTACTGGACGAGTGGGAGCAGTTGGCCAACCCGACCGAGCCGCAGGCCGCCGAGGTGCGGCTGGACGACAAGCCGGCGCCGGTCACCGCCAACGCCCGGGCCTTCCGGGTGCTGGTGCGCAACGAGATGTTCCGCCGGGTCGAGCTGTGCGCGCTGGAGCACTACGAGGAGCTCGGCGACCTGGACGGCGAGTACGGCTGGGACGCGGACCGCTGGGCGGACGCCATGGACGGGTACTGGGAGGAGTACGACGACCTCGGCACCGGTCCGAACGCGCGCGGCCCCAAGATGCTGATCATCGAGGAGGAGGACTCCGCCTGGAAGGTCCGGCAGATCTTCGACGACCCGGAGGGCGACCACGACTGGGGCATCAGCGCCGAGGTCGACCTCTACGGCTCGGACGAGGAGGGCCGGGCGGTGCTGCGGGTGACCGCGGTGGACCGGCTCGGCGGCTGACGGACCGTCAACCTACGCCCAGGGGCCCGGCATCCGCCGGGCCCCTGGGCGTTTCGCGCGGCGGTCGAACCGCCGGTCGCGTCCTCTGATCGTCTGTCACATCCATACAAACGGCTGACCCGCCACGCAGGAGAGGGCGCGGGTGGCGTCGTCCAGGTTGGGCTCCCCGCCGGTTCCCGAGGCGCTCGGCGCCGGGACGGGGGCGGTGGCGGCGCCCGGGGTGGGGGCGACGCCCGGGCGGCCGTCGCCGGCCCGCGAGCTGGTGACGGTCACATAGTGCCCGACCGCCTCGACCCGGGGCTCGCTGCCCGGCTTCGCAGTCGCGGACGGCGCGGGCGCGATGGCGGTGTCGGCGAGGATGAAGGCGACCGCGCCGGGCTTGGCGCGCAGCGCGTCGGCGGCCCTGGCGGCGGAGGCCTGGTCGGCGAACCGCAGCAGGGTGACGCTGCTGAGCACCGGGCGGTCGACGCCGGTGAAGCTGACGGTCAGGTAGGCCTGGCAGCCGCTGTCCCGGAACAGCTCCTGGGTGCGGTCCTGCAGCACCTCGGCGCAGTTCTCGCCCTGCCGGATGCCGTTGCGCCGGGCCTTGTACCCGGCGGCCTCGACCGGCCGCTGAGCGGGGAAGAGGTTGTCGGCGTTGAGGCCCTCGGGGTCGGTGCGCGGCGGCGGGGTGCCCACCACCGGGGGCGTCCTGGCCGCGTCCTTGCGGGACGGGCCGAGGCCGGGTATGTAGTCGCCGGGCGTCGGCCGGGTGATGATCCATCCGCCGGCCGCGACCACGCCGACCATGACGACCCAGCCGACTGCCCGGCGGCCGGTGATCCGCCGGCCGCGCATGCGGCCCGCCCTCCTGGTCGAGGTCCCCACGGCCGAGGTCTCCATGGCCGAGGCCTGCCCGGCCGAGGCCGCGCCGGTCGGGTCGGCGCCCCCGCCGGTCCGCTGTCCTGCCTGGCCGTCCTGGCCCTCTCCCGGAGTCGGGGTGCGCTCCCCCTGCGTGGTCATGGCGCAGATTCTAAGCACCCTCCGGGTGGCGTGGATCACGGGGTCCGCGGTTGTCGATCTTCCTCCTCCGGCCGACTTCCCTACCCGCCGGTAACCTCTGTCTCGGGCCGCCGTCAAGCGCGTGACCAGCGCCGACGCCGTGAGCTTCGACACTGTGGCAATCGGCACATCCTTCCGGAGATCTTCTGGTGGGTTTGCTCTGGCGCCATTCGAGCGGCAACAGGCAGGATCAGCCCCATGGATCTGCTCGATACCCTCACCGCCAAGGGCCTGCGCGGCGAAATCCCGACCCGCGAGGAGGCGCTGGCCGTCCTCGCCACCACCGACGACGAACTGCTCGACGTGGTCGCCGCGGCCGGCAAGGTGCGCCGCCGCTGGTTCGGCCGCCGGGTCAAGCTCAACTACCTGGTGAACCTCAAGAGCGGGCTCTGCCCCGAGGACTGCTCCTACTGCTCCCAGCGGCTCGGGTCCAAGGCCGAGATCCTCAAGTACACCTGGCTCAAGCCCGACCAGGCCGCCGACGCCGCCCGCGCCGGCGTGGCCGGCGGCGCCAAGCGGGTCTGCCTGGTCGCCAGCGGCCGCGGCCCGACGGACCGTGACATCGACCGGGTCACCGACACCATGGCCGCCATCAAGGAGGCCGACCCCGAGGTCGAGATCTGCGTCTGCCTCGGCCTGCTCTCCGACAACCAGGCCGAACGGCTCAAGGCGGCCGGCGCCGACGCCTACAACCACAACCTCAACACCTCCGAGGGCACCTACGGCGACATCGCCACCACCCACACCTACGCGGACCGGGTGGACACCGTGCAGAAGGCACACGGCGCCGGCCTGTCCGCCTGCTCCGGCCTGATCGCCGGCATGGGCGAGAGCGACGAGGACCTGGTCGACGTGGTCTTCGCGCTGCGCGAGCTCGGCTCGGACTCCGTCCCGGTCAACTTCCTCATCCCCTTCGAGGGCACCCCGCTGGCCAAGGAGTGGAACCTCACCCCGCAGCGCTGCCTGCGCATCCTGGCGATGGTCCGCTTCGTCAACCCGGACACCGAGGTCCGGATCGCCGGCGGCCGCGAGGTGCACCTGCGCTCGATGCAGCCGCTCGGCCTGCACATCGCCAACTCGATCTTCCTCGGCGACTACCTGACCAGCGAGGGCCAGGCCGGCCAGGCCGACCTCGACATGATCAAGGACGCCGGCTTCGAGGTCGAGGGCGCCGGGGAGGCCACCCTGCCGCGCCACCGCGCCGACCTCGCCGAGGCGGCCCAGGCCGGCGGCTCCTGCGGCACCGCGGCCTCGGCCTGCGGCAGCGGCGGCGGCTGCGGCCCGTGCGGCGGGCACGCGCACGGCGCGCCGGAGGCCACCACCTCGGAAGCCACCGCCTCGGAGAGCCCGGAGGCCGACGACGAGCTGCGCAGCGACCTGGTCAAGGTCCGCCGCCGCGGCGCCGGCACCGAACTCGCGCCCAACGCCTGACCTTCCGGAGAGATCTCACCATGTCCCAGCTGTCCGCGGACACGCTGCTCGCCCTCGACCGGGCGCACGTCTGGCACCCGTACGGGCCGATGCCCGGCACCGTCACCCCGTACGTGGTCGAATCCGCCTCGGGCGTCAGACTGCGCCTCGCCGAGCCCGTCGCGGGCGGCCGTCGCGAGCTGGTGGACGGGATGTCGTCCTGGTGGGCGGCGATCCACGGCTACCGGCACCCGGCGCTGGACGAGGCGGTGCGCGAGCAGCTGGGACGGATGAGCCATGTGATGTTCGGCGGGCTCACCCACGAGCCCGCCGTACAGCTGGCGGCGAAGCTGGTCGAGATCACCCCGGAGCCGCTGCAGCACGTCTTCCTCGCCGACTCGGGCTCGGTGGCCGTCGAGGTCGCGATGAAGATGTGCCTGCAGTACTGGCAGTCGACCGGCCGCCCGCAGAAGCGGCGCCTGCTGACCTGGCGCGGCGGCTACCACGGCGACACCTTCCACCCGATGTCGGTCTGCGACCCGGACGGCGGGATGCACCACCTGTGGGGCGGGGTACTGCCCGGGCAGCTCTTCGCGCCGCAGCCGCCGGCCGGCTTCGACGCGCCGCTCGACCCCGAATACGCCCTGCGCTTCGAGGCGTTGATGGAGCGTCACGCCGACGAGCTGGCCGCCGTCATCGTCGAACCGGTCGTCCAGGGCGCGGGCGGGATGCAGTTCCACTCCCCCGCCTACCTGCGGATGCTGCGCGAACTCTGCGACCGGTACGGGGTGTTGCTGGTCTTCGACGAGATCGCCACCGGCTTCGGCCGCAGCGGCGCCCTGTTCGCCGCCGACCACGCCGGGGTCTCCCCGGACGTGATGTGCCTGGGCAAGGCCCTCACCGGCGGCTACCTCACCCTGGCCGCCGCGCTGTGCACCAGCGAGATCGCCGACGGCATCAGCCGCGGCGAGATGCCGGTACTCGCCCACGGGCCGACCTTCATGGGCAACCCGCTGGCCTGCGCGGCCGCCAACGCCTCGCTGGAGCTCCTGCTCGGGCAGGACTGGGACGTCGAGGTCAAGCGCATCGAGGGCGGCCTGCGGGACGGCCTCGCGGCGGCCGCGGGGGTGCCGGGCGTGCACGACGTACGGGTCCGAGGGGCCATCGGCGTCGTGCAGTTGGACCACCCGGTGGACGTCTCGGCGGCGACCGAGGCGGCCGCCCGGGAGGGCGTCTGGCTGCGGCCGTTCCGGGACCTGATCTACACGATGCCCCCCTATGTGACGGAGGACGAGGACGTGGCACGGATCGCTGCCGCAGTGACCGCCGCGGCGGTGGCCGGATGAGCGCGCGCATCCTGTTCGTGACGGGCACCAATACGGACGTCGGCAAGACCGTCGCCACGGCGGCCGTCGCCTCGGCGGCCCTGCAGGGCGGCCTCAAGGTCGCCGTGCTCAAGCCCGGACAGACGGGCGTGGCGCCCGGCGAACCCGGCGACGCGGCCGAAGTCCAGCGCCTGGCGGGCGAACTGACGATACGTGAGCTGGTCCGCTACCCCGAGCCGCTGGCCCCCGACACCGCCGCCCGGCGCGCCGGGATGCCGTACCTGTCCCCGGAGGCGGCGGCCGAGGCCGTCGCCGAACTGGCCGCCATCCACGACCTGGTGCTGGTCGAGGGCGCGGGCGGCCTGCTGGTCCGCTACGACGACCAGGGCCGCACGCTGGCCGACCAGGCCCGGGCGGTCCGCGACGCCGGACTGAACGCCGAGGTGCTGCTCGTCGCCTCGGCCGGGCTCGGCACCCTGAACATCGTCGCCCTGTCGGCGGAGGCCCTGGCCGCCCGCGAACTCCCCCTCGCCGGCGTCCTCGTCGGATCCTGGCCCTCCTCCCCCGGCCTCGCCGACCGCTGCAACCTCGCCGACCTGCCGCGCTCGGCCGGCGCCCCGCTGCTCGGCGCCCTGCCCGAACGCGCGGGCACGGCTGACGACTTCGCGGCCCTCGCCCTCGCCTCGCTCGCCCCCGAGCTGGGCGGCAGCTGGAACGCGGAGCACTTCGCACACATCCACCGGCCGGGATGAAAGGTCCCAGCCAGAGGGGCTGGTCGGCTGCTCGGCGACGGTGACCGCCCGGCGCGAAGTGGAGGTTTGGGCCCGGTTTCGCTCGAAGGTGTGAAGCCCGTCCGGGAACCGCGCACGGCGCGGGTAGCACGTCAATACCGTTCCTCCCATGACAGACGGGCTGACCGTGGACGAGGCCCTGCGGGCCTTGGCCGCCCTGGAGGCGGCATGGAAGGACGACGACGAGGCGCTGTCCGCCCTTGCGGCGGGCGGGACCGAGGAGCGGCCACTGCCGGCGCTGGTCGCCACGTACGGCGAGTACGCGATGGACACCCTGATGGCCCTGGCCTTCGGACTGCGGTCCAGCATGAGCGACGAGGAGATCGCCGAACTCTCGAACGCGGTCAGCGCCAACATCGGTGCCCGGATGAGCGCCCTGCTCACCCAGACCCTCAAGGCCTGGGGCACCGTCGCCGCCCCGGACGACCTGGCCATCACCAAGATCATCGCGTGTACCGTGATCGACGCCATGCGCGCCGTGACGGAAGAGCCGAGCAAGACCGAAGTCCTCCCCCTCCTCGCCACCTTCCGCAGCTACGCCCTCGACGACAACTGAGGGATCGGGATTCGGCGCGGGCTCCGAGCGCCCTCGAAGCCCGCGCCCCACAGCCGGCCGCTTTCCGACCCGGGCCTGGCGGGAACGCCTATCGCGATATATCGTGAGTTCCCAGTCGCGTTGCCGATCGCGTCGCGAGGACCTTCGTCGAACCCAGGACGGGAAGTATGCCGGGAGAGATCTCGACCGCCGGGATGCACTCCGGCCACAGCTCGCAGCCCGGGATGCGGGCCTCGCATGCGGACCGGGACCGGGTGGTCGACCAGCTGAGTGGCGCGGCGGGCGAAGGCCGCCTGACCGCAGACGAATTGGACCAGCGCCTGGAGGCCGCCCTGTCGGCACGGACGGTCGGCGAGCTGGCCGAACTCACCGCCGACCTGCCGCCCTTGCCGGTCCTTGCCGGTGGGATCGCGACGGAGGCCAAGGACGTCCTGCGGATCGAGCAGAGCTTCAGTCCGGTCGAGCGGGTGGGGCGCTGGGTGCTGCCGCGCCGGCTGGAGCTCTGCGCGCAGTGGTGCGAGGTGACACTCGACTTCACGCAGGCGGTGATCACGCATGACACCTTGCAGATCGACGTGAACATGCAGGGCAAGAACCTGACGCTCGTCGCCGCTCCCGGCATCGTGGTCGATACCGATGGACTGAGCCTGGCCTTCGCCAAGCTCAAGGACCATCAGGCGCCGGACCCCGACGTGCCGATCGCGCTGCGGGTGGAGCTGGTCGGTACGAAGGCCTTCGGGCGCGTCATCGTGCGGCAGCCACGGAGGACGGCCGCCCGGTGGCTGCTGAGGAAGCCCGCGTCCCTGCCCGCCGGCCACTGACCTGGCCGTCGTCCGGACCTTCGACGCGGGCTTCGAGCGCCCTCGAAGCCCGCGCTCTCATCTGCGGACCCTCAACCACCCCGCAACGAGCGAGAACCCACCCGTCGAGGCGGCGAGGAAGAGGAGAACGAACACCAACGCACTCGCCACCGGAGGAATGTCGTCAGGAATCGCAAGGACGACGATTCCTGCGAACAAAGAGCTCCCAACCACGATGACGCCGGAGCCGATTACGGTCGCACGCCCCTGCGGAGGATGATGACCAGCCGCTCGATGACGTCCGGCCGCGCGGCGCCGAGGTCGATCAGGATGACGCCGGTGGCTTTGGCCGAGCGCCAGTCGATGCCGAGGGAGGGGAGCTTGACGTCGGCGGCGTACAGGACGACCTGGAGGTCGTCGAGGATGTCGGCCGCGATGCGACGGTCCTCGGTTGTGATCTTGTCGATCATGCTGCTCATGGGGCATCTCACTGTTCGGTGTTCGAGATCCAACGCGCTTCGGTCTCCCACTCGATGCCGCCACCAAGGGGGCGGAGGAAGGCGCGCCCGTGCTGCCACTCCATGAAGGCGGCCCAGCGGCCGGAGCGGACGTCGAAGACCCGCTCACCGACGGTCGAGGGCCGGTAGGGCCGGGACGGCGGCGCCACCCGTCGCACGGGCGGCGCCGCCGGGGCGATGGCGCCGTTGTTCATGCGCGCCTCGGGAACGGAATCGCCGCACTGCGGGCACCGGCAGGGCGGGAAGTTCCGCCGCAGGATCAGGCTTTCGCCAGGTTGAATATTTGTCATATCCACGAAATAGCTCCTCTCTGTTGTTAATTCCTCACCAAGAGTGGCCAATCGCGGCTAGCATCGGAAGAGCTTCACTTTGACAGCGGATGTTGTGAAATCAGGTGATCACCATGTCCCAGCAGGAACTTGACCCCACCGCCTCCCCGAGCGCAGCCATCGGCGTGCAGCTTCGACGCTTCCGCAAGGCACGGGGCCTGACCCAAATCGAGCTGGGGCAGCGGATCAACTACAGCGACTCGCTCATCTCCATGATCGAGAACGACGAGCGCCCCGCGCCGCTGAATCTCGTTCGGCGGGCCGACAAGGAACTCGACACCTGCGGAGCGCTTGAGCTCTTGTACTGGACCGGGAAGAGCAGCACCTTGATCGGCGGGTTCCTCGCCTATGTTGGGCACGAGGCCAAAGCCACGGCATTCAAGATCTACGAGCTGAACGTCGTCCCGGGGCTGCTTCAGACCCGGAACTACGCCTCCGCGCTCATCGAGGCCGCGGCCCGACGGGGCGAGATCCCCCAGGACAAGGTCGGCGAGCGCCTGAATGTCCGCATGGCACGGCAGGCTCTGCTGTACCGGGAACCCGCCCCCTCGATCCACGTCGTGATGGAGGAGAGCTGCCTCCGACCCATTGGCGGCCCCTTCGTCATGGCCGAACAGCTTCGTCGGCTGGAGAGCGTGGCCAGCCTTCCGCATGTCATCCTTCAGATCGCGCCGTCCAGCCTCGGTGAAAACCTCCCAACGACCTGGCCGTTCATGCTCCTGACCTCCCCGGGCGGGGCTTGGATGGCCTACCTCGAAACCATCCAACGGGGTTACGTCGAGCGCGATGACGAGAACGAGATCCGCTCCCTCGCAAGGACTTACGATTGGCTCCAGGCCCAAGCCCTCTCAAGTGCGGACTCCCTGGCCCTAATCCGCACCCGTCTCAAGGAGTTCGACGCCATGTTCCCCATCGCGGCCGCCAGGCCCACCTCCTGGCTGAAGTCCTCGTACAGCAATGGCGGCGGCAACTGCGTCGAGGTCGCGCCCGGCCTTCCGGACATCCTCCCCGTCCGCGACAGCAAGGACCCCCACGGTCCGCAGCTCGTCTTCGGCGCGGACGCCTGGCAGTCCTTCATCGCCGGTATCCAGTCCGGCGACTTCGGCACCATCTGATCCGCCTCATCTACCCTCCAGAGGGAACGCCTTGCGGCCAGTTGGTGATCCGGATCCACTGGAGTTCGCGTTACTCGGCGCGCTGCGGGTGCAGCGCGCCGATACTGCCATCGAACTGGGCGCCCCCAGACAGCGGTCGGTGTTGGTCTCCCTCCTGCTCCGGCCCAACGCGGTCGTGACGATCGATGAGCTGATCGCCGACTTATGGGGCGACGAGCCGCCAGGCTCGCCCGTCGTCGCCCTGCGGTCGTACATATCGCAGCTGCGGAAGCTGCTGGAGCCGGTGCGCGAGAAGCCCACCGTACTGCTCTCCCAAGCAGGCGGCTACCGGCTGGCGGTCGAACCGGACCGCGTCGATCTCTGGCGGGTCAAGCAGCTCCACGAACTCTCCGCGAGGTGTTCCGCCTCGTACCCGGAACGCGCCCGGGACCACCTGAGGGAAGCCCTCTCACTCTGGCGCGGGGAACCACTCGCCGGCCTGTCGGGACCGCTCATGGACCGCGAGCGGCAACGGTTGTCGAAGTTACGCCTCACGCTCCTGGAGGAGCGCCTCACCCTCGACGATCCCGCCGACCACCTGGCGGAGTTACAGTCGCTGGCCGGTGAGCACCCGTTCCGCGAACGCTTACAAGCGCTGCTCATCCGCGCACTGCACCGGAACGGCCGCACCCCCGAGGCACGTGCGACCTACGACGCGCTTCACTCACGCCTGGTGGAACACCTGGGAATCGAGCCGGGGCCCTGCGTCAGGAGCTCGACGGACCTGGGGTCCCGAACCAACTCCCCTCGGCTCAGCCGCACTTCACCGGCCGACAGGACCACGTCGCCCGCATCGAACCAGCACTGACCGAACGAACCAGCCCAGGCCTTCGTCTGGTGACCGTCACCGGCATGGCCGGTGTCGGGAAGACGGCCCTCGCCGTGCAAGCCGCCCACACGCTGCGCCCGGACTTCCCCGACGGCCGGCTCTACGCCGACCTTCGGGGCGCCGACCTGGTGCCCGCGAGCGCGTCCGACATCCTCGCGGACTTCCTGACCGCACTCGGCATCCGGCCGTCATCCCTACCCAAGGACCTCACGGGCAGGTCCGCGTTGTTCCGCACCGCCAGCGCGGGAAAACGCCTGCTCATCCTCCTCGACAACGCCCGCGACGACGCCCAGATCCAGCCCCTGCTCCCCGGCTCGTCCGACTGCGCGGTCATCGTCACCAGCCGCACCGTGCTCAACAGCGTGCCGTCGGTCCTGCACCTCGCACTGGATGTGTTCAGCGAGCACGAGGCGCTCAGCCTGCTCGACTCCGTCATCGGCACAGCACGCCGTACCGCACAGAGCGCCCAGGCCGAGCTACTCGTCGAGGGCTGCGGCTGGCTCCCCCTGGCGGTACGGATCGCCGCAGCCCGGCTCGCCGCCACCCCGGATCAGCCGATCGCCGACCTCGTACAACGCCTGGCCGACGACCGCGAGGGCATCGCCGCGCTCCGCACCGGCGAGGTGGCGATCGAGCAGGTCTTCCAGCTCAGTTACCGGCTGCTCCCACCGCCCCTCGCCACGGCGTTCCGGGGGCTCGCCTGGGTGGAGCCGGACATCGGCCTGGCATCGGCCGCCGCCGTCCTGGACCTGACGGAGGACCAGGCGGAGCGCCTCGCGGAGGCGCTGGTGGACCAGGCGCTACTGGAGTCGATCGGCGCCGGGCGCTACCGCTACCACGACCTGGTGCGCGCCTTCGCCCGCCGGACGTCCCGGCAACTCGGCCATCACGAACGGGACACCGCCCACCGGCGCCTGCTGACCCTGCTCCTCACCCACGCCCGAACGGCCTTCGCCCTCGCCGTCCCCGGCGACCCGGTGGCCGATGTCTTCGGCGAAACGCTGCCGCAGTCAACCACCCGTCCGGGCTTCGAGGATCCGGCACAAGCCCGCCGTTGGGCCCGGACCGAGACGCCCGGCGCCGTGGCGCTCGCCGCCGCCGTCGCCGTCGCAACAGTCGCCGGCGGCACCACGGACGCAACGGCCGACCTGCGCGCAGCCATCGACCTCCTGATCGCCCTCACCCCCCTCGGCCTCGGCGCCTTCGGCGGCCGGACGGAGGAGGCCGCCCGCCTTCTGATCACCGCCGCAGTCACCGGCGGCGACCGCGCCGCAGAAGGCCGCTCCCGGTTCCTCCTGGGCACGGTCCTGCTGGGCCGCGCCCGGCTCGACGAGGCCGGCGAGCAGGCTCGGCAGGCCGCGCAGGCCTGCGAGGAGGCGGCCGACCCGGCCGTTCTCCGGCAGGCCCTCAACGACCTGGGCCTGATCGCCCAGGCCGGGGGCCGGCACGGGGAGGCGATCACCGCCTTCGACGAGGCGGCGGCGCTCGCCCGGCGGCTCGGCCACCGTTCGGGCGAGGTGGCGAGCACCGCGAACGCGGCCCTGTCCCGGATCCGCACCGGTCACGCGGCCGGAGCCGTTCAGACCTGTCAGCAGCTCCTCGCGCAACCCGGCAGGACCGCCGACGCCGCGATGACCGCGTACGTGCGCTACGTCCTCGGCCTCGCCTACCAGGTGCTGGGCCAACTCGACGACGCCGCCGCGCAGATGCTGTCCTGCATCGACTGCGCGGGCACTGCCGGGGATCTGGACCGCGAGTCGGCCGCCCGCAGCCGCCTGGCCGACATCCTGCGCCTGCTCGGGCGGGTCGACGAGGCCGTACAGGAGGCGGAGCGAGCTCTGGATCTGGCAACGAGAGGTGGGCGACAGCGCGAACGCGCTCTCGCCCACCTGGTGTTGGCCAACGCCCTGACCGCGCGTGGCGACCATGCCCTCGCGCGGACTCACGAAGCGGAGGCGCACCTGCTGCTCAGCCGGCTGAGCGCCCCGGAGTCCGCCGACTCGAAGTCGCTGCTGACCGCGCTGGTCACCGCCGACGGGTCCGTCACCGCATTCGGATGACCAGGCCGGTCCCGTTCCACGCGACCTTGTTCGCCAGACACTGCACGTCGTCCGACCCGCCGCAGACCTGCGCCGGCGGCCTGGTCGGCGAGCCGTGCGGTACGGGATCCGCCGCCCCCACGGCGAACGCACCCGACACCGCCGCCAAGACCGCCGCACCGACAACTGCCGTGCGGACAACAACCGTTCGAAACACTTCTGACGCTCCTCGCTCACGTGTGACTAAAACGCCTGCACGCTCGCAGCAGCCGGTAGACACCCGATCAACGCCTCGACCCCGTTGCCGGGCCGGCGGACCCGGCGGAACCCGGCAGGACGCCCGCAAACCGTCTACCGCCGTCGGTGACTGTGGAGCTCGGCGCGGACCGGGGCCCGCCGGACTGCTGCGGGTGCTGGCGAGTTCCTGGCCTGATCGGCTTCGAAAGGGGTGTTGCAACCCGGGAGCAGGGTTTCCGCAAGTCCTGTTGCCCCAGTTGCCGGAGGGGCCGGACGGGGAGATCCTGCTGGTACAGACCGATGACATGCGCGACAAGGCGATCCCATCGGAGGTTCTGATGGACAAGGTCGAGTTGTACGGGATTGACCTGTCGGGTGTGGCCTGGAGGAAGAGCTCCTTCAGCTTCCCGACGAGGATCGAGTGCGTCGAGGTCGCCCGCCTGCCCGGTGACGCGGTCGCTCTCAGGGACTCCAAGAGCCCGGAGCGGGAGCCCCTGAGGTTCACCGCGGGCGAGTGGTCTGCCTTCTGTCGGGCAATCGAGGCGGGCGAGTTCCAGTTTTGACCCGGGAACAGGTCAGCCAACCGGCTCCCGCAGCCCGTACGGAACCGGAGATCCCAGTCTTAGTACCAGACAGTTCTGGCATCGCTGGACCGCTGCGATGAGCAGTGTGTAGAGCACCATCAGGGCGACTCCGAGCAAAAAGCCCAGTTCGATCTCCCAGATTGCCTGATCGGAGTAGCAGTAGAAATAGAACCAGGCAACCGGGAGAACGAACAGTGCCGGACAGGCGGTTGCAGCCAGAGTCCGATATCTTCGATGGTCGGCCCCTGGTCCAAGAAGCGAGGCCGACTGCCAGAGCAGGAGGCAGAGCGGGATTGGCGTGGCAATGATCGAGGCAAAGGCCAGGGTCATCACGACGGGGTGACCTCTGCGGTGACGTTTTCCGGGTGCCGCCGCCTCGGCGTGCAGCCGCGTCCCGGTCAGCGCAAGGCGGTGGAAGAAGAATGCCGAGAGCGGTGGGAAAAGGCACCAGAGAAAGAATCCGGTTACCAGCGGCCAGGCCGCCGCCTCGGAGAGGGGGCGGGCCTCCACGTACGCATGGTCGGCCACAGCGGTGAGGGGTGGGGACGGGTTCTTCGGCGGACTCTCTCGATCACGCTTGACCGACCAAAGCCAGCTCAGGCGCAGCGAAGCCAACCCGGTGAGCCACAGGACGAAACTCAGATCCACCAGCATCTGAATCAAGGATTCACGCCAGCCGTACTGCCCGGTGAACAGAACATACACCTCCCCGTTGTTCCACTGCACCCACCCGAACAGGAAGGCCAGCAAAAACAGGCAGACCATCGGGAAAGCAAGGATCACCAGGTCTGCAGGGCGCTCCACGACCGGCTTCCTGTCGAGTGCTCTGAATACCGCCCGCTCCTGTTCGTAGCATCCGACGGACTTGTTCACGTACCAGCTGCTTGCGGTGTCCCGGACCTTGATGGTGTCCTGATGGGCGAGGCAGAGGATCTGCCGCTTGAGCCGGAATGACGACACGAACGGCCGGGTCGCCAGGTAGCCGGCAGCGAAAATGATCGAGAGGAGCAGAAGAAGGCCGCGAGCGCCCAGGTCGATCGCGTCGCCGATGTCCTGCGGGAGCTCGGCTCCACTGCCACCGGTCACCAAAGCGATGACCCCTCTGCTGATTTCCTCGACAGAATCACGAAGGCGGACGTTGAGCAATTTCCCGGTGAGGCGGCTCAGTGCCGAGGTGATCACGATTGCCGGCACGGCAAAGAAAATGACCGTGAGAATGAAGCGCTGCGGCGGAAGAGAACTTCGGTAGGCCACACAGGAAGCGCGGTCCCTGTCCTGCTCGGGCGAGAGTTCGCCGAGGGCTTCCCGGACGTGATACTGGCGTTCAAGCGTCAGGAGCGATCGTGTAATATGCCGAATTAGAAGCGTCCGCACACCCAGAGCCATCCTCGGTTGTCGAGAAAACGGTTTGAGGAGCCGCCACCGCGCCTGGCGGTAATGTGTCATTATGAGAACGAGCGGCACTGATTCGGTCTCCTCCAGCGCGCGTTCGTACATCTGGAGCAGCTGTGGTACGCCAGTGGGCGGCCTGCAGGCACCAGCCATGTCTCCTCGTCTCACAGGATGCCGGATTTCGGAAGAGATTTGATCGATGGTGTCTTCCTGCGGCAATGAGCTCGGGTCCGGCGCGCCAGAATTCACCCCTCTGGCGGCCCATCGTCCATCGGTGGGCCCACCTGTGATCGCCGGTCGTGCGAGGCCTGGGGTCTGTTTCAGAAGTGGATCAAGGTCATGCGGTGATCATGTTCCATGGCTCGGGGAGATCTGACGGACGTCCAGATGTCGCTCGTGATCACGGCCGGACAGCGGGGCGACTCCCCGCAGTTCCAAGTCGTCCTGGGCCGCGTCCGCGTGTGCCGTGATCCGGGCGGCCCGAGCAGCGCCGCCGCGCCGAGCACGTGCTCCGTCCGAGGCGTAAGGGGTTCGCTCCTGACGCCTCAGTGGCCTTCCTGGACCGGGAACGGGCCGGTGCTCCAGTGCAGCCGGAACGGCCCGTGGCTCGGCCGGTCGCTGTGCAGATGGCGGCGGCCCTCGCCGAGCCGACCGAGGTCGAGGGGAGGCAGGGTGCCGGCCGTCAGGGCGGCGGCCTCGGCGTCGGTGAGCGGCAGGATGGTGACGTAGGAGGCGTCGTCCCCGCCCGACCAGTCGGTGAACTCGGTCCAGATCCAGACGAACCGCTGCCCGCAGGCCAGGCAGCGCCGGACGGAGACGGCGAAGTGTGAGTCGGCCACCACCGCCGTCTCGTGCGCGAAGCCCTCGCGCTGCCGCCCGTACACCGCCTGCGCGTCCTCGCCGTAGCAGGCCGCGCAGCCGAACTCCGTACCCGGCTCGTGCATCTCGCCAAATCCCCCGTTCCACAGCCTACGAGTGATGACCGCTGCGCAGGAAGTCGGCGGCACCGACTTCCTGCGCAGCGGTCATCGTGCCATGGACCGGGAGACGTCCCGGGCGTTCGCACTCAACCGCGGGTCGGTCAGTTCCTCGTCCACAGCGACGCCTGCACGCTCGGCGAGGGCCAGGGTCGTCGCGACGAAACCCTCGGAGAGCTCACTCGGGTCGCCCCATCGACTTGGGCTCCGCGAGCCGGGTCAGTACGTCCGTCATGGTGATCATCATGCTGTACGGGCGCTGCCCCCTATGCCGGACGGGTGGCCCCGATCTGCAACAGGTCTGGCGTCCGACCGCGCGGCATGCCCCGGTACGGGCAGTGCACCGCGTCCTCGTCGCCGGCCGCCCAGCCGCGCACCCACGGCGCCAGCAGACCGTTGTCGATCCGCAAGGTGCCGTCCGGCAGCAGCCGGCCGATGGTGTTGGAGGGGTCTGAGAGCGCCACCGTGCACTTGGAGACGGTGCCGTCGGCCCGGATCACCAGGGAGTTGGGGCGCGCGGCGTAGCAGACGGGCAGGCCGTCGGCGCGCGGCGCCGGAAGGCCCTCGTACGCGATGGCCGTCAGCTCGTCCAGGGTGTGGCGGCGGGCGTGCGACGAGAGGATCTCCATCGCCGCGTCGTTCGGCCCGCCCATCCGCTCCACCGGCTTGAGGTGGAGCGTGAACCGCTCGTCCCGCAGGAAGGTGTCGCGTAGCTGCGCGATGAACTCCGGCATCAGCGGCAGGTTGGCGGGGGTGAGGTGAACCCGCAGCAGCACCCCGACCGGCAGGCCGCCGTCCCTGATGGCCAGCAGGTTGCGCCGGATCCGGTCGAAGGAGCCGCGGCCGTCCGCGCGGAGCCTGGTGGTGTCGTGCGCGGCGGCGGGGCCGTCCAGGGAGACCTGGTACTGCCGGACGCCGAGTGCCGCGAGGTCGCGGGCGGCCTCGGCGTCGAGCAGGTACCCGTTGGTGGTCATGTCGGCGTGGAACTCGAAACCTCCCCGGCCTGCGGCCGACTCCGCTGCGTGCGCCGAGACTTCCTCGACGATGCCGCGTGCCAGCATCGGCTCGCCGCCGAACCAGGAGATGTCCAGCCGCCGCAGGCCCGCCGCGCGTCGGTCGATCAGCCGCTTGAGGGCGCCGACCGTGGTCTCGCTCATCCTCCCGACGGCGAAGTCCTCGTAGCAGTAGGTGCAGCGGAAGTTGCACTGCTCGGTGGGGAGGACGATCAGGTGCAGGGTCTCGTTCGTCAGGGACGCCGCGAGCTGCTCCCGGAACGCCGGGGAGGTGCTCTGACGCTTGCCGGGCGCGGTGAGGGTCCGCGTCATGTCCGTGGCTCTCCTGGGGCGGGGTCGTGCGGCTACTGCTCTTTGGCCGCGCCGCAACCGATGACCGTGTTGACAGGGACGCAGTGGGAGTTGGTGATGATGTGCCCGCCCGAGGGGTTGCCCTCCGTGGACGCGGATGCTCGCGCCAGATCAGGCAGGGTGATGATGATGCGGCCTTGCTCGTCCAGTCTGACGTCGATGCCGCTGGTGCCGGGCTGCGGAGTGCTCATGGAGACTCTCCTTGCAGAGGATGGTGCGGAGAACGCGCGAGGGTACCGGCCCTCGCCGCGCCGACGACTCTTCCGCACACCCTCGGCCTCTGCCACTCCTGGTGGGCCGCCCGGACGACGGGCCCCGGACCGCCGGCGCGGCTACACCGCCCGCGCGACCTCCGGGTTGTCGAGCAGCAGGTCGCGCCCGACCTCGCTGAGCGCGTGCCGGACCTGCTTGCCCTCCCGCTGGGTGGTGATCAGCCCGGCGGCGCGCAGGGCGGCGGCGTGCGCGGAGGCGGAGGGCGGGGTGATGCCGAGCAGCCGGGCGAGTTCGGTAGTGGAGCAGGGACCGCCCTCGATGGCGCGCAGGGCGCGGGCGCGCGCCGGGCCGAGGACGGCGGCGAGGCCGTCGGCGGTCGGGGGCGTCGGCTTCGCCGTGGCGGCGCCCCGGGAGCCGAGCGGGTGGACCAGCAGGCTCTGGCGGCCTTCGGCCACCAGCAGGCCGATGCCGTTCTGCACGAAGTAGTTGGGGCGCAGCTCCAGCCCGCGCCCGCCCAGGGCGAAGTCGCCCGACCAGTCGCCGAGGGCGCACTCCAGCACCCCTTCGTCGCGCCAGCGCGCGTTCGGGTGCAGCGAGTCCAGCATCGCGCCGACGCCGGCGCGGGCCGCGGTGCGGGCGCGCTCGGCGATGTCGGCCTCCAGCTGGCGGCGGATCTCCGGCCAGTCGGCGGCCAGGCAGGTGCGGAACAGGGCCCAGGCGCCGTCGGTGACCCGGCGCAGGCCGCGGGTGCCGTCGTCGCGCAACCGGGCGAGCGCGGCGGGCAGTTCGGCCTCGCTGCCGTACATCGCGAGGTCCTGCTCGAAGGTCTGCTGCGAGACGGCGAGGACGGCGTCGAGTTCGTCGCTGAGCCCGCGGCGGACGGCCTCCAGGTCCGCGCCCATGAAGTTGGGGACGCCGACGGTGCTGGCGTTGACCAGGTCGAGGAAGGGGGCGGCGCGGTACGGGACGTGCCGCCGGATCTCCCGCCACCAGCGGTCGCGCCGCAGTCCGAGGCACTCGTGCACGCCCTGCCGGGCGGTGCCGGTCAGCAGGTGGTCGAGCGGGGAGACGGCGAAGCGGGTGTTGGCGAGGTCCGCTATCCCGAACCTGAGTGCGAGCACGAACCCTCCCCCGTTCCCCGCAACGCCCTGACCTGGCGCTTTCTTGACCTTTAGGCCCAGAGGCTAATGCATGGCCGCCCGCCCGCCGAGGTTGGCATCCTTCCCGGGGTCGGCGCCCCCGGGGCCCCCACCACGAGGGGAGTGGGGGCCTCGGGGCGATTCGTTCTGTAAACCGAACGAAGGAGCTCGGGCGCCGAACCGGGGCCGGTCAGTGCCCGTGGCCCGGCGTGGGCTGCCCGTGGCCCGGCGCGGGCCGTTCGGCCGCCTCGGCCACGTGCAGCCGCTGCTCGGCCCGGTGTTCCAGCAGGAGCACCGAGCGCACCGGCCCGCCGTCCACGGCGGTGTAGGAGTGCGGCAGCGAGGCGTCGAAGCCGACGTAGTCGCCCGGGCCGAGCTCGACCTCGCAGCGGCCCGCCCTGACCCGCAGCCGGCCGGCCTGGACGATGGTGTGCTCGGTCCCGGTGTGACCGCCGGAGATCTGGGTGCCGTCGGTGCGCACCTGTTGGTCGTAGACCTCGAACACCGTGTCCCCGGCCTCGATTCGGCGCAGCGGGCGCAGATCGACGCCGCGTCCGCTCAGCACCTCGGCGTCGGCGGCCCGCACCACGGTCACCTCGCCGGAGGGCTGTCCCTCGACCAGGTCGGAGATCGGGACGCCGAGCACCCGGGAGAGCCCGAGCACGGTCTCCAGGGTCGGGTTCCCGGCACCGGACTCCAGCTGGGAGAGGGTCGCCTTGCCGATGCCCGCGCGCCGGGACAGCTCGGACAGCGACAGCCCCCGCTGCGCCCGGACCCGCTTCAGGTTGGCGGCGAGTAGGCCCCGTACCGATCCCTCGGAGTCGTTCACGCTCGACCTCTTCTCTTCGGACCCTGTTCGATATACCGTACAAAACGCTTGTTACGTACCAGGCAGGTCAGCGTAGCGAAGCGCGCCGCATCCCCGCCCTCATCTGGAGAGTCCGCAGTGACCGAGCCCACCGAGCCCATCAAGTACCGGAAGAACGGTCTCACCCGCGGGGTGACCGAGGAACTCGCCGAGAACATGAAGCAGGGTTGGGCCGACACCGAGCGCAGCACCCTGGGGCCGATCCCGCAGGCCGCCCACACCGAGCGCCGGCGCGCCGCGCTGTCCGCCGCCTTCCCCGGCGAGCTGCTGGTGGTCCCGTCCGGCAACCCCAAGGTGCGGGCCAACGACACCGACTACCCGTTCCGCCCGTCCTCCGACTACGCCTACCTGACCGGCGACCAGTCCCAGGACGGCGTGCTGGTGCTGGAGCCCACCGGGGAGAGCGGCCACCGGGCCGTGCTCTACCTGCGCGACCGCTCCCGGACCGACAACGGCGAGTTCTGGCTGGACACCCACGGCGAGCTGTGGGACGGCCGCCGCAACAGCCTGACCGAGAGCGAGCGGCTGCTCGGCCTGCCCTGCCGGGACGTGCGCACCGTGCGCGCCGACCTGGGCGCCGCCACCGGCCCGGTGCGGGTGCTGCGCGGGCATGACACCGGGGTGGAGGCCGCGCTCCAGGACCGGGCGAAGGCCGGGCAGGACGCCGAGTTCGAGGTCTTCCTCTCCGGACTGCGCCTGGTCAAGGACGAGTTCGAGATCGCCGAGCTGCGCTTCGCCTGTGACGCGACCGCGCGCGGCTTCGAGGACGTGGTGCGCGTCCTCGGCACCGACTCCGAGACGCCGGAGCGGCTGATCGAGGGCACCTTCTTCCTCCGGGCCCGGATCGAGGGCAACGACGTCGGCTACAGCACCATCGCCGCGGCCGGTCCGCACGCCACCACCCTGCACTGGGTGCGCAACACCGGCCGGGCCCGCCCGGGCGACCTGCTGCTGCTCGACGCGGGCGTGGAGACCGACAACCTCTACACCGCCGACGTGACCCGCACCCTGCCCGTCTCCGGCCGCTTCACCGAGCTGCAGCGCAAGGTCTACGACGCGGTGTACGCCGCCCAGGAGGCCGGCATCGCCGCGGTGCGGCCCGGCGCGGACTTCCGCGACTTCCACCACGCGGCGCAGCGCGAGCTCGCCGAACACCTCACCGCCTGGGGCCTGTTCGGCGACCTGACCGCGGACAAGGTGTACGAGCTGGGCCTGCACCGCCGCTTCACCCTGGCCGGCACCGGCCACATGCTGGGCATCGACGTCCACGACTGTGCCCACTCGCGCACCGAGGAGCACGTCGACGGGCAGCTGTCGCCGGGCATGGTGCTCACCGTCGAGCCGGGCATCTACTTCCAGCCCAACGACCTGACGGTGCCGCAGGAGTACCGGGGCATCGGGGTGCGGATCGAGGACGACATCCTGGTCACCGAGGACGGCAACGAGAACCTCTCCGCCGCCCTCCCCCGCCGCTCGGACGAGGTCGAGGCCTGGCTGGCCCGGCTGCGCGGCTGACGACGACGGCACCCGGGGCGGACGCCCCCCGGGTGCCGCAGCCGGTCACGTCAACTTGCCGAGCGCCGCGGCCATCCGCCCCACCGCGTCCACCACGTCCCGGGACGGGCGGGCGGTGAAGCACAGCCGGTAGAACCCCGGCACGGGGTTGTGCATGACGCCGCCCGGCAGCAGGGTGACCTCGGTGGGCTTGGCGGCGAGGTAGTTGAACAGCCACTCCTCGTTCGGGTCGAGCCCGTCCGGCCCGATGACCGGCAGTTCGGCGTGGCCGTGGTCCGCGCGCTTGCCGAGGTACTCGGTGAGGTCCAGCCAGAAGAACATCGCGGAGTTGTCGCCGTCCCGGTGGACGTACTTGATCCCGGCCTGGTCCAGCGCCCCCTTGACCGCGCGGAAGCTGTCGCTGAGCAGCCCGGCGTACTTCTTCATCGCGTACGTCGTGTAGCGCTCGCCGTCGTGGTGGGCGCTGAGCAACTCCCCGAGGACGTACGTCTTCAGCGAGTCGAACGGAGTGAACCAGGGCAGCGGGTGGGTCCGCTCGGCCGGGTCCTTGCTGCCCAGCATGACCCGGTGCACCGCCGGGTTCCTGGAGAGCACGAAGCCGGTGCGGAAGCCGGACAGCCCGAAGTCCTTGGCGAAGCCCCACACCACGTGGATCCGCTCGGCGAACTCCCGGTACGCCTCCAGCGTCACCGCGCTGGTGAACGGCGTGGTGGTTCCGTTGAGTTGGGAGTGGCAGTAGATCTCGTCCGAGACGATGTGCATGTCGGTGTAGGTCATCGCCCAGTTGTAGACGTCCTCCAGCAGCTCCTTGTCGTAGTTGACGCCCAGGGGGTTGTGCGGGTTGGTGAGGACGAGCAGCCGCGGGCGGCGGCCGGCCTTCTGCCGCGCCTCGTAGGCCTCGATGAGCAGTTCCCGGGTGAGCCGGTACCGACCCTTGCCCTCGGTGGGCAGGTTCACCGGCACGCACTTCAACTTGGGCCGCTCCTCGAAGGACCAGTTGAAGCCCTGCCAGTACGGTGCCGGGATCAGCACTTCGTCCTTCGGCTTGAGCGCCGGCGTGCCCGTGCCCTTGCGCATCAGCCCGAAGGCGATGCACTCCAGCGCGGACGAGACGCCGGCGCAGCCGAAGACGTCGTCCTTCGAGACGATGCGGCCGAACGCCCGGCCGAGCAGGTCCGCGACCTGCTGGCGCAGCTGCGGGACGCCGGCAGCGGCCATGTACTGGATGTTCCGCTCGGGGATCAGCCGGATCTTCTTGAAGACGTCCGCGTCCATCGACTGCTGGTACAGCAGGACGTTCTCCGCGACGGACAGGTTGATCGCGGTGTCCGGCGCCAGGTGCTGGTGGTAGAAGGCGAGGGCCTGCTCGAAGTCGCTCAGGCCGGCCAGCACGTCGGCGGCCGCCTCGGGCGAGTCGAGCCGAAGGCCGTTCTCGGTCATGGTCATGGTGGGCCCCTGTCGGGTGCGCGGGTCGGAGGTGCGTGGCGGAACGTGACCGTTCGCACATGCATCGGCCCCAGCGGACCACGCGGGGTGGAGGGCCGCCAGCGCTCGGCGGCCGTCCGGACGGCGTTCACGCCGTGGTCCTAGGAGGCGTCCCCCGCCAGCGGCTTGACCCAGCGGCTCCACTGCGGTTCGGGCCGGTAGCCGGCGGCCTGCCAGGTACGGTGGCCGAGCGCGTTGTCGTCCAGCACCATCGCGTCGGCCCGGCGGCCCCCGAGCGCGGCGAAGCGCTCCTCGGCGGCGGCCAGCAGCGCGGCACCGATGCCCCGGCGGCGGTGCTCGGGGTCGACGGCGAGGCGGTACAGATGGCAGCGCCAGCCGTCCCAGCCGGCGATCACGGTGCCGACCGGGGTCTTCGGGTCGTCGGCCGGGGTGGCGACGATCAGGCAGTCCGGGTCCCGGGCGAGCAGCGCAGCCACGCCCGCCTCGTCGTCGGTGATGCTGGTGCCCTTGGCGGCTCGGGCCCAGAGGGCGAGCAGGGCCGGGATCTCGTCGGGGACGGCGGCGCGCAGCGCGATCTCGTCGGTCATGACAACCTGTCTAGCAGGCCTTCTCGTTGCGCCGCCCGGAATTCCACGGCACGGACGGTCAGCCCAGCCGCCACACCGTGGTGGTCTTCACCGCCGTGTCCTCCAGGTCCGCCACCACCGGCACCCGGTAGGCCGCCACCGCCGTGAAGCGCTCCCGTGGCAGGTAGGCCCGCCCCGGGTCCCCGACGATCACGGTGGCCCCGCGCGCCGCGGCCCGCTCCAGGAACGGCAGGAAGCGCGCGGCCATGGCCCGTTCGTAGAACACGTCCCCGGCCAGCACCACGTCGGCCGGTGCGCCGTCCCCGTCCACCAGGTCCACCAGCGCGCCCTCCACCCGCACGCCGTTGGCCTCGGCGTTCAGTCCGATCGCGGCCACCGCGTAGGCGTCGATCTCGGCCGCCCGCACGGCCGTGGCGCCGCGCAGCGCGGCCGCCACCCCGACCAGACCGGACCCGGCCGCGATGTCCAACACCCGCCGCCCGTCGACCAGTTCGGGATGGTCGAGGACGTAGCGCGCGACCGCCACCCCGCCGGCCCAGGCGAACGCCCAGAACGGCGGCGGCAGTCCGGCCTCGCCGCGCTCGCGTTCGGTGGTCTCCCACAGGGCGATGGCGTCCTCCGCCATGTGCAGACGGATCTCGGGCACGAAGGGGACGGGCGACAGCCCGGTCTCCCGCCGGATGAAGGCAAGGTCGGCGCCCGCCTGAAGAGTTCGCAGCTCGGTCGGCATGCCCGCAGCATAGGGCCAGCGCGGCGCTCATGTGCCCGCCTCTCCCCCAGCCTCCGGCCGGGGATACCCCCCGCCGCTCGCTCACGCCCGACCGGCGGCCTTCTGGGTGCGGCGGGCCAGCGAGTCGACCACGACGGCGGCCAGCAGCACCGCACCCGTGATCATGAACTGGATGGCGTTGCTCAGGCCCTGGATGTTCATCCCCGACTGGATCGACCCGATCACCAGCGCACCGAGCAGTGCCGACCAGGTCTTGCCGCGCCCGCCGAACAGGCTGGTGCCGCCGATGACGGCCGCCGCGATCGCGTTCATCAGCAGGTTGCCGCCGCCGGAGGTCTGGCTGGCGGACTGGATCTGCGCGGCCAGGAACAGGCCGCCGACGGCCGCCATGGTGGAGCAGATGGCGAAGACGCTGATCCGGATCCAGGCCACGTTGATACCCGCCCGGCGGGCGCCCTCGATGTTGCCGCCGAGCGCGAACACCTGTCGACCGTAGCCGGTGCGGCGCAGCACGAAGTCCAGCACCACGATGAGGATCAGGAAGATCAACAGCGCCAGCGGCAGCCCTTTGTACTGGTTGAGCGTGTAGGCGGCGAGGAAGGCGATGACGGCGAGCAGGCCGGTGCGCAGGACGATGTCGGCGACCGGCCGGGACGGAACACCAGCGGCCTGGCGCCTGCGCGCGTCGAGGAGCGACGCCACCAGGAACAGCGCCACGCCGATCGCCGCTGTGCCGTAGGCGGCGATCTGCTGGCCGTAGATGGTGCTGTAGAGCCGGGAGACGATGTCGTGGCCGGAGAGGTTGACGGTGCCGGTGCTGCCGAGGATCTGCAGCATCAGGCCGTTCCAACCGAGGTTGCCGGCGAGGGTGACCACGAAGGCGGGCACGCCGACCTTGGCGAAGAAGACGCCCTGGATCGTGCCGACCACCGCACCGCCGACGAGGGCGGTGAGCAGCGCGACCCACTGGTTGACGCCGTTGGCGACGTTCAGGACGGCGTAGATCGCCGCGCAGAGGCCGCTGACCGAGCCGACCGACAGGTCGATCTCGCCGAGCAGCAGGACGAAGACCACGCCGATCGCGATCATGCCGGTGCCGACGATCTGCTGGGACAGGTTGGAGAGGTTCTGGGCGGAGAGGAAGCTGCTGTTGAGGCTGCCGAACACGGCCCAGATCACGATCAGGGCCAGCACCACGGGCAGCGAGCCGAGTTCACCGCTGCTGATGCGTCGGCGGAACTCGCCCACGTAGCCCTTGATGCCCTCCTCGCGCACGATCAGCCGGGGGTCGACCGCCGGGGTCGCCTCGGGTGCCACCGGGACGGGCGCGTTGACGCCGCCCCTGGGCATGCTGTCCTCGGGCAGCGGGATGCGGTGGCGCTCGGGTCCGCCGCCGGGGGCGCTCCCGGGGATGTTCTCGCTCACAGGGCACCCTCCTGGCCACGGGCCTTGCGGCGGGTCACGGCGTTGTCCGTGGCGCCGGTGATGGCCGAGATGATCTCTTCCTGGTTGGTGTAGCGCTTGTCGAAGACGCCGTTGTTGCGGCCCAGCCGCAGCACCGCGACGGTGTCCGCCACGGCCATCACGTCCGCCATGTTGTGGCTGATCAGGATCACTCCGTGGTTCTGCTCGCGCAGCCGCTCGACCAGGTCGAGCACCTGGGCGGTCTGCTCGACGCCCAGGGCGGCGGTCGGCTCGTCCAGCATCACGACCTTGGGCGAGCCGATCAGCGCGCGGGCGATCGCGACGACCTGGCGCTGGCCGCCGGAGAGCGAGCAGACGGGGATCCGCACACTGGGAATGCGGATGGAGAGGGTGTCCAGCAGCGCCCGGGAGCGCCTCTCCATCGCGACCTCGTCGAGGATGGTGAAGCGCCGGATCTCGCGGCCGAGGAAGAGGTTCCCGACCACGTCGATGTTGTCGCAGAGCGCGAGGTCCTGGTAGACCGTGGCGATGCCCAACTGCTGGGCTTCCTGCGGGCGGTGGATGGTCACCGGCCTGCCCTGCCACTCGATGACGCCCTCGTCCGGCTGGTGGACCCCGGCGATCGACTTGACCAGGGTGGACTTGCCGGCGCCGTTGTCGCCGACCAGGGCCACCACCTCGCCGGCGTGCACCTCCAGATCGATGTCGGTGAGCGCCTGGACGGCGCCGAACCGTTTGGAGACCCCGCGCAGGGCCAGTACGGTCTCACCTGCCACAGTGACCAACTCCCTTTCCCCGCCTTCGGGGTGGAGGCGGGGCACGCTCGTTTCGGGGTTCGCGGGACTACTGGAGGCCGGCCGCGGTGCAGGCGGCGGCGTAGTCCGGCGTGCAGATCTGGGCGACGGTGTAGAGGCCGTCCTGGACCACGGTGGTCTTGATGTTGTCCTTGGTGACCACGATCGGGGTGATCAGGTTGGCCAGCACCTTGTGGTTGCTGCCGTTGGTCGCCGTCGTCGGCGCGAGGGTGGGTGCGGGGGTCCGGCCGGAGGCGAAGGCGACGGCCATCTCGGCCGCCGCATCGGCCTCCGGCTTGAACGGCTTGTAGATCGTCATGGTCTGGGTGCCGGCCACGATCCGCTGGATGGCGTCGAGTTGGGCGTCCTGACCGGTGAGCGGGACGTTGATCCCGGCCGCCTTCTGCGCGGTGGCGATACCGGCGGCCATGCCGTCGTTGGCGGAGTAGATGCCGACCACGTTGGCCGGGCCGATCGCGGTGATGCCCGCCGCGGCCTCCTGGTTGGCCGTGTTCGGGTCCCACTGCGGGGTGTCGTACTCCTTGCCGATCTTCAGCTTGCCGTCGATGGCGCTGTGCGCGCCGGCCTTGAAGTCGGCCGCGTTGGGGTCGGTGGGCGAGCCGTTGATCATGATGATCTCGCCGGCGTTGGCCTTGGCACCCACCGCCGCGACCAGGGCCTGGCCCTGCAGCTGGCCGACCTTGTGGTTGTCGAAGGAGACGTACGCGTCGGCCGGGCCCTGGGCCAGGCGGTCGTAGGCGATCACCTTGACGCCGGCGTCGTGGGCCTTCTGGACGGAGGACTGGATCGACTTGGAGTCCACCGGGTCCAGGATCAGGACCCTGTCCCCCTTGGTCAGGGCGGTGTCCACCTGGGTCTGCTGGAGGGTCGCGTCCTGGTTGGCGTTGTAGTAGTCGATCTGGGCTTCCGGTGCCAGCTCCTTGATCTTCTGCTCGACCAGCGGGCGGTCGAACTGCTCGTAACGGGTGGTCTTGCTCTCCGGCAGCAGCAGGCCGATCCGCACGGCTCCCACCGCACTGCCGCTCGCGCCGCCCGGGGCACCACCACTGGAGGCCTGCTTGGCACTGCCGCAGGACGCCGCGCCCAGGCCGAGGAAAACCACTGCGGCCACCGCGAGGACGCGGCGAAGCCCGTTGCTCATCAGGATGCCTCTCCGGTTGAGTCCACCCCCTCACCTCAGAGTCTGGGAAGCTCCGGGCCGCAGCACGATCCGGATGCGCCGAACGGGTCGCTGCTGGACGGCCACCCGATCAACCGTCTACATTTCTGTAGACGTCGAAGGCGCACGGCCTCACCCCCCGGACAGCCGTGCGCCTCCGACTCCCCGTCGGCTCGACCGCCCCCGTCGACGACCCGTCGGCTCAGCCGCGCTCGTCGATCACCCGCTTGATCTTCCCGACCGAGCGCTCCAGCGTGTACGGGTCCACCACCTCGGCCGCGACCGTCACACCCACGCCGTCCTTCACCGCCCGGACGATCGCCGCCCGCGCCGCCGCCCGCTGCTCGACGGACGCCTCCGGGCGGGCCTCGACCCGCACCGCCATGTGGTCCATCCGCCCCTGCCGGCTCAGCCTCAGCTGGAAGTGCGGGGCGACGCCCGGGGTGCGCAGCAGGATCTCCTCGATCTGGGTCGGGAAGACGTTGACCCCGCGCAGGATGATCATGTCGTCGCTGCGCCCGGTGACCTTCTCCATCCGCCGGAAGGACGGCCGCGCGGTGCCGGGCAGCAGCCGGCTGAGGTCGCGGGTGCGGTAGCGGATGACCGGCAGCGCCTCCTTGGTGAGCGAGGTGAAGACCAGCTCACCGCCCTCGCCCTCCGGCAGCACCTCGTCGGTGAACGGGTCGACCACCTCCGGGTAGAAGTGGTCCTCCCAGATGTGCAGTCCGTCCTTGGTCTCCACGCACTCCTGGGCGATGCCGGGGCCGACCACCTCGGAGAGGCCGTAGATGTCGACGGCGTGCAGGTCCAACCGGTCCTCGATCTCGCGCCGCATCTCCTCGGTCCAGGGCTCGGCGCCGAAGATGCCGACCTCCAGCGAGCTGGCGCGCGGGTCGACGCCCTGCTTCTCGAACTCGTCCAGCAGGGTCAGCAGGTAGGACGGGGTGACCATGATGATCTCGGGCCGGAAGTCCTGGATCAGCTGGACCTGCCGGGCGGTCATGCCGCCGGAGGCCGGGATGACGGTGCAGCCGGCCCGCTCGGCGCCGTAGTGGGCGCCGAGGCCCCCGGTGAACAGCCCGTAGCCGTACGCGATGTGCACCTTGTGGCCGGGTCGGCCGCCGGCCGCGCGGATCGAGCGGGCGACCACGTCGGCCCACATGGAGAGGTCGTTCTCGGTGTAGCCGACCACGGTCGGGCGCCCGGTGGTGCCACTGGAGGCGTGGATCCGGCGGACCCGCTCCATCGGGACGGCGAACATCCCGAAGGGGTAGCCCTCGCGCAGGTCGGCCTTGGTGGTGAAGGGGAAGCGGGCGAGGTCGCCCAGGGTTCGGCAGTCCTCGGGGCGCACGCCGGCCGCGTCGAACTTGCGGCGGTAGAGCTCGACATTGTCGTAGGCGTGCCGCAGGGTGGCCCGGAGTCGGTCGAGCTGGTGGGCGCGCAGTTCGTCGACGCTCATCCGCTCCCCGGCATCGAGGAGCGCGGGCGGAATCGGCTCCCCCAGGCGTCGGCGCGGGTCGGGTGCGCTGCCGGTCATCGTCGCTCCTTCGCAGGTCGGCCGATCCGGGAATCCCTACCGATCGTTCGGTCAGGGCAAGCCCAGGCCAAGTAACCCAGCGCCCGAACCGCCTGTCAAGAGTTCGCGCAAGGGTCCCGGAATGTGAAGTTCCGGCGCCTTCGTGCCGAAGTCGCGCCACCCGCTTGGCTGTCCGATATGAAAATCATTACGGAATTTTGACCCGTAGGCGGCCGCTTCCGGCCCGGACGCATGGTTCAGTAGTCCGGCTTCTCCCCTGCACCCCGGAGTGATCACCTTGGCCTCGACCCCTGCGCTGGTCAGCGCGCTGCGCGAGCTCGGCGACCGGCCTGCCGTCGTCGCCGACGGGCGCGCGATCAGCGGCATCGGCCTGCTGCTCGGCGTCTCCCCGCCGGGCGGCCTGCCCCGGGCCCTCGCCGAACGCGTCGCCGAACACGCCGCGCTGCCGCCCTCCGCCGCCCGGACCGCCGAGCAGCGGCTGCGGCACTGGGCGGGCGTTCTCGGCCCGCCGCCGATCCGGCACACCGTGCTGCACCCCGCCACCGACCTCGCCGTCGAACTCGCCCTGGCCACCCTGCTGGCCGGCGGCACCGTGCACTGCGCCGACCCCGAGCAGCAGGCCGACGAGCAGCTCGCCGCCCTCGCCGCCAACGGCACCACCCACCTCAGCCTGCCCTCCACGCTGCTGTGGCGGATCAGCCGGCAGCCCGGCCTCGCCGAGCACGACCTCGCCGCCCTGCGACTGGTCCTGCACGTCGGGCCCGAGCCCCGGCAGGACGACGTGTACGCCGCCGTCGACGCGCTCGGCGCCGTCCTCGCCCACGTCCGCGCCCCGCACAGCCAGGCCGAGGCCGCCGACCGCCGGCTGCGCGCCGATGCGCAGGCCGCCACCGCCGCCGCCTGGAAGCACAGCATCGGCGTCACCGCCGAGCAGGTCGCCGAATTCGGCGCCCACCTCGACCGGGCCGTCCTCACCGCGCTGCTGCACACCCTCCAGCAGGCCGGCGTGCTCACCGACCCCGGCCGCGGCTGCTCCGAGCCCGAGCTGCTCGCCACCGCCCTGGTCACCCCCGCCCAGCGCCCCCGGGTCAGCCACTGGCTGGACGCCCTCGCCCGGCACGGCCTGATCACCCGCCAGGACGGCGGCGCCCAGGGCCCGCTCTTCCACGGCGCGCCCGAACTCACCGCCGCCGAGGTCCGGGAGGCCTGGCGCCCCGCCGTCGAGGCCTGGGCCGACGGGCTCGGCCCCGCCACCGTGCTCGACCGGGTACGGCGCGGCGCGCTGCGCCTGCCCCGGCTGATCACCGGCGAGGAGGCCCCCCGCCCGGCCGCCGCCCCGGTCCGCTGGGCCGCCGCCCGCGGCTACCTCGGCGCCGCCGTCGGCGCGCTGGTGCGCGGCACCGCCGAGGCCCACGACGGGCCGGAGCCGCTGCGTGTCCTCGAACTCGACCGCGACGGCGCCGAGACCGCCATCACCCGCGCCCTGGCCGCCCGCCCCCGGCAGAACGCCGACCACCACCTCGCCCCCGACGGCGGCCGCTACGACGTCGTGGTCGCCACCGCGACCGGACGGCCGGAGGAGGAGGTCGCGGCACTGGTCGAACTGCTCTCCCCCGGCGGCCGGCTGCTGCTGTTCGCACCCACCGTCGAACAGCTCGACCAGCTGATCACCGGCGACGCCCAGGGCCCGACCGCCCACCCGGCCGAACGCTGGCGGGCCGCACTCACCGCCGCCGGCTGCCCGACCGTCCTCACACTGCCGGAGGACGGGCACCCGATGGGGCTGCTGGAGCAACGGCTGTTCGCCGCCAGGATCGACTAGGCACGGCTACGATCGGGCGCATGGCCGCTTCCGTGCGCTCGATCCGCTCCCGGGCCTCACTGGGCTCGATCGCCTCCATCGGTTCCATCGGCTCGCTGCTGTCCATCGGCTCGGTCGGCTCCGTGCTCTCCGTCGGGTCGGTCGGCAGTGTGCTGTCGATCGGCTCGGCCGGCTCGGTCCTCAGCGCGCTGTCGGCGTGCTCCTGGCTGAGCGTCGGCTCGCTGCTGTCGGTGCGCTCGCGCTGGTCGGTGCGTTCGGTACGGGCGCTCCGGGCGGTGCGCGCCGTCGGCCCGTGCGCTCAGCTGGTCGGTACGCGGGGCGGCGCCCGGGTCACGGACCGTCCGTGACCGACCGGTACTGCCCTGATCGCGGTCAGGGCCCGATCAGCCGCCACCACCCGGTCCGTACCATTTCGATACCGAAGCCCGGACGAGCCGCGGGCATCCTCGCCGCGCCGGACGGTACCCGGGTAGGCTCCGGTCCGGGCTGATCCGTCGGACAGGCAGGCCCCCAGCCTTCCGGCCCTGGTGCAGGCGGCTCCGCGCCGCCCGTGCCGCGTCCCCGGGGGCACCACCCCGCGGGCCATTCGGTGGGCTCCGCGCACTCGACACCGCGCGCCAGGGCAGTCGCGCGAACGGCGAAGGGCATCGCATTGGCGGATCGGCTCACCGGAGGAGACCCCTCGCTGCTGCGACGGATCAACGCGGCGGTCACGCTTCGGGCGCTGCGGGCCGGCCACTCCGTGACCCTCACTCAGCTCGTCGGCGAGACCGGGCTCTCCCGGCCGACCGTCGAGGGCGTGATCGAGGGGCTGGTCGAGACCGGACTGGTGGCCGAGGTCGAACAACCCCGGGAGGACGGCCAGTCGGGCACCGGCCGCCGCGGCCGCCCGGCCCGCTGGTTCCGCTTCCGCGCCGAGGCCGGACACATCCTCGGCATCGAGATCGGCGTGCACGACATCCGGGTCATCCTCGCCGACCTCACCGGCGAGGTGGTGGGCAGTCACTTCAAGCCGGTGGACGAGACCCTGGAGGCCGAGGACCGGCTCGCCGCCGTCCGCACCGCCGTCGCCGAGGTGCTGCGCAAGGCCGGGATCTCCCGCGACAACCTGTGGGCCGTCGGCATCGGCACCCCCGGCATCGTGGACCGCGAGGGCACCGTCCGACTCGGCACCGCGATGCCCGGCTGGACCGGCCTGGACCTCGGCGCCCGACTGCGCCGCTCGTTCCGCTGCCCGGTCCTGATCGAGAACGACGCCAACCTCGCCGCCATCGCCGAGCACTGGCAGGGCGCGGCGGTCGGCGCCGACGACGTGGTCTTCGTGATGGCGGGCCTGAGCCCCGGCGCCGGGTCGCTGATCAACGGCAGGCTGCACCGCGGCTTCGGCGGCGCGGCCGGCGAGATCGGCGCGCTGCACCTGCTCGGCCAGGAGGTCACCCCGGAGAAGCTGCTCTCCACCACCGGCAAGCCGCTCAACCCGCTGGACGAGGCCGCGGTCGCCCGCGTACTGCGGCTGGCCCGGGAGGGCGACGAGGTGGCCAAGGTCGCCATGGACCGCTTCCTCACCCGCCTGGTGCAGGGCGTCGCGGCGCTGGTCCTGGCCATCGACCCGCAGCTGGTGGTGATCGGCGGCTGGGCGGCCGGGCTGGACGGCGTGCTGGAACCGCTGCGCGAGCGGCTGTCCCAGTTCACCCTGCGCGCCCCCGAGGTGGCGCTGGCGGCGCTGGGCTCGGAGGTCGTCGCGATGGGCGCCCTGCGGGTCGCCCTGGACCACGTCGAGGACCAGCTCTTCGCCGTCGACCCGCCCCGGATCTGACCGGACCCGCCATCGTCCGCCGTCAACGACAAAGGCCCGAAAGCCACTTGGGCGTCCGAGCCTTTGCCTGAGGGTGTCGGGAAATGGTTCAGGAGGCGGTGCGGACCTCGGTCGTCGCGCCGACCGGAGTGACCTCGACCAGACCGGTCTCGCCGAAGGTCAGCTTGCAGGTGTCCGCCCGGTAGGTGGCGACGGCGAGCGCCACCAGACGGCCCGCGGAGGCGTACTGGGTGGTCATGACCAGCACCGGCGTGCCCGGGGGGCGCTCCAGCAGCAGGGCCTCCTCGGCCTCGGCGACGCCGAGCTCGACGGCGCGGGACTCACCGTCGACCTCCAGGCGCTCCAGCTGGCGCAGCACCGAGCGGGCGCGGTCGCTCTCGGCCCGGAAGCCGGGCAGGTGCGGCAGCGCGGAGGCCGGGACGTGCAGCGACTCGCTCGCCATCGCACGGCCCTCGACCATGCGGACCCGGCGGACGGTGTGCACGGTGGCGCCCTCGGCGATGCCCAGGTTCTTGGCCAGCTGCGCGGAGGCGGGGGCGGTGGTGCAGTCGACGGTGCGCCAGGCCTGGCTGCGGCCGGCGCCGGGCCAGCCCTCCTCCTGCCGGTTCACCGGGACGCCGACCCGCGGGGCGGCGATCAGGGTGCCGATCCCCCGGCGGCGGACCAGACGGCCCTCCAGCTCCAGCTGGTCGAGCGCCTGCCGCAGCGTGGCCCGGGCCACGCCGAAGCGGGCGGCGAGCTCGCGCTCGTTCGGGAGGACCTGGCCGGTGGAGAACTCCGAGTCGATGGCCCGCAGCAGCACCGTGCGCAGGTGCCAGTACTTCGGTTCCGGCACCGACGAAAGCTGTCCTGTCGTTCCCACCGTGTCCTCCACCTTGTTTCTGTCCGCCCTGACAATGGAGGGCGGATCCGGGCCCGCTGCCCGCTGTTGCGGCAGGTGGGAGAGCGGGCCTTTATCCGTCCTTCTTTATTAAAGGTCCTTGCAGTAAGCGACCCTAGGTGCTGCTTCCGGAGATGGTCAAGACCAATGGCAGGGCTTGATACGACCGTCGCGGAGATTCATGCCGCGTTCACGACAGCCGTTTACGGGCGGCTCGGCAGCGCCGGCCGCAGCGCGTCACACTTCGGGGCGGGCGGGGCCAGTCGGTAGGCTGCCCGGGTGATCGTGGTGACGAGTGTGAACGTGAACGGAATCCGGGCGGCGGCCAAGAAGGGCTTCATCGAATGGCTGGCCGGAACCGAGGCGGACGTGATCTGCCTCCAGGAGGTGCGCTCCGAGCCCGGACAACTGCCCGTCGAGCTGCGCGACCTGGACGGCTGGCACACGGTCTGGGCCCCCTCCGCGGCCAAGGGCCGGGCCGGCGTCGCCGTCCTCTCCCGTAAGGAGCCGCAGCGCACCGCGATCGGATTCGGATCGGAGGAATTCGACGATTCTGGCAGGTACGTCGAAATCGACCTGCCCGGCCTGACCGTCGCCAGCCTTTACCTCCCCTCCGGCGAGGTCGGCACCGAACGCCAGGACGAGAAGGAACGCTTCATGGCGGAATTCCTCGACCACCTGACCGCCCTGCGCGCCCGCGCCGCCGCCGACGGCCGCGAGGTCGTGGTCTGCGGCGACTGGAACATCGCCCACCGCCCCGAGGACCTCAAGAACTGGAAGGCCAACCAGAAGTCCGCCGGCTTCCTCCCCGAGGAACGCGCCTGGCTCTCCCGTGTCTACGACGAGGCCGGCTACGTCGACGTCGTCCGCGCCCTCCACCCCGACCGCACCGGCCCCTACTCCTGGTGGTCCTACCGCGGCCGCGCCTTCGACAACGACTCGGGCTGGAGGATCGACCTGCATTGCACAACGCCCGGCATCGCGGCCAAGGCGGTCGAGGCCTACGTCGAGCGCGCCGACACGCACGCCGAGCGCTGGTCCGACCACGCGCCCGTCACCGTGGTGTACGACCACGACTTCTGACGCGCCCCTACGGGAGATGCCCCCTGCTCAGGCTTGAGTGGTCGGCGGGGGCGCTCCCGTCCGAGCGAAAGTGCCCCTTTGCCCCCGCATCGCCGGCAGCGAGTATCGATCTGCGGGGCAGGCCGAGCCCGAGGGTCGGTGTCCGTGGTGCCTGATAGCGTGCGGGGCATGCCGCACCGCGCCACTTCGCGCCGCACGGGCCACCTTTTGCCCCTGGCCGTCGCCGATGCCTTGTGGGCCGAGTTGATGGCCAACAGCGTGTTCCCGGCCGCTCGGCAAGCGTTCACCGGCTTCCCTGCCGATCCGCGGGTGGGGTACGTGCTGCTCGGCGCACGTGCGGTGCCGACGGTGAAGGGAGACCGCGGCCGGTGGCATGTTCAAGAGGCCGACGTACGCCAGGCGGCCGAGGAACTGCGTGCGGTCAAGGTGAGCGGGGTCGGCCTGGTCCGTGTCGCTCCTTTCCGCAGGTCACTGAAAGCAGGGCAGAGGGACGGGCCGGCGCTGCGGTGGCGTCAGCGCCTGGACCAGGATTGGGCCCGAGCCCGCGTCGATGCCGCCCCTGGGCGGTTGCCACGCGGCAGCGGCCATCTGCCGCATCTGGCGGGAATCGACTGGCGCCGGTCACTGATGGAGCGGACCGGAGCGGGGGCAGAGGACACGTGGTGGCTACCTCGCACGCTCGTGAAGGTGCTGGACGCGGCCGAGCACGCCGAGCAGCGGTGGTTGCCGGCCGCACGGACCTGCCAGAGGTGCGGCTCCCTGGCGGATCAGCCCGAGCAGTGGCAGGTCCAGGCCGACAGCAGCCGGCAGACGATCTGCCCCGACTGCCGCACGACCACGCTGCGCCCGTACAACGGGGAGCTGGAAGGCCATGTCTACTCGGTGCTCAGCAAGAAGCGCGCCAAGCTGGAGGTGTCCGGGTGGAAGTGCGCCGTCTGCTGGGAAGCACCTTCCTCCGCGGTCGACCACTGCCACGAGCACGGCTACGTCCGGGCGCCCGTCTGCCAGTCCTGCAACACGCGGGAACGGCCGAACTACCACTACAGCAACGACGTATACGTGACCGGCCGCTACACGTCCCTCTTCCATACCCACGCCGAGGACTGGCTGCGGCACTGGCACCGCTGCCCCGGCTGCCGCGCCCGCACCACGTTGCCATTGCCGCACCTGGCGGCACTGACCGCACTCCTGGTCGGCGAACCGCTGCGCCCGACCCACCGCGCCCCCCACAGCTCCCGCGGACGCAAGCCCTGCGGTGAGCTGCGTGCTTCCTGGACGGGCAGTCACAACGCGCCCGGCTCCTGCATGATCACCCTGAGTGTGGACTACTGTCCCAGCGGGGAGCACCGCATCCTGACCCAAGTCCCCTATCGCGAAGCCGTCGACCGATTCCGCACCTGGCTGGCCGGGACAGCCCCGGCGGTGGCCGCTGCCGCAGGACCCGGCCGCCATGACACCGTCCCCGCGCAGTTCCGGCCCGTCGTTCCGGACACCAGCGGCGAGGGCCTGGCGCTGTTCTGAGCGCAGTCGGGAGCGCGCTCCTCCCTGGTCAGCGTGCCGGCTCGCCACCTTCCAGCAGCACCACAACGTGAGCCGTCCACGTCGCATCGCGACCTGCTCGCCTCCCTGAAGTCGTCATTGCCCGGCACGATGCTTCCGCACAGATGGATCCGTCGGACGAGCCTTCCCCTGGGTGGGAACGGCAAGGTCGACTACGGCGCGCTCCAATGAGACCAGGTGAATGACGGCGACGGCGCGCCCGCACCCGCCGCCCCTGAGGGGACCGCAATCTCCCCGTCTCACGCCATGCGGGGCAAGCTCGTTGCGGTGACGCCCCCTAGACACTCCGGGGCCGCCTGGCCCCAGCGAACCAGGTTCGCGCGGCCTGCGATCTCACCACGTGATCTTGCCTGCACCGTTTGACAATGCGATTCCTGCCCCGCCCCCGCTGAGGGAACCACACCCGCTCCCCCGGGATACCGCAGTCTCCCGGAAGCTACACGCACTCGGCACTGGCGTCTGTGCCTCGGTGTGCGTGGAGTTCGACAACCAGCGCGGCGTGGAGGAGAGTTGGCGCCTGAACCGGATCCCCGGGCATTGGCTGCCAGGACGGCAGCGCCCTGAGCACCTCGTCCCGGCCGACGGCACCCCGAGGACCGAGCCGCCGAGCAGTGCAGCCCGCACGTCCTGGGCGAGGTGGCCGAGGCCCAACCGCCCTGCACGCGCGACCAGATCTCGCAACCGGACATGCTGGCCAGGGCCTGGGAAGCCATCTCGTCGTGGCTGGGCGCGCCCGGATCCATCCACTGATCACCCGCGGGACGAACGTCGACTGCCCGACCACGCGCACCACTCCCCGCAACCGCCACGCGGACCTGAGCGCGTACTGTCGAGACGTCAGTCATTCGTCATGCAACGGTCAGGATTCCGTAACATGACCAACTATTGATCAAACGTCACAAAGTACATAGCTTCGCGATGTCCGGCCTCCCGGTGTCGCGGCCGACAGACCACGCTTCATCGATCCGCCGTCGCGCGTTCCGCGCAGATTGGTTGAACCGTGCTGATACGAAATCCAGCCATCAGTGCCACTGCCGTGAACTCCCCACTGCCGGGCCCGAGAACCGCTCATCGAGCGGTCGCCGGACTGCTCCCGGCCCATGCCGAGCCGTTGCGCGACCGACTCGTCGTGCTCCCCGTCGCTCTCCGCTCCGGGCCCGGCCCTTGCCGCGGCCTCGCAGACAGCCTCCGGCGACCTGGAATCCAGAGAGCGACCGGAGGCGGCCACCGCCGCGACCTGCCCGATGCCCAAGCCGGTACGGGCGTAGGCGACTTCAACGCGGCCGGCGGCGACTCCACCCACGCTGTCGCCAGGGTCTGACCCGCGGTCCCCCACGGCATCTGCTGACCACTTCCGCCCACCCTCGCCCTCCCTCGACCGAATGGGTGGCGTCAATGACGCGCTTTCAGCATCGTAAAGATCACGAAAGAGACCCACATGGCCACTTCTGAGACCAGTGCCGCCCTCGGCATCGTCTACCGATGCGACGACACCACCCGCCCGATCCTCGACCAGATCGCCGACAAGTGGTCAATGACCGTGCTCACGGTCCTCGACGAGCCCAAGCGGTTCAACGAGATCAAGCGTCACCTCGACGGCGTGACCCAGCGGGTCCTCACCCAGACCCTGCGCCGCCTGGAACGCAACGGGATGATCGTGCGACGCGTTCTGCCGACCTCGCCGGTCGGCGTCGAGTACTCCCTCACCCCGCTCGGGAGCTCCCTGTGGGAGCCTTTCAGCCAGTTGTGCGCCTGGACGGCCGCCAATACGGACCAGATCCGGGCGTATCAAATGGAATACGACCGGCGCATACACGACTGTCGCAGCTCCGACCCCGGAGCTGATTCGACGTCCCGGTAGTTCTCCGACGACCGTGCCGGACGTGCCCGGGGCCCCTCCCGCCGCCGAGCTGGTCGGTCGCACCACCGGTTGACATTTGTCATCCGGGGCCGGTGACCCGGCATCACTACCAACGGCAGTCGAAGGGCGGGAGCGTAGTAGCCATGGGAACCACACAGGCCGTGATGACAGCCGAGGGGCTGCGGTACCGGTACGGGGAGACGGTCGCGCTGGACGGCGTGGACCTGCGGGTCGATCCCGGGGAATGCGTCGCACTGCTCGGGCCGAACGGGGCCGGCAAGTCGACCCTCGTCACGATAGCCGTCGGGCTGCTCGCGCCCCAGCACGGGACCGTACGGGTCCTGGGCGGTGATCCGCGCCGCGCGGCGACCCGTCGGCGGCTGGGCGTGGCGCAGCAGACACTGGGCTTTCCGAACACGCTGACCGTGAACGAGCTGGTGACCGGTGCCGCGGTCCGCGGCGGGCTGCGGGCGTCGGCGGCCGGCCCGGTCCTGGCGGAACTCGGGCTGACCGAACTGAAGGGCAGGCGGGTGTCGAAACTCTCCGGCGGCCAGAAGCAGCGCGTGCAGCTGGCGATGGCACTGGTCACCGAGCCGGTCCTACTGGTGCTGGACGAGCCGACGGTCGGCCTGGACACGAACGCCCGGCGGCACTTCTGGCAGATCCTGGCGCGCCGCCGGGAGCAGGGCGCCGCGGTGCTGGTGACCACGCACCTGATCGAGGAGTCGGCCGCGGTCGCGGACCGGGTGGTGGTGCTCGACCGCGGCCGGATCCTGGCCGACGCGCCGCCGGAGGAGCTGGTGTCGCGGTTGCCGGACCGCACCGTGACCGTCAGGACCGGCCTCGACCATGGCGAACTGCACCGGTTGCCGGGCGTCCTGTCGGTCGCGCCCGAGCACGACCTGGTGAGGATCCAGACGCGCACGCCCGAGGACCTGCTGCGCGTGCTGCTCGACCGGGATCCGGATCTTTCGGAGTTGCGGGTGCGGGACGCGGGCCTGGAGGAAGCCGTGCTCGCGCTGACGGACCGAGCGGAGGCGGCGTGAACGCGGTGACGGCACGGGTTTTCGGTGTCGAGTTGCGGGACGAACTGCGGGCGATCGTACGGGAGCCGACATCGCTGTTCTTCAGCATCCTCATGCCCGTCGGGTTCTTCGTCATGTTCAACCTGCTGTACGGGCACGACACCACACAGGGGCTGTCGGCCGGTACGGCGATGGTGGCCACCTTCGGCACCTACGGGGTGATCACGGTGGCCGCGTTGCAGCCGGGCATCGGGGTGGCGCAGGACCGGGACCTGGGCTGGTTGCGCATGAAGCGGGTGTCAGCGGTGCCGATCGGGATCAGCCTCGCCGCGAAGGCCGCGGCCGCGCTGCTCTACGGGGTGGGCGTGCTGGCGCTGATGGGCGTGGCGGCCGCTGCGTTCGGCACGCTGCACGCCTCGGCCTGGGCGCTGCTGCGCGTCGCGGTGGTGCTGCTGCTGGGCACCGTCCCGTTCACGCTGTTCAGCGTGGCCGTCGGGCTGCGGTTCCGCACCGGGGCGACGATCGCGCTGCTCAACGCGGTGCTGTTCCCGCTGGCGATGCTGTCCGGGCTGTGGATCCCGATCCAGTTCCTGCCCTCGGCGGTACGGCACGTCGCGGAGTTCCTGCCCACGTACCACCTCGCGCAGCTCGGGCTCGCCCAACTCGGCAGCGGCACCGTGGTGATCCATGTGCTCGCCCTGCTGGTCACCACCGCGGTGGCCACCGCGGTGGCCACCATGTCCTATCGTCGTGCGCGGATATGACTACTGTTGACGCCCCCGTTCCCGGGTCCGTGGCCGCGCGGCTGCGGACCTGGGACTGGATCTACCTCGGCTACCTGCTGTTCGTGCTGGCGCAGCCGTACTTCTCGCCGGATCCCCGGTGGTGGGAGTGGCCGCTGGCGATCGCGGTGTGCGCGGCCACCGCCGTGCTGTGGGCGGCGGCGCTGTTGCGCGGCCCGTCCGCGTGCCACATCTGGTCGTCGCTGGTGCCGATGACCGTGATCGGCACGCTGGCCGCTCCGTTCAACACCAACGCGAGCGTGTTGTTCATCTACGCCGCGGCCGTCGCGGGCAACACGCTGCCGTGGCGCGACGCCCGGCTGTGGTTGGCGGGTCTGACCGTGCTGGACAGTGTCACGGCGCTGGTGTCGCAGGTTCCGATGCCCTACCGGCTGTGGGGTTTCGTGTCGGCGCTCGTGCTGATCTGGGTGATCGGGTTGCTCGAACTCAAACAGCGCGACCGGCGTCAGGAACTGGAGAACGAACGGCTGCGTACCTCGCAGGTCGAACTGCTCGCGACCATCACGGAACGCGAGCGGATCGCGCGTGACCTGCACGACCTGCTCGGGCACTCACTGACCGCGGTGGTGATGCGGGCACAGCTGACCAAGGAACTGGTGCTGGCCGACCCGCAGCGGGCGCGCGCCGAGGCCGAGGAGATCGAACGCAACGCACGGGAGGCCCTGGCCGCGGTGCGCAGTACCGTCACCGGCTGGCGGCAGACCAACATCCGTGCGGAGCTGGAGGCAGCGCGGCGAGCGCTGGCCGGAACCGGGGTGACCTTGCAGGTGGACTTCGAGGACGGGGTGATCCTGGTCGCGGCCGCCGAGCACGCGTTGGGGCTGGCAGTGCGGGAGGCGGTGACGAACGTGGCCCGACACGCGCGGGCATCCGCCTGCCACATCGGACTGGACGCGAACGGAGAGCGGGTGCGGTTGGTGATCGCGGACGACGGGATCGGCGGCGAGGCTCCGGAGGGCACCGGGCTGACCGGGCTGCGGGAGCGGATCGCGAAGCTCGGCGGTGTGGTGCAGCGCACCGGCTCGGCCGGCACGACGCTGACCATCACGGTGCCGGTCGGGGTGGCCCGGTGATCCGGGTGGTGCTGGCAGAGGACCAGGGCATGGTGCTGGGCGCGTTCGCCTCC
Organism: Kitasatospora sp. NPDC004669; assembly: GCF_040609455.1. Taxonomy (NCBI): domain Bacteria; kingdom Bacillati; phylum Actinomycetota; class Actinomycetes; order Kitasatosporales; family Streptomycetaceae; genus Kitasatospora; species Kitasatospora sp. NPDC004669. Next base: position 52,958 of record NZ_JBEXKB010000033.1, read on the forward strand.
CTGCTGGACCTGCAACCGGACATCACGGTGGTGGCGACCGCGACCAACGGCAACGACGCGCTGGCCGCGGTGCGCGAGCACCGCCCGGACGTCCTGGTGACCGACATCGAGATGCCCGGCCGCACCGGTCTGGACCTGGCGGTGGAGCTGAACGACCTGGGTGACCCCACACGGGTCCTGATCGTGACCACGTTCGCGCGCAGTGGCTACCTGCGGCGCGCGGTGGACGCCGGGGTGGCCGGGTACGTGCTCAAGGACGCGCCGATCGGTGAGCTGGCCGCGGCCCTGCGCCGGGTGCACGCGGGTGAGCGCGTGGTCGCGCCGGAACTGGCGGTGGCCGCGTGGGACGCGGCCGATCCGCTGACCGACCGGGAACGTGAACTGCTGCGCGCGGTCGCGGAGGGGGCGAGCAACGCCGAGATCGCGGCGCGGCTGTTCCTGGCCGAGGGCACCGTGCGCAACTACCTGTCCAGTGCCATGGCCAAGCTGGGCGCACGCAACCGGACGGAGGCGTCCAGGACCGCGATGACGCGCGGCTGGCTCTGACCGGATCCGCGGACGGTGGCCGACGTCCGGCCGGTCGAGCCCCGTGGCGGGCCGCCGGCGGGGTCAGGCGGTCAACGGGTGGGCCTGCAGCCGGTCGGGCAGTGCGAACAGCAGGTCGTGCAGCGGCCGGCCGGTGCCGTGCCAGATCGACAGCGCGTACACGCTGATCGGGTAGTGGACCCAGCGCGGCGGCGCCCACACCGTGCCGCGCACGGTGCTCCCCTGCCCGGTCGCGTCGAGGCTCGACGGCACGTCGCCGGAGGTGACGAGCAGGTCCCAGGCCTGCCGCGGCACGGCGAACCCCGCTTCGTCGAGGTCCCCGCGCAGACTCGCGCGCAGGATCGTCGTCGCCGCGATGTCGAGCGTCAGCGCGCCGTCGACCAGCACCCGGTCGACCTGGAATCCGGAGTCGGCCAGCTCGGCGCACAGCCAGTCGACCGCGGCGTTGAGCAGATCCGTCGTGGCACGCTCGGTGGTGATCGCGCGGCACAACAGCGCCTGGAAGTGCACCTCCTCGGGCACGATGACCTGGTCGCCGATGACCGTCCTGAGCAGCGCCATGTCCACGGCGGTCGGTTCCTCGTGGGCGACGGCGACGTTGCGGGCGACGGCGCGCAGGAACGGGTCGGCGCAGTCGTCGAGCAGGAACGTCCAGAGTTTCCCGCACAGTTCGACCATCCGGACGCCGGTGGTCGAGTGGATGACGCGCAGCGCGCAGCGCAGCAGGATCTTCTGGAACAGCGTCATGGCCACCCTGAAACCCATGCCGTGCACCCATTCCTCGACGGTCATGGTGTCGTGCGCGACGACGACGTCGGCGACCAGGTCGGGGTTGGTGATGTCGCAGGGCATCCAGCGCGTCGTCACCTTGTGCTTGTCCTGGAAGGACTCCCGCGAGTAGTCGGTGTTGTTCAGCAGGAGCAGCGGGTAGATCACCGGCGATCCGCCGGCGGTCAGCACCTCTTCGACACCGTTGAGGTACGACTCGTAGGTTTCTCCGGGCAGGCCCCAGATCAGGTCGGTGTAGGTGGGTACGTCGAGTTCGCGGAACCGGGACAGCAGCCGACGGTAGTGGTCGGTGCGGATGTTGGCCCGGTTGGCGATCTTCAGCACCTCCGTGTCGAAGGACTGCGCGGACAGCGTGATCGCCCCGGTCAGGTCGGCGGCGTGCAGCATGCTCGCGATCTCCACGATGCGGTCGTTGCCGTTCTTCGCCCAGTTCGTGCTGATGATCAGCCGCTTGTCGTGGCGCCGGCAGAGTTCCACGATCCGCTCGGCGATCTGCCGGTCGCGGGCGAGGATGCCGAAGTTCGCGTCCGCGATGAAGAGCGTCGCGTCCGTGGGCATCAGCCGGATCAACCGGTCCAGTTCGGCGAAGATCCGGTCGAGGTCGAACTGGCGCACCTTGGAGTTGGTGGCGCCGCCCCAGTAGCAGAACGCGCACTTGTACGGGCAGCCCCGGTTGGTCTCGTAGACGATCATGGACGAGCCGGCGATCTCCTCGTCGGAGTACACCGGGCTGAGGATCGGTGAGACGACCTGCTCCAGATCGGTGATGCGATCCGCGTCCGGGTTGGTGACCACGACGCCGTCGGACCGGTGGCTGATGCCGGGGATCTCGGCGAGGTCCCCGTCGGCGAGGAAACAGTGCATCAGGTCGCGGAAGCGCAGTTCGCCTTCGCCGTGCACCAGCACGTCCACCCAGGGCGCCTCGGCGAACACCGCCTCCTGCTGGTGGCTGACGTCGTTGCCGCCGACGACGACCCGGCAGTTCGGCCACCGCTGCTTCACCTGGCGGGCCAGCTCCAGGGACTGGGCGCGGTTCCAGAAGAACACGGTCAGCGCGACGACGAACGGCTCGTCCCAGGAGTCGAGCAGCTCCGTCACCGCCTGCGCGCCGCCGCTCTGCTCGCGCACGCTGATCCGGAAGTCGCAGCTCTCGTCGAGCACCTGGTCGGCGACCGAAGTCGCTGTGAGGTAGCCGAGAGTGACGCTGTACCGGACGCCGTGCATCGCGGTGAACTCGACGAGTTGTACGGACTTCTTCCTGGCGGGCGCCGGTGCTGACGGCCGGCCGGCGGTGGCAACGTGGATCGTGTCCATCGTGGAGGTCATAGCTGCACATCCGTACACAGTCGGGTGGAGTGGACATTCCGCACGCGGAAGTGACACGTGGCTCAACCGCCTCCGACCGCCTCGGCGCGACGGGGAGTCGTCACCTCTCCCGCCGTGAGGTCACCGACGGAGCCGGCCCTCGCCGTTCCGGCGAATTCCCGCGTCGATGCCCGCCCGGAGGTGCGATCGGCTTTCTAAATTCAAGGGTCGTCCCGGTGGCGACTTTCTGGACGCTCACTCCGGCACAAGGAGCCGGCCGCACATATGTCGGCAACGGGTATACACCGTTGCAGTGCCGGACAGGGGCGTCAATAACGCACTCTTAGCATCCTAGGTATCTCCTGGGATACCTGAGCGGGGCTCGATTAATTTGAGCCTCTGTTGAGCTTTTGAGCCCACCCCGGACTCGGCAATGAATATTGACGACCCCGCAGGCCCGATGTAGCGTCAGCTGCGAAACACCCCGGCGGCGCCAAGCGGCCCCGAATCGTACGGGTGTTAACCCCAGCCGTCGATCTGGCGAATATCCGGTTGTTAGGGAGTGGTATCGGTGCGCTTCGGGCTTTCCTTTCTTCCCGACTGCACGCCGGAGACGAAATCTCCGCAGACTTACTTCAGCGACGCGCTGGAATTGTCGGTCCGGGCCGAGGCGGGCGGGCTGGACTCCGTCAAGATGACCGAGCACTACCTCCACCACTACGGCGGATACTGCCCGAGTCCGCTGGGTTTCCTGTCCGCTGTGGCCGCCCGGACGAGTTCGGTGCGGCTGATGACCGGCTGCGTGCTGCCGGTCTTCCACCACCCGATCCAGCTGGCCGCGGAAGCCGCGCAGGTGGATGCGATCAGCGGCGGCCGGCTCGACGTGGGTTTCGCGCGGGCGTACCTGCCCGACGAGTTCGACGCGCTGGGCGTGGAGATGGACGAGAGCACCGACCGGTTCCGCGAGACCATCCGCGCGGTGCTGCGGATCTGGACCGAGGAGAAGGTCAGCGAGCAGACGCCGTTCTTCTCCTACCGCGATGTGACCGGACTGCCGCGGCCCACCCAGCGGCCGCATCCGCCGGTGTGGGGTGCGGCGGTGCGTACCCCGGAGAACTTCGCCTGGCTGGGCACGGAAGGGCTGGGGCTGCTGATCACCCCGATGATCTCGCCGCACGAGTTCCGTGACCACCTGACCCTCTACCGCGACGCGTTCCAGGCCGCGCACGGCGGCTCCGGGCTCCGCCCCCGGGTCGCGGCCAGCCTGCCGCTGGTGGTCGCGGAGACCGACGAGCGCGCGCAGGAGATCGCCACGACCTACCTGCGTCGCTACCTGGACGTGTGGGCGGAGGCCGTGAACCCGTGGGACCGCCGGGAATCCTCGGCCTACCGCGGCTACTCCGGATTCGGCTGGATGCTGCGCGGCCTGCAACCCGCCAAGCTTTTCACCGAAGGTGGTGCGATCGTCGGTTCACCGGCCACGGTCATCGACCGTATCCACGCCTTCAACAATCACATCGGCGGCGTCGACGAAATCCTGTGGCAGATCGATTTCGGTGCGATGCCGCTCGCCGAGGCTGGGCAGACCTTGGAGCTCTTCTGCGACAAGGTTCTGCCCGAGGTTAAATCACTGTGATTGTTGCCCCCCGGAATATGGGAGGCGACACCGAGAAGAGAATGGGGGTGAATGCACATCATGGAGGGTTTCGACGACCTGGTGCTGGATGACAGCGCCTTCGAGCTGGTGGACCTGGGCGAGGTGGTGCCCGCGTCGGTGACGGCCGGCTACGGCCTGACCGAGCTGTCCGCTTCCGGCGGCCAGAGCAGCTGCTGCTGCTGCTGCCCGTGCTGCTCCTGCACCTGATCCAGGTGCGGCGAAGAGCACTGATCGACATCGAGAGGGAATGGGGGTGAATGCACATCATGGAGGGTTTCGACGACCTGGTGCTGGATGACAGCGCCTTCGAGCTGGTGGACCTGGGCGAGGTGGTGCCCGCGTCGGTGACGGCCGGCTACGGCCTGACCGAGCTGTCCGCTTCCGGCGGCCACAGCAGCTGCTGCTGCTGCTGCCCGTGCTGCTCCTGCACCTGATCCAGGTGCTGATGTCCCCGGCACCTGTGCTCTAGCCGGTGCGTGTTCGTGAACGGGGACCGGGTGGCTCTCGGTCCTTCTCCTGACCAGGCATCAACGAAGGCGTGAAGAAACGATGGTCATGGAAGTCAATGTCGAGCGGATCCGGCCGCGACTGCGCGGGGACGTCTACGTCATGCGCGTGCCGGAGGGTGCCTACATCCGTAGCAACCTCGGCGGGTCGATGCTCAAGGGCGCGTCGACATACGAGTTCATCCAGCGGATCGCACCGCTGCTGGACGGCACCAGGACCCTCGGCGAACTCTGCGCGGCCGCGCCGGAGGCCAGCCGCGCCAACCTGGCCAAGCTGACGATGCTGTTGCTCGGCAAGGGCTACGTCAAGAACGTTCTGGACGACCGTCCGCACACGTTGCCCGCCGACCTGGCGAAGACCTACGCGGCCAACATCGCCTTCATCGAGTACTTCACCGAGTCGCCGGAACTGCGATTCGAGCACTACCGCAACAGCGGCATCGTGCTGGCCGGATCCGGCCCGCTGCTGCAGGCCCTGACCAACTCGCAGTTGCGCTCCGGCGTGCGCACCGTGTCCCTCGCCCCCTTCGGCGAGCTCGACCGCGACCGCATCGCCGAGCACCTCGCGGCGGCCCGGGCGCAGGACCCGGAGCAGCGGATCGCCTACCTGGACGTCGACTCCGAGCAGCTCGACCGGATCGCGGACGACGCCGCCATGGTGCTGCACGTCGCGGACCGCCCGATGATCGAACGCGCCCTGCTGCTGCCGCACACCGCGGGCTCCGCGGGCTCCGCGTTCGCCCAGGCGGTCGTGACGGGCGACGAGGCCTGGCTCGGCCCGGTGATCGGCAAGGACGGCGACGTCACGGCCTGGGAGTCCGCCTGGCGCCGGCTGCGCGCGCTCGCACCGGACCTCGTGGGCGCGGATCTGCGCGACCACCCGGAGGCCGCGCCGAGCGACTTCCTGCGCGGCCCCACCGTCGCCCTGGTCGCCAACCAGCTGTGCTTCGCGGCCTTCCGGCACCTCACCGGCATCGACCCGGGCGCCGGAACGGATCACCTGGTCCGGTTCGACCTGGAGACCCTGGAGACCGCGAAGCACCCCTTCCTGGCGCACCCGCTCGCCCTGCCCGTCGTCCCCTACGACCCTGCCCGGCTGGCCGCGCTGGCGGCCGCGGCGCCCGTCGGCGACGAGGAGCTGGCCCGGCGCGCGGTGGACTGCGTCGGGCCGCGCACCGGGGTGTTCGCGGAGGTCACCGAACGCGACTACGAACAGCTGCCGCTGTTCGTCAGTGAGGTCGTGGTTTCGGACCCGGTCGGCCTGGCCGGCGGTCCGTTCCCGGTCCACGGCTGCGGCGAGAGCGTGGTCGAGTCACGCCAGCGGGCCGTCCGGCACGCCTTCGAGCGCTACGCGGCCGTCATGGTCGACTCCCGCAAGGGCGACCGGCTGTACGGCGCGGACGTGCTGACCGGTGAGCCGGTCGCGGTCGACGCGGCGGAGGTCTTCCCCGCGCGGACTGCGGCCTCCGGAGACGACTGGACCGCGGCCGTGCGCGCCGCCGTGGTCGCGGCGGCCGCCGAGAACGCCGCCGCGGCAGTCTCCGCCGCGACCGAACCGCTGCCCCGGTTGGACCTGGACGCCGAGCAGCTGACCCCGCGCGCCGCGCGCTACCTGAAGCTGCTGAGGATCGTCGACCAGGCGTTCGAGGTCCACGACCTCTCCGGCCTGCTCGGGCTGCCCACGTTCACGTTCACCACCCCGGCCGCCACCGTCGCCTGCACCAGCGATCTGGACGTCGACGTCGCGCTGGAGAAGGGGCTGGAGCAAACGCTGCTCGCCTACCAGTCCCGGGCCGCGAACCAGCCCGGTTACGCGCCGGCGCCCGTACCCGACCTGCCCGCACACCTGCGCGGCGCAGCCGGCACGCGACCGGCCTCGGTGACCCTCGGCGAGGTCGTGGCGGAGCTGACCCGCGACGGCGGCCGCGTGGTCGCGGTACCGCTCGACCACGATCCGCTCGTCGCCGAGCTGTGTCCGTTCGTGATGCGCGCCGTGGTCGTCCATGGCTGACCAGCCTCAGGTGCTCCTCGAACCACAGCAGGTGGTCGTCGGGCCGTGGCCGCCCGGCTGCCCCGAGTGTCTGCGCACCCGGCGCGCCGCCTCGGCCTCCGCCGAGCGCGCCGCCGAGATGGCCGCCGCGGTGCCGCACCGGGAGCTGCCGACGTTCCTGGCGGACAGCATCGCCGAGCTGGCCTCGGCCCGGTCCGAGGCGCAGCGGTTCTGGACCGTCGACCCGGCCACGCTCGCGCTGTCCCGGCACGGCTTCCTCACCGATCCGCGCTGCCCCGCGTGTTCGGCGGTGCCCACCGACACCGAACAGGGCGCGAGGATCGTCCGCGAACCACGGCCCAAGCTCTCGCCCGAGTCGAGCCGCGTCCGCCTGCTGGACCCCAGCGGCCTCGACGCGACCTACGTCGACGGGCAGAGCGGCCTGATCCCCTCGATCACCGCCTATGCGCAGCACTCGTTCCCGTTCACCGAGGCCGTGCTGGCGGTGCCCGGTGTCACCATGGAGGCGGCCGGTTACGGCCGCACCCGGGACTTCGTGTCGGCGAGGGCCATCGCGGTGGCGGAGTCGCTGGAGCGGCTCGCCGCGTACGCGCCGAGCAAGCGGACGAACGTGACGGCGAGCTACGCCGAGGTGGCCGAGGACGCGATCGATCCCCGCTCGCTGGGGCTGTACCCCGACGACCGGTTCGGCGTCCCGGGCTTCCCCTACCGGGAGTTCACCGAGGACGCGGTGACCAACTGGGTGTGGGGGCACTCCTTCGGCCAGGGCCGGCCGGTGCTGGTGCCGGAGAGCTTCGTCTACTACCGGCTGCGGATGTCCGGCGGGGAGGCCGGGTTCGCGTGCGAGATCTCCAGCGGCTGCGCCCTCGGCGGCTGTTACGAGGAGGCGGTGCTGCACGGCATCCTCGAAGTCGCCGAGCGCGACGCCTTCCTGACGGCCTGGTACGGGCGGACCCCGCTGCCCGAGCTCGACCCGGCCACCGTGCCCGACCGTCGGATCCCGCTGGTGGCCGAGCGCATCGAGCGACAGGGCTACCGGGTGCGCGTCTTCGACACCACGCGGGAACACGGGATCCCCTCGTTCTGGACGTTCGCCGAGGACGTCACCGGAACCGAACGGCCCAGGGCCGTGTCGACCGGCGGCAGCGGGCTGCGCCCGGCCGAGGCGATCCTGGCCGCGCTGCACGAACTCAGCCAGACCGTCGAGTACGTGACCCTCCTCGCGCTCGATCCGGGCTGGCGCGACCGTGCCCGGCACCTGGCCGACCATCCGGACGACGTCCAGTCGATGGCGGACCACCTGCTCTGCGCGGCGAACCCGGCAACCTTCGACCGGTATTCCTTCTTGACCGACGGCCCGGTGGCGTTGACCTGGCAGCAGGGACTCGAACGCTGGGACTGGCCGCGCTACACCGACATCGGCGCGGACCTCGACGAGGCCGTCCGGCGTTTCGCCGCGGCCGGCATGGACGTCGTCGCCGTCGACACCACCTCCACGGAACAGGCATCGGGAGGCTTCAGATGCGTCAAGGTGATAGCACCCGGCTCGGTGCCGATGACCTTCGGGCACACCGCGCGGCGAGTGACCGGACTGGCCCGACTGCCCCGGGTGAGCAATCCGCACCCGCATCCCTTCCCGTGATCGAGGGCGCCGTGATCGATCGCGCGGACGGAGTGGGCCGGGAGTTCTGGCGGGTCACCCTGGAAGACCTCGCCGAGGCGATGGGAACCCGGCAGTCGGAGTACGGCAACCCGGACGAGCCGCTGAAGTTCAAGATCTACCGCGGCCGGCCCCGGCGCCCGCTGACGGCCAAGGTGCCCGGGAAGCTGACCGCGGTCGAGGCCTTCGACGACTCGGCGCTGGCGACGCTGCTGCGCTACGGCTACGGCATCTCCCGGCAGGAGTTCGACACCAACGGCACCTGGCCCTACCACCGGATGGTCGCGTCCGCGCGCTGCCTGTTCGGTGTCCAGCTGTACGTGTGCCTGGCCGACGGCGTCTACCACTACGACGCCGCCCACGACGTGCTGGTGCTGCTGCGCGACGGGGACCACCGGCGACTGCTCACCAGGGCGACCGGAACCGCGGGCAGCCTGCCGGAGGCCGTGTTCGTGCTCTCCGGGCTGTTCTCCAAGGCCGCGTACATCTACCGGGACTACGCCTACCGCCTGTGCACCCAGGAGGCGGGTCTGCTCGCCGGGAACATCGACCTGGTCGCGCGGTCCATGGGTCTGCGGGCGCACGTGCACCACCAGTTCGTCGACGAGCCGGTCCACCGACTGCTCGGACTCGACGGCGACGAGGAACCGGCCCTGCTGGTCATGCCGCTGCTCCTCGCCGGCGCCGTCACCCGGCGCGCCTCGGTCGTGGAGACGGCCGCGGCGCTGGCCGCCGGCATCGACCCGATCGAGCCGGACGTGGTGCGCAGCGGACTGCGGGTCGCGTCGGCCTGCCCGACGCTGACCGAGGTCAACCGCGCATCGCTGCGCGTGGACACCGCGGCCTTCGCCACGGCCGAACCTGTCGTACCGGACGTGTCCGGCGGCGAGCCGCTGGCCCTGCCCGGGACCGACGTCCCGGAGGTGAACCTGGCGGACGCGCTGCGCGCCCGGGACTCCGGCCCCGGGATCTTCCGGCCGGTCGCGTCCCAGATCGACGGAATCGAGCTCTGGGCCCGGCTGGCCCGGGCCCGCGCCGGGGTCACCAGCGACGCCGTCCCGGCCGGCGCGCCCGTGCCGCTGGAGATCTTCCTGACCGTCGGCGACCTCACCGGGATACCCGCGGGCGTCTACCGGCTCGACCAGGACACCGGCGCGCTGCACCCGGTCGCCCGCGCGGCCGACGGCGTCGACGCCGTCACCGCGATCGAGCGCGTCACCATCCCGGGACCGGTGTTCCAGGGCATGAACGCCGTCGTCCACCTCATCGGCGACCGTGACTGGGCGTTCGACACCTTCGGCGACCGCGGCTACCGCGTGATCAACCAGGAGGCGGGGCTGCTCGCGCACCGGGTGTGCGTCGCGGCCGCGGCCCAGGGCCTGTCCGGCCGGGTCGTCAACGCCTACCACGCCGAGGGGGTCCGCGCGGCCCTCGGCCTGACCGAGCAACGCCACACGCCGGTCTTCCAGATCCTGCTGGCCAGGACGGGGCCGGGCGGACGCGTGATCGTACCCGTCGAACCCGAGGAGGTGGACTGAGTGGACAGGCTGTCGGAAGCCCGCCCCGGCGACGCGCAGCACCTGACCGGCCCGGCCGCCGTGGTCCGCCTCGCCGGAAGCCCGGTCGCCGTGCTGGACGGACTGCGCGGTGCGCGGAGCTGGCGCACCGCCCGGGAGTTGGTGCGGCTGCGCGCCGAGATCGCCGACTCCGCCGGGGCCCTGTCGGACCAGCTGTACACCGCGATCGGCGCCGCGGGCGACGGCGAGCGCAAGGCCGGACTGGTCGCGGTGCGCCGGGCAGTGCACCGCGGCCGCCGGGTCGATCCCGCACGGCTGGCCGACCTGCCTGCCGAACTGGCCGCCCCGGTCCGGGAATGGACCGGCCTACTCGCCGAACGCGACCGGCTGACGGCGGAGTTGCCGGACCTGCTCGAACAGGACTGGGCCGCGAGCTGCCAGGCGCTGGGCGCCGCGGCCCGGCTTCCCGCGTTCCAACTCGGGCTCGTGCACGCCAACCCGGACGCGTTCCTGGCCCTGCGCAAGTGGTTCGGCACCGGACGCGCGCCGCAGCGCCAGACCGTGCTGCGCCTGGCGCAGTACCTCGCCCGTTCGGCGGCGAAGACCAGCCCGTACAGCACGTTCACCACCAGCGGCCTGGCCTCCTGGAGCCGGTCCGACGTCCTGGTCGAGCTGTCCGGGCAGCCGACCGGGGGGCAGGTCGCCGCGGCGACCGCGACCGACATCAGCGTCGGGTCGCTGCACCGGATCGCGCGCGCCGTCTGCGAGCGCCCGGAGGTCGTCGGCCGCTGCCCGATCCGGATCAACCCCAGCGCCACCGCCACCGATGACACGCTGGTGTTCCTGGGCCGGCGTCCGGCCGAGCACGTGCACAGCCTCGCCCTCACCCCGACCCTGCGCCGGGTGATGGAACTGATCACGCCCGGGAGCACGCTCGACGATCTGCGGGGCGTGCTGCTGGCCCAGGCGACCGACGGGAGCCAGGTCGACGTGTTCCTCCGGCGCCTGGTGACGCTGGGCGTGCTGGAACTCGTGCCGCCGCTCGCCGACCAGGCCCCGGACCCGGTCGCCGACCTGCGCGACTGGCTGCACCGGCTCCGCCAGCCAGGCCTGGAACGGCTGGACCGCACCCTGCACGGGGTGCAGGAGGCGCTGTCGAGCTACTCGACGATCGAGGCGCCCGGCGACCGGGTCGCCGTCCGCGACGCCGTGATCCGCGGCCTGGACACGGCACTGCGCGAGGTAGGCGACCACGCCCACCTGGACAGCCCGAAGCTGGCCCAGGAGTTCGGCCGGTACAGCTTCTACGAGAACGCGGTGCACCCCGGCACGACGGCCGTGCTGGACCGGAGGAGCTGGCAGCCGCTGCTGGACGACCTCGATGCGGTGCGCACGCTGCTCGGCCTGATCGGGCCCGACCTGCCGGTCAAGCTCACGCTCGGCTCGCTGTTCCACAGCCGCTACCCGGCCGGCGCGGAGGTTCCGCTGCTGGTGTTCTACCGGGACGTGCTGGCCGAACAGTCCGCCGCGGACGCGGCGCGGCCGACGCACAGCCGGTTCGCCGGCCAGGACAGCCCGGTCGAGGCCGTGCGCGAGCTGTACCGCCTGCGCACCGCCGTCAAGCGGCTGCTGGGCGAACGGTCGCCCGACCGGGACGGCGTGGTCCGCGTCGGTCCCGAGGAGGTGCGCGCGCTGGCCGAGGAATGGCCGGACTGGGTCCGCACACCGACCTCGGTCGCGGTCTACTGCCAGCTCGCCGAGGCCGCGCACGGACCGGAACTGGTGGTCAACAACATCAACTGCGGCTTCGGCCGCGGCCGCAACCGGGTGCGGCAGATCCTGGACACGCTCGACCTGCACGCCGGCGCGCCGGCCGAACCGGGGCTGGCCGCCGGCCGTGACGACGTGCTCTTCGCCGAGTTCGAGGCCGTGGCCAGGTCCGCGATCAACGTCCGCAAGCCCGGTGTCCGGCTGGTCGTCGACTACCCCGGTGTGCGCAGCTCGCGCGAACACGACGACCTGCTGCCGGTCAACGACCTGTACGTGCGGCGCGGCGACGACGGGCTGCTCGCGCTGGTGTCGCGGCGGCTCGGCAAGCGGATCTGCCCGGTGCACCCGGGGCTCGGCGACCGGCTGCTGCCGCCCGCCGCGCGCTTCATGGTCGAGGCGTTCGGCGAGTCCAACACCTGGTTCGGCCCGCACACCGAACTCCGGATGACCTCGGACCCGCGCGCGGACGACGGCGTGCTCCACCTGCCGCGGTTGATGGTGGGAAACGTGGTGCTGCGACGCGCGATGTGGATGACCCGCGCGGACCGGCTGCCCCGGCGGACGGACGCCACCACCGACGCGGCCTGGATGCTGAGGATGGCCGGTTGGCTGGCCGAACACGGCATCCCCGAGCGGTGCTTCGTGACCGTGCTCGACCCGAGCACGATCGGCCGGGACGGCACCGGCCGGGCGCCGGGCAACGACACCAAACCGAACTACCTGGATTTCGCGAGCATGCTGCTGCTGCTCGGATTCGAACGCCGGCTCGCCGAGCCGAACGCGATCGTGCAGATCAGCGAGATGGTGCCGGACCCCGGCCAGATCCGCGGCGAGCGCGTCGCCGAGTACATCGTGGAACTCAACGAGCCTGGAGTCACCTATGTCTGATCGCACCTGGGTCAGCGCCCACCTCTTCTACCACGCCGACCAGGATGCCGTGGTCGTCGGTGTCGTCAAGCCCACGGTCGAACGACTGCGCCGCGCCGGACAGGCCGACGGTTTCTTCTTCCTCCGCTACTGGGAGGGCGGCCCGCACATCCGGCTGCGGGTGCTCACCAGGCCGGAGCACGTCCAGCAGGTCCGTTCGGTCATCGAGGAGGCCGCCGCGGAGTTCTACCGGACGTCCCCGTCGCAGTTCCCGATCTCCGCGCAGGACTACGCCGACTCCGCGCCGGGCCTGGCCGCGCTGGAGCGGATGGCCGACTACGACACGGTGCTCCACCCGGACAACTCGGTGGCGTTCGTGGACTACGTGCCGGAGACCGAGGTGTTCGGCACCGGCCGCTCGCTGGAGGCGGTCGAGCGGCACCTGATGGCGGCCAGCGCGCTGGCGGTGGAGCTGATCGCCCGCGGCCGCAAGCCGGGGCAGCGTGCCATGGACGCCTTCGCCATGCTGGCCGCCAACCGCACCCTGTTCACCGGCATCCTGCCCGAACTCGCCTACCAGGCCCGGTTCATGGTCGAGAGCGGCGGTCAGGCGGCGCAGCTGATCGGCACGCCGGAGTTCGAGCGGTACTTCGAGGCCAACAAGGCCCAGCTGCGCTCCACCCTGGAGGCGGTGTGGGCGGCGACCAGGGGCGTGGCGCTGCCCGAGGCGTCCGTGGTGAGTAACTGGCTGTCGACCGTGCGGGAGCTCAACGACACCCTCGTCGAACTGGAGTTGCTGGGCCGGCTCGACGCCTACCCCAGCTTCGAGGCGCCCGCCGACGTGCTGGACCACATCAACCACCTGGTCCCGCAGCTGATCGTGGAGCGGTGCGCGCACCTGATGTGCAACCGGCTCGGCATCAGCCTGGCACAGGAGTCCCACCTGCGGCTGCTGCTGACCAGGGCCGCGTTCGACCTGTGCGCGGTGTGACCCATGGGCAACGCGGCAAGGCGCTACCAGGAGGACGTGCACACTCCGACCGAGGTGGCGAACCCGGAGGCGTACCCGCCCCGGGTCGTCAAGAGCTACCCGGGCGCACCGCGGCACCCCCTGCCCTGGCCACCGGAGAAGTCCGGCCACCGGCTCGGCAGGCTGCTCGCGGACCTCGGCGGCATCACCCGGTCGCAGTGGCTGACCCCGCTGGACATGCTGCCCTTCACCGACAGCTTCGAGAGCATCCCGGATGACGATCCGCTGCAGTGGCTGGTGACCCGGCGTCCGACGCCGTCGGGCGGCGCCCGGTACAGCGCCGAATGGTACGTGATCGCCGGTCCCGACTCGGAGGTGCCCACCGGCGTCCACTACTACGACCCGGCCCGGCACGACCTGGTGCGCCTGCGCTCGGGTGACTACCGGAGCTGGGTGGCGTCCCGCCCCGCCGCGACGGTCCTGGTGCAGACCAGTGTGTTCTGGCGGCTGGCCGCCAAGTACGGCGAGATGTACTACCGCCTCGCCTGCCTGGAGGCGGGCATCCAGGTGGCCCAGGCGCTGGCGGTCGCGGGCGACGACAACGCCACGGCCCGGCTGTGCTTCCCCGACGCCGACGTCACCGAACTGCTCGGGCTCGACCCGAGGGAGGAGGGGGTGCAGGCGGTCGTCGAGCTCGTCCCGCCGGTGCCCGCCGCGGTCGGCGGTCCGTCGCTGGCCGCCTTCCCGCGCGCGTTCGGCGCCCACGCGGCCGTGCTCGCCCAGAGCCGCCCCGGCCCGGAACCGCTGCCGGTCGAGCCCGCCGGAGAGGCCACGCGGATCGGTCTGCCGCACGCGCGGCCGGATCTGTCGGCCGGAACCCGGACCCGTCACGCGGCCATGCGCGGCTTCAGCGGGGAGGTCATGTCGATCGACGCGTTGGCCACGATCCTCACCGCCTACGGTCAGCAGGCGCGCTGGGACCTGCCGGCCAACCTGGTCGAGTTCTACTGCGTCGTCGCCGACGTGACCGGTATCCCGGCCGGTGCCTACCGCTACCTTCCCGGCGAGCACCAGCTGGAGCTGGTGAGCGAGGGCGATCCCCGGCAGCGGCTGCGGGACGCCGCGCTGGCCGCGCTGACCCAGCAGGGCGCCCGCACGGCGAACGTATGGCTGCTGCCGGTGGGAGACGCCGAAGCCGCCGAGGAACGGTTCGGCGACCGCTGGTACCGGGTGCAGCAGGCGGCCGCCGGTGCCGCGCTGCACCGCGCCTGCCTCGCCGCCGCGTCCATCGACGTGGCGAGCCGGATCCAGAACGACGTGCTCACCCATCTGCTGGACGACTGGTTCGGCCTGACGGGGCGGAAACGGACCCTGCTGATGGCGCACTTCGGCACGGAGCACCCGGCCGGGCTGCGCCCCGAGTTCCGGCTGACCTGGTGAGGGAGAACCACTCGTGAACGAGCACGGCGAACGAACGGTCAAGAGCTGCGCGTTCCGCGAAGCGACCGCCGAGCGAAGCGGGGCGGGCTCATGAGCAACGCGGTACTCGGTGCCGGCCTGCTGGCCGACGCCATCTCCAGGCATCCGCCGTCGATGCTGGTGGTGGCACGCGACGGCTGGGACACCGGCGACTGGTCCGCGGCACATGACCGGGGCGAGCCCTGGCTGCCGGTGTGGACCGAGCTCGACCGGGTCGTGGTCGGCCCGGTCGTGCGGCCCGGCGAGCCCGGTTGCGTCTGGTGCCTGCAGAAGTGGCGGTCCAGCGCGCCCCAGCGCGACCAGTGGACCGCGGAGCTGCGCACGAACGACCGGATCGTGACCCGGCCGTCCTCCTGGCTGTCGGACTTCGCTGCCGACTCCGTACGCGAGCTGGTGCACTCGGGCGCCGCGCGGGACTGCTGCCGGTACCTCGACCTGCGCGACCTGTCCGTGACCCGGCACGCGTTCCTCCCGGACCCGCTGTGCCGGGTCTGCGGCACGCTGCCCGACGACACGGCCGCGCGGGCCGCGATCACGCCCCTGCCGCGACCCAAGCCCAAGGCGCGCGCCAGCAGGATCCGCGAGCTCTCCGAGTCCCGGCTGACCGAGCTGTACGTGGACGCCGAGACCGGCGTGGTCGCCCCGCCCAAGGGCCTGCGCGACTCGCTGTTCCCGCTGGCCGAAGCGGTCCTGGCCGAGTACGGCTATCGCGGCGAGGCCGGGTTCGGACGCACCCGCGACTTCGCTTCCTGCCGGGCCACCGCAGTCGCCGAGGCCCTGGAACGGCTCGGCGGCCAATGGCCCTGGGGCAAGCGGACGACCGTACGCGGCAGCTACGCGGAACTCGCCGGGGACGCCCTCGATCCGCGGTCGCTCGGCCTGTTCCCTCCGGAGCGCTACCAGGAGCCGGACTGCCCCTACCAGCCGTTCACCGAGGACGCCGTGGTGTCCTGGGTGTGGGCATACTCGTTCCGCCAGGCGCGGCCGGTGCTCGTCCCGGAGACCTACGCGTACTACCGGACGGCCTTGCAGCCGGGGACCCGGGCGGACAAGCCCTTCACCTTCGAGATCTCCAACGGCTGCGCACTCGGCGGCTGCCTGGAGGAGGCGATCCTGCACGGGATCCTGGAGGTCGTCGAGCGCGACGCGTTCCTGATGACCTGGTACGCCCGGATGCCCGTTCCGGAGGTGGACCTCTCCCGGGCGCCCGACCCGCGCGTCGGGCTCGTCGTCGAACGCATCGAGCGCACCGGCTACCGGGTGCGGGTCTTCGACATGACGCTCACCGAGGCGATCCCCGCGTTCTGGGTGCTGGCGCAGGACACCACCGGCGACACCACCCGGCCGAGGGTCATCTGCACCAGCGGATCGGCGCTGGACCCGGTCGCCGGCGTGCTCACCGCGCTCGGCGAACTGGCGCCCATCGTCGAACAGGAGGTGCGCAGGTACCCGGCGGAGGCCGAGCGGGCTCGGCAGATGGCCGCCGATCCCGATCTGGTGCGCATCATGACCGACCACTCGCTGTGCAGCGCCACGCCGGAGGCGTTCGACCGGTTCTCCTTCCTGCTGTCCGGCGACCGCATGATCGGCTGGGACCAGCTCGGCCGCGGGCCCTGGCCGCTCCACGCCGACCTGCGGGACGACCTGGCCGAGGCCGTCGGGCGCATGCTGGAGGGCGGCATGGACGTCGTGGTCGTGAACCAGACCTCGCCGCTGCACGAGGCCGCCGACCTGCACTGCGTGAAGGTGATCGTGCCCGGAGCCCTGCCCATGACCTTCGGCCACCGCAACCAGCGGATCACCGGGCTGCCCAGGCTGCGGGAGGTGCCCCACCGGCTCGGTCACGCACCGCGCCCACTGACCGACGCCGACCTCAACCCCCATCCCCACCCGTTCCCGTGACCAGCCACGCCACCACCTTCGCCGTACGCGTCGCGGGCCTGCCCGCGACCGTGCTCGATCAGCTCGTCGACGAGCGGCTGCGACACGCCCTGCTGACGGTGGCGCACGCGGCGGCCGCGCTGACGGCTGACGCCGCGGTGCTGTCCGACCGCTGCCACGACGTGATCGGGGCGCTGTCCGACCCTGGCGCCAAGCCGAAGCTGGTCGCGCTGCGCCGGGCCGTGCACCAGCTGCGCGATCCGGCGCGGCTGCTCGCCGAGCCCCCGGTCGCCGCCGCCCTCGGCCTCGAACTCGCCGCGGACATCGCCGAGTTCGGCCACGCGGTGGGCCGGTACCGGGCTGACCGCACGCAGTTGCCGACCGCGCTGGCCGAAGCGGACCGCGCTATCGCCGCGAACCTGCGCGAGATCGGCGCGGATCCCCGCTTCGACCAGGGCCTCGCGCACGCCAGCCCCACCCTGCACGAGGTTCTCCGGCGCAAGCCCGGACGCCAGGAGCTGATCCGGCTGGCCGTCTACGCGGCCCGCGCCGCCGTCAAGACCAGCCCGTTCAGCACGTTCACGGCCAGCGGCCTCGGCCGGTTCGTCCCGGACGGGCCGGCGCTGCGCTGGACCGCGACCGCGCCGACACGATCGGTCGTCGACCTCGACCTGGCGGTCCTCACCCCGCTGACCGACACGCTGACCGGGACGAGGGTCCGGATCAACCCGAACGCGCGTCTCGCGGCCGACCACGTCCAGTTCCTCGGCCCGGCACCGGCCGAGGAACTCCTCAGCCTGCCCCTCACCCCGCCGCTGCGGCACTGCCTGCGCGCCGCCGCCGGTCAGCCGACGCTGGCCGAGTTGACGGCGGGGATCCCCGCGCCACCGGAAAGAGCGGCCGGCTATCTACGCTCGCTCCTGGCGTCCGGTCTGCTCCTGGTCCAGCCGGACTTCGACGAGCACGGCGTCGATCCGTTGGGACAGTTGGCGGATCGGATTCCCGGACTGGATTCGGTCCAGGAGGGGCTGCGCACGTATGAGAGCGCGAACGGCACCGACCGGGTCGCGCTCGGACCGGTGCTGCGCGAGCGGCTCCTGGCCCTCGGCATCACCGGCAAGCTGCGGGACGTCGTGACCGAGCAGTCGGTCATCCCCGGCGTCGTGGTCGAAGCGGGACTGCCGACCTGGCAGGACACGATGGCCGAACTGGCCGTCGCCTGCCGGCTGCTCGCGGTCTTCGACCACACGCTGCCCTTCAAACTGGCGATCGCCGCGTTCGTCCGGGAACGCTTCGGCACGGAAGCTCCGGTGCCGTTCGACCGGTTCTACGCCGAACTGGCGCGCGACGGCCGCGAGGCGATGCGACTGCACCCCGCCGCGGTCGCCTTCGACATGACCGGCCTGACCGGGACCCTCGCAGCCAGCCCGGTCGCGGAGGTACGCCACCTGGTCGACCTGATCGCCGGCATCCGACGTGCGCTGCCCGACCGGAAGCGGATCGAGCGGACACTCGACGCGTTGCCGACCTGGGTGCGCCCGGCCGGTTCGGTCGCCGTGTACGCCCAGCATGACGGCACCGCGTTGATCGTCAACGCGGTGAACTCCGGCTTCGGTCGGGGTCGTTCCCAGGTACGCCGACTGCTGCACCGGGTCGGGGCGGATCCACTCCCGGTCGACCCGGTGCACCCGCCCGCGCCGACGTACGCGGAGTTCGCCCTGACCCAGGCCACCTCGCTCAACCAGCGAGAGCTCACCCTGCCGGACCGGCTCGACTACCCACCGCCCGCCCGGCTGACGGTCGGCGTGGACGAGGACGGGCTTCCGGTCCTGTTCGACAACGGGTCAGCCGTCCGGCCCGTCCACGGCGGACTGTCCTACGAGCGGCTGCTCCCGCCGGTCATGGCGTTGCTGATCGAGGCGTTCGGCGAGAACCCCACCCTGCTGCGCCCCGACCAACCGCTGCAGCATGACGCGAGCGCCGGCAGCGGGCAGGGCCGGGTGCTGCACGCGCCGCGGCTGGCCATCGGGCGCGTGGTGCTCCGGCGAGCCACCTGGGTGGCCCAGCCGGGCACACTTCCGCGCCGCGCGGCCGGCCGGTCCGACGCGGACTTCCTGCTCACGCTGGTGACCTGGCTGGCCGAACACGGCATTCCACCCCGGTTCTTCGTGTCCGTGCTGCGGACGGGCGCCGTGTCGGCGGGTGCGTTCGCGGGCGATCGTGCCCGCAAGCCGATGTACGTCGACATCGGCTCACCGCCACTCGTCCTGGCCTTCGAACGGCTGGCCGGGGACCCGGCGAGCGCGGCGGTGTTCCAGGAGGTCGCCCCAGAGCCGGAGACCGCCATCGTGGACGACCGGGGCGCGCCCCGAGTGACCGAGTACGTGATCGAGCTGAACTGTCAAGGAGATGGAATATGACGGAGTCCTCGTGGCGCAGCGTGAGCGTCTTCCATCACGACGGCGACCAGGCCGATCTGCTGCTCGACGCAGTGCGCCCCTTCATCACGGCCGTGGCCCCTTCCGTGTCCACGGTGTACTTCCAGCCGCACTGGCGGCGCGGGCCGCACGTCCGCATTCCGATCCTGGCGAGCGCCGAGACCTTCGACGACATCGTCGCACCGGCCGTCGCCGACGTACTCCAGGAGTACCTGCGGGAGCATCCGTCCACCGCGGTCCTGGACGAGCACGCCGCGCACCCGCAGCACGTCCGGCTTGCCGAACACGAGCGCGAACGCGGGCCGCTGACGCCCTGGGCACCCAACAACACCGTCGAGACCGGGCCCCACGACGAACGCCTGCACGTGCTCGGCGGGCAGGCCGCGGCGGACCTGCTCGCCGACTACTACGTCGACACCAACGACCTCGTGTTCGACATCCTCGACTGGGTTCGTGGCGGCGGCTCGAAGATGGCGCTCGCGGTGGACATGTTCATCGCGGTGGCGCACCGGTTCCTCCCGCCGGTGACCTACGGCTACATGTCCTTCCGCGGACACGCCGACGCCTTCCTGGCGAAGATGCCCGACGGCCTGCGCACACGGTTCGACCGGGTCTACGAGGCCAACGCGGAGCACTTCCGGCAACGGGTCGTCGAGATCACCGCGGCCGCCGACCACCACGACGTCATCCTGTTCGGCGCCCTCCCGGACACCCTGCTCCGCTACCGCAACCAGGCCACCGAACTCCTGGAGTCCGGAGAGTTGGCGCTCAACACCGACGAGAACGGCGTCCCGGAAGCATGGGGTTCGACCTGGAGCGCCTGGTCCGAGCGCAGCCCGTTCCACCAGGCGCTCGGCGGTCACCGGGCAGCGGCCGACCAACTCGGCGGCTGGCAAACCTTCCAGCGGTACCGGGTCGTACTCAACTGGATGTACCTCAACATGTACCGGCTCGGCATCGGCGAACTGGAACGCAACCTGATCTGCCATGTGGTCTCCCGGGCCGTCGAGGACGTACACGGGGTGACCGCGCTGGACCGGATCCAGGATCTGATCGGCTTCGTCGACGGCGGCGGCCGCCTGTAGTCGGATCGCGCGAGGACCGGATCGCACGAAAAGGGAAGAGAAACGCATGAGTCACGCCGTCACCGTCAGCGAACTCGTCAAGCGCTACCACCCGCACGCACCGGCCGCCGTGGACGGTCTGAGCTTCACAGTCGACCGGGGCGAGGTCTTCGGCCTGCTCGGTCCGAACGGGGCGGGGAAGTCCACCACCGTCGGGGTGCTGACCACCCGGATCCTGCCGACCTCGGGCCGGGCCCTGGTGTTCGGCACGGACGTGGTGGCCCGACCGGCCGCGGCCAAGCGGTTGCTCGCGGTCGTGCCACAACGCCAGAACCTGGACCGCTCCCTGGACGTCCGGCAGAACCTGCTCTTCCACGCGCGCTACCACGGCATCGGCAAGACGGAACGGCTCGGCCGCGCCGACGAGTTGCTGGACCTGATGGGGCTCACCGACCAGGCCGGTCAGCGGGTCGAGCGGCTCTCCGGTGGTCAGGCCCAGCGGGTCGTCATCGCGCGGGCACTGATGCACGCGCCCGAAGTGCTGTTCCTGGACGAGCCGTCGACCGGTCTGGATCCCCAGTCGCGGCTGTTCCTGCACCAGCGCATCCGTGAACTTCGCGACCGCGGTGTCACCGTGGTGCTCACCACCCACGATATGGACGAGGCCGAGAGCCTGTCCGACCGCGTCGGCATCGTCGACCACGGCGAACTCCTGGCGTTGGACACGCCGCGTGCGCTGACCGAGGCACTCCCCGGCCACGCCACGATCACCGCACAGGTGCACGGCGCGCAGGTGCCGGCAGACAAGATCGTCGCCGCGCTGGCGGAGCTACCCGGAGCCCACGCCGCCGAGCACGACGCGCCGCCGCGCGACACGGAAGCCGGCGGCAGCCACCACTTCCGGGTGCGCACCGACAAGGACCCGTCGGCCCTGCTGCCGGATGTGCTGCGCACCGTCGTGGACCTGGGGGCGGGGGCCGACCTGGTCGACCTGTCGATCGCCCGGCCCAGCCTCCGGGACGTATTCATCAGCCTGACCGGAAGGGAGCTGCGGTGACCGCCCTGACCGAAACCGCCGACCTGGCTTCGAGCCCTGGCACCGCCGACCAGCGACCGTGGCACAACATCCGTCCTGTGACTCGGACCTTCCTCGCGGTGCTGTGGCGCGACGTGTTCACCACGACCCGGCGGCCGACCCCGTTCCTCGTACAGGTGATCGTCCAGCCCTTGCTGCTGTTCTTCGTCTTCGGCAAGGTACTCGGTGAAGCCGGGTACACCAGAGGTGACTTCGGTGCGACGCTGCTGCCCGGCGTCATGGCGCTCAACGCGCTGCTCGTCTCGCTGCAGAACACCGCGATGCCACTGATCATGGATTTCTCGTGGTCCGGCGAGATCGAGGACAGGCTGCTCGCACCACTGCCGGGGCCTCTTGTCGCGGTGGCCAAGGTGGCGTTCGGGACGCTCTGCGGTCTGTTCGCCGGGCTGGTCATGGCACCGATCGGGTTCCTCGTGCTGGACACCGCGGGCTGGCCGCTCACGGCCTGGCCGGGCGTGCTGTTCATCCTCCTGCTCGGCTCGGCGACCGGCGCCGGTATCGGCCTGATGCTGGGCACGGTCGTGTCGCCGGACCGGATCAGCGTCACCTTCTCGCTCGTCCTGGCTCCATTGACGTTCACCGGATCGGTCCAGTACCCGTGGTCGTCCCTCGGCCATGTCCGATGGTTCCAGGTGATCTCCACGGTGAACCCGCTGACCTATGTCAGCGAGGGCCTGCGAGCCGTGACGCTGCCCGGTCTCTCGTCGATCCCCCTGTGGACGGACACCCTGGTGCTGCTGTTCGCCGCGGTGGTCGCCGTGGCGATCGGCATAAGGGGATTCATGTCGCGCGCGCTCGGCTGACGGTCGGGTCGTTCCCCTGGACCCCGGAAACAGCTGTGCCGACCGTTCGGGAGACCGGTCGGCACAGCTGTTCGCCGTAGGCTGCCGCATCGGACAACGGCCGACATCCGTTCGGACACCGCTCAGGGACTGGAATCAAAGGGTGTTGGGACGCTCCTGGGGCAGATCTTCCGGCGAAGGACCGACCATGGATGACGCACCGCCAGCGTCAAGTTCGTGCATGAATGCCCGTTTTCGCCTGTGGGTGCTCATCAGCGCTCATCGCGTGCGGCCCCAAACTGGCCCCCAAGGCTCCGGGTCGGCCCCAGCCGCGGCGAGTAACAGCAACCTGACGGCCCTTTCAGCAGACACCGTTGTTGGCGTACAGCAGCGTCGCCTTCCCCCGCGGCTACCTGCCCGAGGACAGCATGGACAAGATCCACCCCACCGAGCTCCCCCAAAGCGCCCCCGGACTACCCAACGCCACCAACGCGCACACCGAGTGATCGGCTACATCACGAAGGGGGCCATGACCGGCCACGTCCTGACGCGCACGTGCAGTCGGCTCTGTGCGGACGTCCAGCGAGGTCACGGTCACTCCGGGCAGCGCTCTGTGAGCTGATCGCTCACGCCGTGGCCAGGAGGGACGGCGGGCGGTCGGTCCGCGGAGCCGCCGGAGCGTCAGGCCCAGCGGATCCCCTTACTTGAAACAGCAATGAACTCGTATAACTCGGTCTCGGAGTCCGCCAGTTGGGAGAAACGGCGGGATTCGCGCCCACGATCCCTCGCCCCTCGGTGCGTCACCACCTACAAGACGTCTCCAGCGATGTCTCCAGTCGCTGCACAAACGCCCCGGACATAGGCTGGTGCTACCGACAGGCGGCCATGCGGCCGCCGACCAGACCGTTATGTCGCCGATGGCTTCCCGGTCATCGAATGTGCCAGCGTGCGGGCCGCTTCCGCGACGGCCGTGATCCACGTCGGCACTTGGGCACTTACTGCTGTTTTCCGTGCGACCAGGGGGGTCGCAATGAAGAATCCCACGCGGGCACACCGTCGCGTCACGACCGCCGTCGCAGCGGCGCTGATGACCGGAGGCATGATGCTCACGACGGTTGCCACCGCGACCGTCTCCAACTCGGCGGGATACCCCACCCAAATCAGCCCCGCCGAGCAACAGTCCATCCTCTCCGAGACCAACAGCGTGCGCCAACAGGCCGGCCAGCCGAGCTTGACCTGGGACAGCGGGCTCGCCTCCGCGGCCCAGGCTTGGGCTGACAACCCGGCGTCCACTGCGGGCGGCCAGCTGCACCACGGTTCGATAAGCAATGCCGCCGAGAACATGTCGGGCGCTGCACCGGCTCAGGCCACCGGGCAGTGGGCCAGCGAGAAGGCCGCCTACGACGCCGCTCCCAACCATGACACCAACAGCGCCGGTTACTACACCTGGGGTCACTACTACAACATGATCAACGGTAACTACCACAGGATGGGCTGCGGCGCGAAGAGCGGTGTTTCCATCCCCGGTCCCGGCTGGGTCGTGGTGTGCCAGTACGCGCCCTGACGCGCCCGGCACCCCCAATGCCGCTTGAGAGTTGGCCGAAGTAGTCGGTTACCGGGCTGCGGAGGTGGAATCGGCGTTCGCTTGGGTGGCGGGTAGGCTCGGTCGAGGTCATCCGGGTGGCTGCGCGGACCCGGGGGGATTCGGTGCCGTGCCCGGCGTATTGCGGTGCTCTCCAGAGTTCTGCGCTCTGCTGGGGTGAGTCGGTCATCCACCCCGCGGAGCGTCCGCCAGGGTTCGTCCGAGAGCGTTTCGTTCTGCCGGGCTCCCGCGAGGTCATGGCGCCGGGCTGATGGTGCCGTTCTCGTCCATCTCGAAACGACCCTCCGTCTTGCCGTCCACCTTGGCCTGGTCGAGCCAGTGTTTGGACAGGTTCTGCAGGTTCTTGTGCTGGACCTCCCAGGGCATCGAGTGGCCGGCGCATTGCACCGTGACCAGGAGTTTGTGCGTTCCGGTGATGGCGTCGTAGAGCGCGGGGACGTGGAAGTCGAGTGCCGGGTTCGGGCTGGGCGGTGTCGTGTTGGCCGTCTTGTCGAACTCGCCGTGCACGATCAGCACGGGCACGCTTCCGCCGAGGACGCCTCCCTGCCCCGCCGTCGTGTTGTTCCAGCCCCACGTGACGAAGTTCCGGTACCGGCTGACGCCCGCCGGCGTTCCGGACGACGGGGCGACCGGCCCCCAGGTGCGGCCGATGGGGTCGTTGTCCATCAGGGCGCTCCACACGACGTCGACCATGCCGGGCTCACGCTGGTCCGCGCAGTGCACCTCGTTGGTCCAGGCCTGATCGAAGCCCTTCAGGGTGAGCACGTGTGTGGGGAAGCCCGGCGCCGGCAGGGCCGGCGGGTTCGGCGGGCCCAGCGGAGGGAAGATCGGGGCGAGGAGGAACAGGCTCTCCACCTTCCCCGGATTCTTGATCGCGTACGGCCCCATCGCGAACGCGGCCGCCGACCAGCCGATGAAGGCAACCTTCGAGACGTTGCGTGTGCTGCGGATGTACTCGACGACGGTCGCGACCTCGTCCTGGTCGCTCTGGGAGTTGGTCAGGACGAAGGGGTAGCTCGCGGTACGCGGGCCCATCAGTGGGGGCATGACGGCACTCTGCTGGCCGGGATCGACATTGCACGGGTCCTCCATCCGGGGACGCGGCGACCGGCCCGAGCCCTGGAGGTCCATCAGGAAGACGTCGTACCCGGCCCGGGCGAGGGCGTCGGCCCACCCGTACGAGGTGTGCTGGAGATCGTAGGCAGCCAGCACCGGAACGCTCCTGCCGTGCAGCATGAGGACGGCCTTGCGGTCAGCGGGCGGACCGGGGGGCGTGCCGTCGTACTCCCGCACGAACAGCTCGACCTTCTGGCCCGCCGTTGCGGGGACGGTCGAGGTGTGCGGAACCGCGTGGTCGGTCATCGTGATGGTCATGGGTAGGCTCCTTGCCTGCCGAATCGGGGCAGTCATCCGTATGCAGCCCAACAGTCCGTGAGACGGCGGCTCCGCGCCACAGCAGAGCCGCCGTCCGGCGCAAGGGCCGCCGAGGTGGATCCCGCCCCGGGCTCACGCATGACGCCGGGCGAAGGCGCTGACAGGTGGGGCGCCGGCCGATCACGGTGGCGCTGCACTCGGTCAGCCCGGTGATCAGGTCGAAGTGCTCGGCCCGGGCTCCGACCGTGATCGGAAACGGAAGGTCGAAGGGCCGTCCATCCGGCGGTTGGTGCCGCTCATCACGAACCGCACCCCCTCGGCGAACGCGCAGAGATTCCCGACGACGAGCCACTCCGGCCCATAGCGCTACAGCACGTTGTAGCTCTCGAACGCCGTCCGGTCGTCCGGGTCGTCGTCGTACGAGTACTCGCCCACCTCGATCAGCGGCGAGGCCACCATCGGCTTGAGGAGCACCACCCGCAGCTGCTCGGGGAAGTGGTGCAGCACGGCCGGGTCGGGCACGGTGCGGATCAGGAGGCACCGCTTTCGGGTCGACGGAGCGTCAGGAGCGCGGCGTCCCACGTGCTCTTGCACGGCGGCAGTAGGCATCGGCGAAGCCCACACACCTGCGCGTCGTCGCCAACGACGAGGTCGAACCACCATTCGGCGCCATCCGTCTCGTCATCGGCGAACTCGGCCGCCCCGCGCTGCCCCGTGGCGGAGCCGGTCCCGTACCAGGCGCACACAGTCGCGTCGAAGAAGGCAATGACCGACCCGTGGGTAGCCGGCGGCCGTGCAGGAGCGGGACCTCGCCGCCCGGGCCGGGTGCGCCTCGGCCCAGCGGCGGCCACACACGTCCTCGTCGTCCAGCCGGTCGAAGGCCGCGGAGCCGAACCAGTCCGGCCGGGCCGGCTCTCCGCCCCCGCTGACGGCGTGTCCCGCTCGGTCGGCCTCGTTTCGGGCCCCGCTGACGGCAGATCGGCTGCCGCTGCCGACACGCCCCGCACGGCCGCGCCCCGAGCAGCCGCGGCCCGAAGGACAACAGTCTCGGCGCCCGGTCCGCTGCTGTCAGTCCGGATGGTTCCGGGTTCCGCGCCGCGCGGCGCGTGGCTACCGTCCCAACCGCTCGACACCCGGCGGTCCGGACGGGCCGCCGTCACGCGTCTTCAGGAGGTCACGGTGACCGCGCACCCTCTCACCCGTAGGAGCCTGCTCAAGTCCACCGGCTGGCTCGGCGCCGCACTGGCGCTGGGCGCCGGGGGCTCGTTGCTGTCGGCGAAGCCCGCGGCGGCCGCCGACAACGGCTTCGGGCTGACCATCGTGGACCGCAACGAGAGCGACCCGCGGATGTGGTACTACCGCTTCCAGACCTCCGCGATCGGCTGGAACCCCGCCGTGAACGTGCTGCTGCCGGACGACTACCAGTGGAGCGGCCGCACCTACCCGGTGCTGTACCTGTTCCACGGCGGCGGCACCGACCAGGACTTCATCACCTTCGACCGGATGGGCGTCCGCGACTGGACCATCGGCAAGCCGATCATCGTGGTGATGCCGGACGGCGGCCACGCCGGCTGGTACTCCAACCCGGTCACCTCCAACGTGGGCCCGCGCAACTGGGAGGAGTTCCACATCAACCAGCTGCTGCCGTGGGTCGAGGCCAATTTCCGCACCTTCGCCGAGTACGACGGCCGCGCGGTGGCCGGCTTCTCGATGGGCGGTTTCGGCGCGCTGAAGTACGCCGCCAAGTACTACGGCCACTTCGCCTCGGTCAGCGCCCACTCCGGCCCGGCCAGCCTGCGCCGGGACGGCGGCCTGGTGGCGCACTGGGCCAACGCCTCCTCCGCCGCGCTGGACCTGGCGGGCGGCACGATCTACGGCGCGCCGTTCTGGGACCAGGCGCGGGTGAGCGCCGACAACCCGGTGGAGCGGATCGAGAGCTACCGCAACAAGCGGGTCTTCCTGGTGGCCGGCACCAGCCCCAGCCCGGTCGACTGGTTCAGCAGCGTCAACGAGCCCCAGGTCCTGGCCGGGCAGCGCGAGTTCCGCTCCCTGCTCGACCAGGCCGGCATCCCGCACGACTCACACGAGGTGGACGGCGGTCACATCATCCGGCCCGACATGATGCGGCTCGACATCGACGGCATCATCGACCGCCTGCGCAAGGCGTGAGGGGCGCTCCGGTGTTCCCCTCCTTCTCCCGCCGCGCCTCGCGCCTGGCCCTGACCGCGGTCGCCCTGCTGCTGCCGGTCACCGTGCCGACCGCCCCCGCCGCGGCCGCCGGGTTCACGGCGTCCTGCCCGGCCGCCGGTTACATCTCCCAGGGCTACACCCCGGAGCACAACGGCATCGACATCGCCAACGACTACGGCAGCCCGATCTACGCGGTCGGCGACGGCCAGGTGCTGGTCTCCGGCCCGGCGCAGGGCTACGGCCAGTGGATCCGCATCCTGCACTCGGACGGGACCATCACCGAGTACGGGCACATGCGCGAGCGGGACGTGGCCACCGGCGACCACGTGACGGCCGGTCAACAGATCGCGCTGATGGGCAGCGAGGGCACCTCCAGCGGCCCGCACCTGCACCTGCGGGTCTGGGCCGACTCGAACGCGTCCGTGCGCACCGACCCGATCCCCTACCTCGCGGAGCGCGGCACCACCATGCCCTGCACACCGGGAACCGGACCCCGTCCGGCCCCACTGGTGTATCCGGCGAAGTCCGGCCGGGTGGTGTCCGCGCGTTCGGCGGACGGCCGCCTGGAGGTGTTCGCGGCCGGCGCGAACGGCGTCTCGCACGCCTG
>NZ_JBEXKB010000033.1:81168-100631 GCF_040609455.1 Kitasatospora sp. NPDC004669
CACAACCAGGACGGCCGCCTCGAAGTCCTCGCCTCCGGCCCGGCCGGCGTCTACCACAAGTACCAGACCAACCCGACCAGTTGGTCCGACTGGGAAGCCACCGGCGGACCCGCCGACTCCCGGCTCAGCAGTGAGCGTTCGCCGGACGGCCGGGTGGAGGCGTTCGCCATCAACGGCAGTACCGCACAGCACATCTGGCAGACCGGCCTCAACGCGCCGTACGGCCAGTGGGACACCTTCGGCGGCGGCGGCACCGAGATCTTCGCCACGGCCAACGCCGACGGCCGGATCGAGGTCTTCGGCGCCGGCAGCGCCGGCGTCTACCACAAGTGGCAGACCGGATTCTCCACCTGGTCCGACTGGGCCTGGCTCAACACCACCGCCGGACCCACCGTCAACTGACTCCACCGGCAGTCCCCTGGAGCACAGCCATGTGCCCGATCGGCAGGCGAGCCTGCTTCGGGCGGCCGGAGCGGGAGCACTCGTGCTCCCGCTCTCGGGCCGCACCGCCACCGCGGCATCCGCCGCTGCGGTCGGTGGCGCCGATGCTCTGACCGCCCGTCCGCCCGCTCCCCCGGTTCCCCGTCAAGTGGCCTGCGCCACCATGCGGTTTATTGTCATGCGCGAAGCGGTAACGTTCGTCCGTCTGACAACGGTCGGCACGCGAAGCGGGAGAGCGGTGCGCGGGACGGAGGAACGGTGAGCGGGATTCTCGTCCACCTGCCGGAGGGGAACGGCGACGACGCGGTGACCTTGCGGCTCGGTCCGGGAGAGCGGGCGCGCTTCGGCCGCGGCTCGGCCGGCACGCCGGTGGAGCTCCGCCTCGGCGACGAGACGGTCTCCCGGCTGGCCGGCGAGATCCACGCGACCGACGACCACTGGCAGTTGAGCAATCTCAGCAACACCCACGCCTACCTGGTGGAGAACCCGGAGGGCGCCGGCGAGTACCTTCGGGTGCCGCCGCGGCGGATCGGCGCGCCGATCCCGTTCGAGTTCTCCCGGGTGGTGCTGGCCTCGCGGCGTGAAACCCCGCTGTCCTTCCAGGTGTTCGCGCCCGACCACGTCTACCTCGACCCGCACGCCCGCGGCGGCTCCTGGGAGAGCCGCACCATGACGGCGTACTCGCTGGACGAGACCGCCACCTACTTCCTGGTCCTGGTCGCGCTCTGCGAACCGTGGCTGCGCGACCTCTCCCCCGCCGCCGTGCCCACCACCCCCCAGGTGGTCGCGCGGCTGCACGGCCATCCCGCCTGCGCCCGACTCACCGCGCGCGCGGTCAGTTCGCACCTCGACTACCTCGCCGACGAGAAGCTCCGCATCGACCTGCCCGACGGCGCGGGCCGCGCGGACCGCCGCAACGGCAAACGCGAGGCCGTCGTCGGACTCGCTCTGAAGTTCGGCATCGTCCGCGAGGAGCACCTCGCACTCCTGCCGCGCCCCGATCTCACCGGGCCCGGACGATAGGGAGGCC
The DNA here is from genome assembly GCF_040609455.1 of Kitasatospora sp. NPDC004669. NCBI lineage: Bacteria > Bacillati > Actinomycetota > Actinomycetes > Kitasatosporales > Streptomycetaceae > Kitasatospora > Kitasatospora sp. NPDC004669. Next base: position 82,640 of record NZ_JBEXKB010000033.1, read on the forward strand.
GCCGATGGTGCACGACCCGACCTTCTGCGGGGACGGTGAGGAATTGCTGCCGCCCGGTCACCGGATCGGCGGCTGGACCGTCACCGGCCGCATCGGCGAAGGCGGCTGGGCGACCGTCTACGCCGCCCGCCGGGCCGAGGGCGCTGCCGCTTCGGACGGCTCGGACAGCGCAGACGGTATGGACGACACGGTCGCCCTCAAGGTGCTGCCGACCGCCGGACTCGCCCCCCGCCAGGCCCGCCAGGTCGCCGAAGCCGCCCGCCGCGAAGCCGAGTTGGCCCGCACCACCCCGCACCCCCGGCTGGTCCGCCTGATCGACACCCTCGTCCTGGCCGCCCCCGACCACCCCGCGCTCGACGGCGCGATCGTCCTGGTCATGGAACGCGCCCGGTGCACCCTTCGCGACCTGCTCGCCAGCGGCGTCGACGAGGCCCGGGCCGGCCGGATCGTCGCCGGCATCTGCGAGGGCCTGGCCCACCTGCACCGCTCCGGCTGGGTCCACACCGACCTGAAACCCGAGAACGTCCTCATCGGCCGGGACGGCGAGGTCCGCCTCTCCGACTTCGGCCTCGCCATCGAACTCACCGGCACTCACGGCCACTGCGCCCCCATGGGCACCCCCGACTACCTTCCGCCGGAACGCTGGAAGGAACCGCTCGGCGAAAACGGCGTCAAGATCCGCACCACCGCCGACATCTGGGCGCTCGGCATCGTGATCCACGAGGTGTTCGCCGCCGGCTTCCCACCCTTCCCGGGCGCCACCTCCACCGCCCGCAGCGCCGCCGCCCAGCAGTACGCGGAAGGCCGCGCCGCCCTGCGCCTGGCCCCCGCCGTCCCCCCGTTCTGGCGCGCCCTCGCCGCCGACTGCCTCGCCCCCACCCACGCCGCCCGCGCCCCGCACACCGCCGAGAGCCTGCTCGCCCGCATCGACGCCCACCAGACGGGCCACCGCCCACGCCGCCCACGACCGCGGGCCGTCCTGCTCGCCATCGCCACCTGCGCCACAGCCGCCGTCGCCGCCACCGCCACCGCTTTCTGGCCGCACCCCGGCCCACCCGCGCACTCCGCCCGCATCAAGGTCTTCAACGCCGAACGGGGCTGCCAGGGCCGCACCGACCGCGACCCCCAGTGCAGCCTCGGCCTCGCCGTCGACCCCCAGCGTCCCTACACTGCCGAGAACGTCATCCCCACTCGCGTCTGGAACGACGACACCCTCGACGCCGACTGCCAACTCCCCACCGGTCTCCCGATCATCGACGAGGAGGACCACTCCTCCACGCTCTGGTACCGCATCCACCTGCCCGGCCCGGCCACCGGCTGGCTCCCCGCCGTCCGTACCAAGGACCACCCCAGCCTCGTCCACTGCCCCTGACCACCACGGGGAACTCCGGGGTGAACCGGGGTCAGTGGCCGGTCGGGGTGAGGAGGCCGGCGGCCGACGCACTCGCTCGTACGGGTGGGGACCATCATGAGTCCCACCACCGGCAACCAGGTGGTGGCCACACGCGTGCGCCGGTCCGTCGGGAGCCGTCGCGCGCGCTACTCCGGATCGTTCCGGATTCCCCGCCCGGTACTCCCCTTACTACCGTGTCGACGGCCTCCGCCAGCCCGGCCGGCTCAGAGTCCAGGGAGCGACGATGCCGACGACCGCCACCACCAGCCGGCCGAGCGCCGCCGTGCTCGGGCATCAGGAGCGCGAGGTGCTCCAGGCGGTCGGCTGCGGCCTGAGGGACGACGAGATCGCCGCTGCCCTCGCCATCCCCGAGGACGCCGTGGCCGGACACCTCGCGCGGATCCTCGTGAAGCTCGGGCTGCGCGACCGGGCCGCCGCCATCGTCCATGCCTTCGACTGCGGACTCGTCTCCCCTGGCCGCGGCCCCCGCACGCAGGTGGTGAGCCCGGTACTGCGGAGCGCCGTCGGCCGGGCGGCTGGACCGAAGGTGCAGATCTCGGTGCTCGGACCACTGCGGGCATGGCAGGACGGGCGGTCCCTGGACCTGGGACATCTGCGCCAGCAGGCCGTACTGGCGGCGCTGGCGCTGCGCGCGGGGCGGACAATCAGCCAGCAGGAACTGCTCGACGGCGTATGGGGGTTGGAGCCGCCGGTCACGAACGTGGTGCCGGTCCACATCTACCGGCTGCGCAAGACCCTGCGCATCGGGGACAGCCCGGACTCGGTGATCGAACACGACCGGTGTGGCTACCGTCTGGCCGCCGGCGTGGCCGAAGTGGACCTGACCCGCCTGGAGGACCTGGTCACCGAGGCCGGGACGGCCCATCGAGCGGGCGAACCGGCCGAGGCGGTCCGCCTCTGTTCGCAGGCGTTGGACCTGTTCCGTGGGGAGCTCCTGGCCGGCCTGCCCGGCCCGCTCGCCGAGCTTGAGCGGCTGCGACTCGCCGAGCGCAGGATCACCGTCGCGCAGCGGAAGGTGGAATGGCAGCTGCGGCTGGGCCGGTGCTCCGAGGCGATCGCCGAGCTGACCGCCTTGTCCGCGGAGCACCCCCTGAACGAGCCGGTGGCCGCGATGCTGATGCGTGCGCTGTACCGTAGTGGCCGACAGGCCGACGCCTTGGCCGTGTTCGAGCGCGCTCGCCGCCGTCTGGCCGGCGACCTGGGGGTTCCGCCGAGTCGGATGCTGCGGCGGACGTGCCAGATGATCCTGCACGGGGACGAAGCCGGCCTCGGCCTCACCGGGGCCACGCGGTGAGGGGGCTCCACCGCGGCGTACCCGGTGGAGCCCCGAACGGTCAGGACGCGAAGGCCCGTTCCAGCCGGGGGATCAGGTCCCGGAGGTCCTGTTCCCAGCAGCCGCCGCTGTGGCCGCCGTTGCACTGGGTGCCCCAGGCGGAGCCGTCTCCGTAGTCGACGTAGTAGTAGGGCATGCCCAGGGCGTCCATGCGGTCCTTGACGTGTTTGGAGGCGCCTTCGAGCCAGAACTCCAGATCGGTGGGCACGCCGCGTCCGTTGCCCACGTAGATGGAGACCCCGACGCCGGAGAGCTTGTCCATGTGCTGGGACGGGTCGGCCTGGTTCCACCGCCAGTCCGCGTTGAACACCGGGTAGGGCGTACCGAACAGGGCGTCGCTGTCCACGCCCGGCTTGTAGGGGTCGTTCGCCGGGTCGCAGAATCCGGACGACGAGCCGCAGATCGCGCCCTGGCCGTCGATGAGGGAAGCGACGACGGCCAGTCGCAGGTCCATGGAGTCGACCGACAGGTCGATGTCTCCGGACAGGGACGCGGTCTGGCTGAACAGTTCGGGGTGGTCCTGGGCGTAGTGGAGGGCTCCGAACCCTCCCATGGAGACGCCCGCGACGGCCCTGGCCTTCTTGGTGGCGATGGTCCGCAGGTTCGCGTCGATGAACGGGATCACCTGCTTGAGGTGGAAGTTCTCCCAGTTCTGGGCGCCGAGCTGGGTGTTCTGGTTGAGCCAGTTGGCGTACCAGCCCCGCGCGCCGCCGTCCGGGATGACGGTGATCATCGCGTTCGAGGTGGTCAGCGCCGGATAGTTCTGCTGGACCGGGTCGTCGGGCGAACCGTGCAGGAAGTACAGCACCGGGTAGCGCCTGGCTGGGTCGTCGTAGTAGCCGCTCGGCAGGATGATCTTGATGTGGTGCTTGCCCGTGACCTCGGGCGTGGTCACGGTGAGGTAGAAGTTGGTGGAGCCGCCCACGGACGTGTCGACCTGGGTCAGGCCGAACCCGTCCGTCATCCGCGGCGGCGCCCCGGTGCCGGCGGCCTGGGCCGGAACGGCCGTCGTGGCCGTCGCCACGATCCCGACGACGGCGGCCAGCAGGGCCACCACTGTTCGCCAGCGGTTCAGTGTCCTCGTCATGGTGTTCCCCCTCGTGGGTGTCGTCGTGTGCGCGCGGCCTCAGTCAAGGACCTTGACCTCCAGGGCCGGTGAGGCCGCGATCTGGTCCTCGGTGTAACGTTCCGTCACCCACTGGCCCGCCGAGAACAGCCGGGTCTGGTCGGCGTAGTGCGGCGAGTTCGGGTTGGCCGACTGGGAGTAGGCCAGCACCGAGGAGGACTGCGGCGGGCCGTCGGCGGTGAACCGCGTCTCCTGGATGAAGCTGGAGCCGAAGGTGATGTCGAACTTGCCGTCGACCAGGCCGGGCGTGACCACGTTCAGCACGCCCAGCTCGTGGAGCGAGCCGTGGATCGGAATCTGCTCGCCGTTGCGGGTGACCTTCTGGACGTCCGACAGCCGCGCGTTCAGCGGGATGCCCGCGTTGCGCAGCGCGAGGACGGCCCGGGCAAGCGAGTTGCGGACGTTGTCGTTCCCGGCGTCCAGCGAATTGGGCGTGTGCACCGGGTCCTTGGGGTCGAAGGGGACCCGCCACGGCAGCTTCTCGACCGCCTGCCCGCCGGTCAGGTTGAACCAGAAGTTCTCGAACAACCAGGAACCCCGGCTGTCCGAGGTGTACTTGTGGTTCCAGGCGGCCAGGATCGGACACGCCTCACTGATGTTGACCAGGTTGCCGTCCACCAGGACGAGCCCGAACGGCGCGCCCTGGCAGGCGCTCACCGTGGCGTTGAGTGCCAGGTCGGCCGCCCTGCTGTTGTCGGCGAACAGCAACTGCTGCATGTTCTCCGGCGTGAAACCCCTGCCCGGCAGGCCGTCGGTGCCGTTGATCCGGTTCTGCGCGGTCAGGATCAGCTCCTGGGTGCGCAGCGAGCGGGCCGTCCCCGTGTCGCCCATCACCCTCGGGAAGGCCAGCGGCTGCTCGGGGTTGGCCAGCCAGGCACTGTCGTTGGCGTTGCCCACGAAGTCGGAGCGGATCAGGCGTGGCTGCTTGTGCGGGTCCAGCAGTCCCGGCGCGACCGCGTTCGGGTCGTCGGGCCAGTCGCACTCACTGCGCTTGCCGTCGAAGATGGAGACGGGCGGCACGTTGGGCAGCCGCAGCGACTGGTTGAACAGCAGCTGGCCGGTCAGGGTGAGGCAGGACCGCGCGTGCGCGTCGGTGATGTTCGGGGTGGCCTGGATGTCCGCGTACAGGGCGTTGCCCTTGCGGTCGGAGGCGACGGTGTTGAAGAACGGGACGCCCTCCGTGGTCTCCAGGGTGTTCACCACGTCGTTGACGTCCTTGGCCTGGTCGAGGTGGAACCAGGTGTTCAACGCCCGCAGGTTGCCCATGTTCGCGTCGCGCACCGCGTGCGCGCTCACCACCCAGGGCAGCGCGACGCCCTGCATCGACGCGGTGATCGGGCCGTAGCGGGTGGACCACAGCGTCCTGGTGACCCTGGCGACGGAGCCGTCCGCGTTCAGCACGTCGACCCCGACCTGCTGCGAGGTCATCGGCTGCCAGGTGCCGTCCACCAGGTAGTTGGTCGGGTGCAGCGGGTCCACCTGCACGTCGAACAGCCCGAACGGGGCCACCGTGGCGACGGTGTGACTCCAGGCGACGTCGTCGTTGTGCCCGATGTTCACCGCGGGCAGGCCGAGCAGGCTGCCCCCGGAGACGTTGATCCTTCCAGGGATGGTCAACTGGCTCTGCCACATCCGGTTCTTGCCCTGCCAGGGGAAGTGCGGGTTGGCCAGCAGCATGCTGGTACCCCCGGACACCCCCTGGGCACCGACCGCCAGGGCGTTGCTGCCCATGCTCTGCCGGCGGCTGACGGCCATCGCGTCGCGGATCTTCGACGCGGTCTCCTCGGCGGAGACCGCCGGCGGCGCGGCGGCTGCCGCCCCCGGGGGCACGGCGTTCACCTCACCGTCCAGCAGCGGATCGGCGACGCCCATGATGATCTCGGCGTGCGCGTGCCGGTAGACGTCCAGCTCCGTGATCGGCCGCACCCAGGCCGCACCGCGGCAGGCCGGGTCGGAGATGTTGTTCACGCCGGTCTCGGCCAGGTACCTGTTGTACCCCTGGACGTAGCCGCGGATGCCCTCCCTGACCTCCGGCTCCGGACCGTTGGGGGCGGGCTGGTCGATCGCCCGCTCCACCACCCGGTTGTCGTTGATCCGCTGGAAGTACAGGTCACTGTTGAGATTGGTGGTGGTGTTCTGGTGCTCGCCGGGGCTCGTCCTGCCATCGGCCCCCAGATAACGGGACCGCTGGGCATCGACCATCAGATAGGTGTCGGCCAGGGTGCAGATGTTGTCCTTGGCCGCGGCGTATCCGTAGCCCTCCCCCAGGCCCTCCCAGTTCGAGGCGATGATGTGCGGAATCCCGTACTCGGTGTAGCGGATCGTCGGCTTGTCCGGCCCCGCTCCAACGGTCGCCGCCCCGGCGGTCGTTGACCGGCTAGCCGGTGCCCCGGCGGCCGCCGTCGTACTCACCAACGCCACTGCGGCCATGACCGCGATCGGCAGCCTCGCGGTGAATCTCCTCCGTGCCATCGAGCCGTCCTTCCCCTGCGGTACGGGCGTTTGACTGAACACGGCCATATTGGGGAGGGGTGATGACATCCCGATGAAGAGGCCGCACCCCCTGTCGGTGGCCGGACGTTCCCGGCCGCTGACAGGGGGTGGAGGAACTCGGCCACGGACGCGGGCTGCGCGTACCGTGGTTACCGGGGGTACCAGGCGCCGTTGTACCACTGCTCGTTGGCGCTGTCGTTGTGGTGATCCATGTTGAAGTCTTCGGGGTAGTTGTTCATGTGGTTGGCCGGGTAGGTCCAGATACCGGCGGACTCGTCGCAGACGTAGTCCCAGTGACAGATCGTCTTGACGGGCACATTGCCGAAGTCGCTGTCGGCACCGGCGAGCGGCGGGCCGATCAGGCCGCCGAACGGCACGGCTCCGCCGTTGGCACCGGGAGGGCCTTGACGTTTGGGGTCCGCGACGAGGATGGCGTTGACGTTGTCGAACGTCCGCCAGTTCTCGCTGACCCAGACGTGCACCACCCCGGCACCCAAGGAGTACCCGGCCATCTTGACGTGCTGGCCCGGGCACGCGGCGCGCTGGTCGCGGACCAGCCGGTTCAGCTCGTTGACGCCCGCCCGCGTGCTCGCGCCGTTGGGGATCTGGGTGGGGTACCCGACGTGCTGCTGGATGTTGCCGGTGAAGTTGTCGTGGTCCCACGAGCTGCCGGTGCCCCCGACAACGATCGTGTAGGTGCCCTCGCAGGGAGCGGCCACTCGCGCCGTGGCCCCCTGGGCCGTGGCCCCCTGGGCCGCCGTAAGCCCGGCCGTCAGCAGAAGCCCGGCTGACGCGGCCACAATCCTTCGTGCTCGCATTCGATCCTCCACACACAGTCGGCCCACACGCCCGCCCTCCGATGCGGTACGCGGTCGGCCGAGGTCACCGGACGACAGTGGCAGCGGCCGATGACATCCCGATGAAGCCACCGTCCAGACCGGCCACCGAGCTCACGGCAGCCGGAATGAGCGCCCGCCCACTGGTCGACCCCGGGCGACGGTGCCTCTCAGCCCAGGCCCACTCACGCCGGCCGACAGGGCCTGCCCCCCGACAACGGCCAGGAACCTCGCCCGCCAGGCCCAGGACCTGATCCACCAGGCCGACCGGCTCGCCTGCGGCTGACCGCGGCCCCACGCCGACGGCCGCGGACGGCGGGCCCGGGGGCTCTGCGCTCCGGGCCCGTCGCCGTGCATCGATCCGGCCTGCCGCCCTCGGCCGGTTCCCTGCGGGACTCGACCCGGCTGTGGGAAAGCGTCATCTCCACGCCCCGTCCGGATCTCCTTTCGACCGAGGTCAGCCTCTTGACCTCGGTGGCCCGAGCCACTACTTTGCGGTAGACGCCGACCCGTAGCTACCGAAAGGAGGCGACCAGCAGATGTACACCGACTCTGATCTGGGTCGCCTCGCCCGACGCACGGTCTGGGTTCCGGGTCGAATCGCGCACGGCTGCTGAGCAACGCCGTTCTGATGTGCCCGTCCGTGGCACATTCCGGGTTTCCCGTCACCACCTCCCGGCAGTCACCGTTGCCTGCCGTTTCCCGTCACCACCTCCCGGCAGTCAGTGTCGCCTGTCGTTTTGCGCCCGCTCCTCTCACGTGGCGCGTCTGAACACAGAAAGCTGCCTGAAATTGGCGAACATGAACTATCGACCCATCACGCACCGAAACGAAGGCCTGTCATGGTAGCGGCGCGGATCACGGTCAACGGGAGAGAAACTCCGATTTCACCGGCTGCGCCCCACACCACCGTGCTGGATTTCCTGCGCGAGCGTGGCCTCACCGGCACCAAGGAGGGCTGCGCCGAGGGCGAATGCGGCGCCTGCTCGGTCCTGGTGGCCCGTCCCGGGGTGCACAAGCCCACCGACTGGGTGGCGGTCAACGCCTGCCTGGTCCCCGTCGCGGCGCTCGACGGTCAGGAGATCGTCACCGCCGAAGGTCTCGCCACCCCCGGCGGACCCGGCATGCCGCCCACCCTGCACCCGGTGCAGGAGGAGATGGCGGTCCGCGGCGGCTCCCAATGCGGTTACTGCACGCCGGGATTCATCTGCAGCATGGCCGCCGAGTACTACCGACCAGACCGCTGCGCGCACGCGGACGCGGCCGACAGCACCGACGCCGAGCACGGTCCGAACGGTTTCGATCTGCACGCCCTGAGCGGAAACCTGTGCCGCTGCACCGGCTATCGCCCGATCCGCGATGCCGCGTTCGCCGTCGGTGCGCCCACCGATGAGGACCCGCTGACGCAGCGTCGAGAGCAGTCTCCGCCCACACCGGTTGCCACCGAATACACCCAGGACGGCACCGCGTTCCTACGGAAGAGCACCCTGGCCGAAACGCTGCAGTTGCTGCGGGAGCGGCCCGACGCGGTGGTGGTCGCCGGCTCCACCGACTGGGGCGTGGAGGTGAACATCCGTTCCCGCCGGGCGGATTGCGTGGTCTCCATCGACCGGCTCTCCGAACTGCGGGAGCTGCGGGCCGGATCCGACCACCTCGAGATCGGGGCGGCGCTGACGCTCACCGAGATCGAACGCCGCCTCGACGGCGGCGTCCCGCTGCTGGCGGAACTGTTCCCGCAGTTCGCATCCCGGCTCATCCGCAACGGTGCGACCCTCGGCGGCAACCTGGGTACCGGTTCCCCCATCGGTGACAGCCCGCCGGTGCTGCTCGCACTGGAGGCATCGGTGGTGCTCGCCGACGCCGACGGTGAGCGCGAGGTCCCGCTGGCGGACTACTTCACCGGCTACCGGCAGAGCGTGCGCCGTCCCGGCGAGCTGATCCGCACGGTGCGCATCCCGCTGCCGCTCTCGCCGGTCACGGCATTCCACAAGGTCGCCAAGCGGCGCTTCGACGACATCTCCAGCGTGGCAGTCGCTTTCGCCCTCGACATCGAGGACGGGATCGTCCGCAAGGCACGCATCGGCCTGGGCGGCGTGGCCGCCACCCCGATCCGCGCCCTCGCCACCGAGGCGGCCCTGGAGGGAAAGCCGTGGGCGGCGGGGACCGCCGAGGCCGCGGCCCGGGTGCTGCAGGCCGAAGGCACGCCGATGAACGATCATCGCGCCAGCGCCGACTACCGCTCCGCGATGCTCGGCCAGAGCCTGCTGAAACTGTACGCGCAGACCACCGAGGCGGTGTCGTCGTGAGCCAGTTGTCCGAGCGCCCCGAGAAGCCCGTCGTCGGCCTCTCGATGCCGCACGAGAGTGCCGTCCTGCACGTCACCGGCACCGCGCTCTACACCGACGACCTGATCCATCGCACCAGGGGCGTGCTGCACGCCTACCCGGTCCAGGTCATGAAGGCCCACGGCAGGATCACCGCGCTGCGCACCGAGCCCGCGCTCGCCGTGCCCGGTGTGGTCCGCGTGCTGACCGGTGCCGACGTGCCCGGCGTCAACGACGCCGGGATGAAGCACGACGAACCGCTGTTCCCCGACACGGTCATGTTCTACGGCCACGCCGTCGCCTGGGTGCTCGCCGAGACCCTGGAGGCAGCCCGGCTGGGTGCGGCGGCCGTCGAGGTGGACCTCGACGAACAGCCCTCCCTGATCACGCTTCAGGAGGCGATCGCGGCCGGCAGTTTCCACGGCGCTCGGCCCGTGATGCTGACCGGCGACGTCGACGCCGGCTTCGCCGACTCCGCGCACGTGTTCACCGGCGAGTTCCAGTTCTCCGACCAGGAGCACTTCTACCTCGAAACGCACGCGGCGCTGGCCTACATCGACGAGGCCGAGCAGGTGTTCGTCCAGAGCAGCACCCAGCATCCTTCGGAGACCCAGGAAATCGTCGCGCACGTGCTCGGCCTGCACAGCCACGAGGTGACCGTGCAGTGCCTGCGGATGGGTGGCGGCTTCGGCGGCAAGGAGATGCAGCCGCACGGGTTCGCGGCCGTCGCCGCGCTCGGCGCCAAGCTGACCGGCCGTCCGGTTCGGGTGCGGCTCAACCGGACTCAGGACCTGACCATGTCCGGTAAGCGGCACGGGTTCCACGCCGAGTGGAAGATCGGCTTCGACGCCGATGGCCGCATCCAGGCCCTGGACGCCACCCTGACCGCGGACGGTGGCTGGAGCCTGGATCTGTCCGAACCGGTGGTGGCCCGCGCGCTGTGCCACATCGACAACACCTACTGGATTCCCAACGCACGCATCGCCGGTCGGGTCGCCAGGACCAACAAGGTCTCCAACACCGCCTTCCGCGGCTTCGGCGGACCGCAGGGCATGCTGGTGATCGAGGACATCATGGGCCGCTGCGCGCCGCTGCTGGGCCTGGATCCGATGGAGTTGCGGGAGCGCAACTTCTACCGGCAGGGTCAGACGACGCCGTACGGACAGCCGCTCGTTCAGCCCGAACGGATCTCCGCCGTCTGGCGCCAGGTTCAGGACAACGCCGGCATCACCGATCGCAAGCGCGAGATCGCCGCCTTCAATGCCGCGCACCCGAACACCAAGCGGGCACTTGCGGTCACCGGCCTCAAGTTCGGAATCTCGTTCAACCTCACCGCCTTCAACCAGGGCGGCGCGCTGGTGCTGATCTACAAGGACGGCTCGGTCCTGATCAACCACGGCGGCACCGAGATGGGCCAGGGCCTGCACACCAAGATGCTGCAAGTGGCCGCGACCACGCTGGGTATCCCGCTGCGGAAGGTGCGGCTGGCCCCGACGCGAACCGACAAGGTGCCCAACACCTCTGCCACCGCCGCCAGTGCCGGGGCGGATCTCAACGGAGCGGCGGTGAAGAACGCCTGCGAGCAGTTGCGCGAGCGGCTGCTGCAGGTGGCTGCCACCCAGCTGGGTTCGTACGCCTCGGACGTGCGCATCGTCGAGGGCGTCGCGCGTAGCCTGGGCAGTGACGAGGAGCTGGCCTGGGACGACCTGGTGCGCAGCGCGTACTTCCAGCGCGTTCAGTTGTCGGCGGCCGGTTTCTACCGGACCGAGGGGCTGCACTGGGATGCGAAGACGTTCAGGGGCTCGCCGTTCAAGTACTTCGCCCATGGCGCCGCCGCAGCCGAGGTGGAGGTGGACGGCTTCACCGGCGCGTACCGCATCCGGCGGGTGGACATCGTGCACGATGTCGGCGACAGCCTGTCCCCGATGATCGACATCGGTCAGGTCGAGGGTGGTTTCGTGCAGGGCGCGGGTTGGCTGACACTCGAGGACCTTCGCTGGGACGCCGGTGACGGGCCGAACCGCGGCCGGCTGCTGACCCAGGCCGCGAGCACCTACAAACTGCCGAGCTTTTCGGAGATGCCGGAGGAGTTCAACGTCACGCTTCTGGAGAACGCCGGCGAAGAGGGCGCGGTGTACGGCTCCAAGGCGGTGGGTGAGCCTCCGCTGATGCTGGCGTTCTCGGTGCGAGAGGCGTTGCGGCAGGCCGCAGCCGCGTTCGGGCCGAGCGGGGTCAGCGTCGAGTTGGCCTCGCCCGCAACGCCGGAGGCGGTGTACTGGGCGATCCAGGCGGCTCGCCGGGGCGACGTCTCCGGGAGCGGTCACGCCCGCAACGGGTCCGCCACCAACGGGCACGCCACCAACGGCGCGATCCGGACCGACGCAAGCGCGCTGTACGGTGCCTGACATGACGTGGGTCGCCGCGGTCGCACGGTTGCGAGCGCTCCGGGAGTCCGGCGTGCTCGTGACCGTCGCGACCGTGCGCGGCCATGCCCCGCGCGAGGCCGGCGCGAAACTCGTTGTGGGGCGGATCAAGACGTGGGGCTCGATCGGTGGCGGCAATGTCGAGGCCGTCGCGATCGATCGGGCCCGGGAGATGATCGCCGCGTCCACGACGGAGCCGGAACTGATCGATTTCACCCTCAACGACAAAGTGACCAACCAGCACGGCGTGCAGTGCTGCGGCGGCACGGTCTCGGTGCTGCTCGAACCGCTGCCGGTGGTACGGGCGGTGGCGATCTTCGGCGTCGGGCACGTCGGGCTGGAACTGGCGCGCATCCTGGCACGTCAGGACCTCGACCTCCATCTGATCGACACCCGCGCCGGCACCCTCACCCGGGAGCGGCTCGACGTGCTGGCGGACGCGGTGGCGCAGGTGCACGTGCATCACACGCCGCTGCTGCCCGAGGAGGTGCTGGCGGAGTTGCCGCGCGGCACCCACATCCTGATCATGACCCATGATCACGCCGAGGACGCCGCTCTGTGCGACGCCGCCTTGCGCACGACCCACCTCGGCTCCATCGGGCTGATCGGGTCGGCGGCCAAGTGGGTGCGGTTCCGCAAACGCCTCGCCACCGAGGGCGGTCACGACGAGGCCACCATTGATCGGATCAAGACCCCGATCGGGCTGGCCGACATCACCGGCAAGGCACCCGCGACCATTGCCGTGAGCGTCGCCGCCGATCTGCTGCGCACCTTCGAAACCGAGGGCAACTGACGCTCCGACCGGATCGACGGGGACGCCCCGCGCTCGTGCGAACGCACCTGACCGGAGTCGATCACGGACCACACCCGACTCGGCCTGCTCGGCGGGCAAAGGACGCCGGGGCCCTATGGGGTTTCCGGAGAGCGCGGGGCCACCACTGGTTACTGCCCGGGGTGGGCCGGGAGCATCAGCCGATCACCGCGACCGGTCCGTTCCAGGCGTCGTGGTCGACGGTGAGGGATACGCCTCCGTAGCTCTCCTGCTGATCGACCGCGTACTGGTGGCCCCGCCAGGGGCCGCTCCACTGGCCGGCGGGGTAGGGAAAGCCGCTGCTGGTGTCAGCCGTGCCGTCGTACTGGGCGTACCACAGTGCGTCCGGCAGGCCGGTCGCACCGGACGATGCCGCTTGGCTCATGGCCAGGGCGCTGGACTTGCCGAAGCCGTAGAAGCCCGCCCAGTAGCCGTGGGCGTGCAGGGCCGCGTCCCAGGCCTGGACGTACGTCAGCACCGCGCCGCTGCACGCGCGGTCGGAGGCGTCGTAGGCCTCCATGTCGAGGTAGATGGCGCTGCCCGTGCCCATGCCGAGGCCGGCGGCGTGGGCGACTGCGTCAGCGCCGTCGGAGGAGCCGAGGGAGGCCGCGTTGGCGGCGGTGATCCGCTCCGGGTTGCCGGAGGTCTGGCAGGGCGGCTGCGCGCCCACGTAGAGCGGGATCATCTGCCATCCAGCGGCGCGCACGGTGTGCACCCACGAGGACGTCAGGTTCGGCTGCGAGCAGCCCCGGTTCTGGCCTCCGATGTAGACCGCGGCCGCGCCGTAGGGCGACTGGCCGTGCCACGCCTGCATCGCGGCCGAGGACGGTGCGGTGCAGGTGTCGAACGCCTTGCCGGTGAAGACGGCCGGTCCGCGCGCGGGCGCGGGCGCAGGCGCGGGGGCATTGTTCACCGGGGCCGCTCCCTGGCCGGCGGCGGCCGATGCGGGAAGGGACGCGCTCGAAGACGCCTGGTGCGACGACGATGCGGACGCCGAGGCCGACGCGGACACGGACTTGAACGGTGGGGCCGTGGCGGACGGCGAGCCCGAACCGGACGGCGAGGCGGAGGCACTGGGGCTCGCACCGGCGCTCGTCGTGTCCGCGGTCGGCAGGCCGGTGGTGGTGTCGGCCGAAGCCCCGTCACCGGGGGCCGAGTGTGCCACAGCGCTGCCGCTCGGGGAGGAGCTCCCGACCAGCCCGGTGGTGACGAGCGTTGTCGCGCCCGCGGCCAGGAGCACGCAGGCGGCGCTCAGCGCGATGGCCCGGTTGTTGCTGCGCTGTCGCGGCCGGGCGCGGGTGGTGGTGGTGCTGGATCTGTGCTGGTCGGACACGTAACGTCCCTGGTAGGCGGTTTGGCGAAGAGAGCCACTTGATCGGCATATGGTGCCAGAGCATCCTCCGGGCTCCACCACCACCCTCACTGCTGGGGGGACGCGTAGTCAGTACGGGCTGAGCGGCGAACTGGTGAGCCGTCACAGCGGTGTCGCTGGATGAGGTCCTGCCGGGTGGTGCAGCAGCGATCTCGGAGTAATGCCTGGTCAACCGAGGGGTACGGAGGCGGTGGTGTGAGGGGCGCGGGGCTGCCCGCCGGGGTGTGGGCCGGATCCCGGCGCTCTCGGACGACACGCGGTACCCGCGCAGGCAACCGTCCGCACACGTCCGGTCCTAGCGTGTGGTCCACACCAGCCATGCGCTGCCCCAGAGGAAGAGGCCAGAGCCATGCCGTTCATCACCGTCGGCCAGGAGAACTCCGCCCCCGTCGAGCTCTACTACGAGGACCACGGCTCCGGGCAGCCGGTCGTCCTCATCCACGGGTTCCCGTTGGACGGGCACTCCTGGGAGCGGCAGGCCGACGCGCTGCTCGACGCCGGTTACCGGGTGATCACCTACGACCGCCGCGGCTTCGGTCAGTCCTCCCAGCCGACCACCGGCTACGACTACGACACCTTCGCCGCCGACCTCAAGACCGTGCTGGAAACCCTCGACGTCCGGGACGCCGTGCTGGTCGGCTTCTCGATGGGCACCGGGGAGGTCGCCCGCTACGTCGCGACGTACGGCTCCGCCCGCGTCGCCAAGGTCGTCTTCCTCGCCTCCCTGGAGCCCTGCCTGCTCAAGACCGACGACAACCCGGACGGGGCCGCCCCGAAGGAGTTCTTCGACGGCATCGTCGCGGCGGTGAAGGCCGACCGCTACGCCTACTACAGCGACTTCTTCCGGGACTTCTACAACCTCGACGAGAACCTCGGGACCAGGATCAGCGAGGAGGCCGTCCGCAACAGCTGGAACGTCGCGGCGGGCGGCGGCTCCTACGCCGCCGCCGCCGCGCCGTCCACCTGGTACACCGACTTCCGGGCCGACATCCCGCGCATCGACGTGCCGGCCCTGATCCTGCACGGGACGGGCGACCGCATCCTGCCGGTCGACAACACCGGACGGCACTTCCACCGGGCGCTGCCCTCCGCCGAGTACGTGGAGATCGAGGGCGCGCCGCACGGCCTGCTGTGGACCCATGCCGAGGAGGTGAACTCGGCGCTGCTGGCCTTCCTCGCGAAGTAGCCGAAACGGCGGCTCGACCGCCCCGGACCTTCCGCCCGTTCCGTCCGATCGTCCGGGACACGCCCGTTCCATTTTCCGTTTACCGGCCAAGTCGCATTCCTGGGACGGTAGTTGTCATTCCGTCAGGCCGATTCGCGCTGCGCGCAGCCGTCGTTGACCACCCGTGCACGATCCCCGCACCGGCCGGCTGGTGCGCTCCGGGGCCGGAGGCGGTGCGCTGTGGGCTAATTCCGTCACCCGACGACGACTTAACGTTCCGTCAGGTGTTCGAGCGGATCGGCCCCCGGACCGGGTGACCGCGCCGGCGATGCTGCTCGGCGGCCTCGCGGGCAGGGCGCTGATCCTGCACGGGCGGCCCGCCACCGCCCTCGGCCTCGCCACGCTGCTGCTCCCGACCACCGCGCCGACCGCCCGCCGGGCCTCGACCCCGACGCCCACCAGGCCCCGCCGACACCCTGAGCGGCACCCACGACGACCAGGCGCCCCGGTATCCCCGCACAGGCGGAGGCCGGGGCGCGCACCACGACCAGGAGGTCCCCCTTGAAACGACGCTTCGCCCGCCGCGCGGTCCCGCTGGTGGTGGCGATCGCGGCGCTGACCGCGATCCCCACCGCCTCGGCGACCCAGAGCACCCCGACCAGGCAGCCCGGCACGCACCGGCAGTTCGCGGTCGGCCCGCAGTACGACTCCACCCACGTCTACGTCGCACCGGGCACCGAGCAGGAGTTCGTCGCCAGTTGGGTGGCCACCTTCGGCGGGACGACGATCGGTCCGAACGCCACCCAGGTGACGCCCACGCCCAGCCGGACGCTCTCCGAGCTGGTGCTCTCCCCGGTGGGCACGCTGTCCGTGTTCGACTACACCACGCCCGCGCCCTACCCGTTCGGCACCGAGCGCACCGGCTGGCTGGTGACCGACCTCGACCGGGCGGTCCGGGCCGCCCGGGCCGACGGCGCGGCCGTGACCGTGGCACCGTTCGCCGATCCGATCGGCCGGGACGCCGTCGTGCAGTTCCCCGGCGGGATCAGCGCCCAGCTCTACGTGCACACCACCCCGCCGTCCTACCCCGACCTGGCGAGCGTGCCGGAGAACCGGCTCTACCTGTCGCCGGACGCGGTCGATGCCTTCCTGCGCAGCTACCTGTCCTTCGCCCAGGGCCGGATCGTCTCCGACGACCGGCGGGCCGACGGCGCCTCGATCGGGCTGCCCGGGACGACGTACCGGCTGCTGCGCCTCACCTCCGGCTTCGGCACCACGACGGTCACCGTGACGGACGGCCACCTGCCGCACCCGTTCGGCCGGGAGCTCACCGGCTACGGAGTGCCCGATCTCGGCGCGACCCTGGACCGGGCGAAGGCCGCCGGCGCGTCGGTGCTGTGGGGGCCGGTCACGGTGGGCAGCCGGGCGAGCGCGATGGTGCGGTTCCCGGGCGGCTACATCGCGGAGCTCCACACCGACCGGTGATCGACGACCGGTGCCCGGTGACCGCCACCGGGCTCACACCGCGACGCCGTACCCCGTCGGCCGGTCGACCCGCCCCGGCCGGTCGACCGGCAACGGCGGGTCGACCGGCAACGGCGGCTGCGCGGGGCCCGCCCCCGCGCAGGCCTGCCACTCGCGCGGGGAGACCCCGTAGGCGGCCCGGAAGGCCCGGCTGAAGTGACTGGCGCTCACGAAGCCCCAACGCCCGGCGACCGCGGCCACGGTCGCCCGGCCCGCCGTCGGGCGGGCGAGGTCGCGGCGGCACATGTCCAGCCGCTGGCGATGTATCCAACGGGCCACCGTCACTCCCTCGAAGCGGAAGAGCTTGTGCAGGTACCGCACCGAAACGTGGTGGGCCGCGGCGATCCCCTCGGGCGAGAGGTCCGGATCCCCCAGGTGGCGCAGGATGTGGTCCTTCACCCGGGCCAGGGTGGCCAGGGCCACCTCGGATGCCTCCGGGACCGACCGGCCGCGCCGCTCGTGGGCGAGCACCGCAAGCAGGTCGAGCGCCGTGGTGGCGAGCCAGGCGGCGACGTGCGGCTCCATCGAGCCGGCCGACCGGGACAGGCACTCCAGGTAGGCGGCGACCAGGCGGGCGGTGTCGTCACCCGTGCCGAAGGCCGTCGCGGTGAGCACCCGCAGGTCCTCCTCGGACACTCCCACGGCCGAGCGCGGCCAGTGGAACGCCGTGAAGACGAAGGGCCCCGGCAGTTCCTTGGCAAACGGTCGTCCGGCGTCGGAGATCGCGAAAGTGCCCGGGCGCAGCTCCACCTGGTGGCCGTCCTGGACGAGCCGGGCCGTACCGCGGTGCTGGAGCGCCAGCGTGAGGTGGTCCTCCCCGCTGCGGGCGATCAAGGCCGCGCTGCGCTCGACCCGTTGGGGGCCGGCCTGGACCAGGGAGACCTGCAGGGCGCCCAGGCGGTGGCTGGTGATCGTCGCGGGGTCGGGCGCGGCTTCCAGCAGGGCCACGTCCAGCGGGATGAAGGTGTGGGAGACGGCCTCGTGCCAGTACTCGGCGCGGTCGGCGGACGGAACCTCGGCGGTGTCGAGGACGACGGACACAGGTGCTCCTCAAAGTGCGGTCGACCGGACCGGCCGGTCCGGCCGGGGCGGGCCGTGCGGCCGGGGCGGCCGGTGCGGCCGGGCCGGGGGGGCCGGCCCGGGCGGCGCCCCGGGGGGGGGCGGGCCGGCC